>NZ_JASGBI010000001.1:285000-585000 GCF_030053425.1 Lysobacter stagni | reverse complement strand
GAACCAGCTCGGCGTGCCGGCGGTGGACGCGATCCGCGCGGCCACCTACTGGCCGGCCGTGGCGATGAAAGCCGACAAGGACTACGGCAGCGTGGTCGAAGGCAAGTACGCGGATATCATCGCGGTGAAGGGCGACGTGCTGAAGCAGGTGGCGCTGCTGCAGAACGTGGACATGGTCATCAAGCACGGCCGGCGCGTGAAGTAACGCGCAGGCCCCGCGGCGACGTCGGGCGGCCGCCGCCGCGGAAGGGAATGCCGCCAGGGAAGGGGGGCGGGGACATGCGCAGTTTCGTGGCGATATTGCTGGGATGCGTGCTGTCTGTGGGCGCGGCCCAGGCGGCCGACCAGGCCGAGGTCCGCGCGCACTATCTGGACATGCGCGTTTACGGACTGGACGGGATGTACGACTACTTCGTGGATGCCTGCCGCAAGGCGGCTCCCGCACGGGCGGTCGAGATGGAACCGGCGCTGGCGGCATGGCGGACGGAGCAGGGCGCCGCCATCGAGCGAGGCGGCGCGGCGATGGGCCGGCTCTTTCCCGACATGGGCAAGACCGACGCCGATCGTCGCGCGACGATCCACGCCAGCAATGCCAAGAGTTTCGACGCGGAGATCGCGGCCGATCCGGACCGCAGCTGCTGGCGCGCGCTGCAGAGCATCCGCTTCTCCGTACCGATGGAGTTCAGCGGGACCACGCTCACCGACCGCAACCTGCGCCACGACGTGTTCAAGCAGGCCTTCGTCGGAGCGTCCGCGCTGAGCGGATGCCGCGACTTCGATGCGCTTGAGGCCAGCGTGGTCAGCGACACCGGAACGGGCGCGGAGCGGCGCATCGAGGAGCGGTGGCTCTTCAAGGGGTGCGGCAAGGAACAGCCGGCCACCGTCACCCACGGGCCGGCACCCGCCGGCGGCACCAACTTCGTCGTGAGCTTCAAGAACCCCGCTTCGGCGCAACCTTAGCCGCGCGGCGCGAACCGTCGCTGACGGCGTCGCGTGGTCGCGATCCCGCGATGCGGATCAGAACCGCGATGCCGTCAGCTTCACGTCCGCCCACTGCCACGCGCTGGCGTGCAGCGCCTCGGTTTCGGCGGCCGCGTCCTTCTGCTTGAGCTTGCGCTGCGCCTGCGCCAGGCCGAACAGCGACCACCCGTTCTTGGGGAAACGTCGCAGGTCTTCCTGGTAGACGACGACCGCTTCCTTCGCGCGGCCGGCCTCCAGCAGCGCCGCGCCCAGGTACGGGCGCACCGGCAGGGGCCATTCCGGCGGTTCGTTGTAGTTGAGGCGGTCCTCGGCCTCCACCGCCTTGCGCAAGGCGGCGATGCCGGCCTTGCGGTCGCCACGCGCCAGCGCGATCTCGCCGCGCAGCATGTGTTCGGCGACGGCCAGTACGTGATCGGCGCGATTGATGTCGAACAGCACCACCTTCGCCATCGCCGGATCCCGCGCGATGGCCTGCAGCTTCAGGAATTCCTTCTGCCCCTCGCCGGCCTTGCGCTGGCGCACGTACGCCATGCCGCGCGCGAAATGCCAGATGGCGCGCGGATAGGGCAGGTCGGCCGGCGGTGCCTGCGTGGCGAGGATGGCGTCCCATTCGCCGAAGCGCACCTTGGCGAACAGCGGCGTCACCACGAACTGCTGCATGAAGCTCATCGCTTCCATCTGCGCCGGATCCACGCGCTTCGCGGTCTGGTCCGCGGCTTCCAGCGCCAGCGTGCGCGATCCGTGCAGCGCGGCGGTCATGGCGGCGAAATGCCAGTTGTGCGGGACGTAGCCGAGCGGATACGCACCGTTGCTGCCGCGACAGACCGCAAGGAAATCCTTGTCGGCGCTGCTCGCCGCCAGGTTGCTGAGCGTCGCGTCGTGGTAACGGCCCACGCGGATGTAAACATGCGCGGGCATGTGCACGAGGTGGCCCGAGCCCGGCGCGAGTGCCGCCAGTGCATCGGCATAGGGCTCGGCGCGCTCGGGCTGGTTGGAGGCCTCCACCGCGTGGATGTAGTAGTGCGCCGCGCCGATGTGGCGCGGGTTGCGCTTGAGCACGCCCTCCAGCGTGCCAACGATGCTGTCGGTGTACTGCGTCGGCTTGCCCTGCGCGTTCCAGTACGCCCACGGCGTGAGGTCCATCAGCGACTCGGCGTAGAGCGCGGCGATGTCGTCGTCGTCGGGGAACTGCCGGTGCGCTTCGCCCATCGCCTTCGCGTAGGCCTCGTCGAGGGGCTTGCGGTCGTCGGGCGAGGGCGTGGCGTAGCGCTGCACCAGCGCATCGATCAACGCTCGGTCGGCCGGTGTCGCATGCGCCGACAGCGACTTGGCGCGCGCGGCGTACATCGTGGCATCGGCGGCCAGTTCCGGCGGCATCGGCATGTTGATGTTCGGGCCCAGCACCAGCGCCTGGCCCCAGGCGCACATCGCGCAGTTGGGATCGAGCCGTTCGGCTTCGGCGAAGGCGCGGCCGGCGGCCTCGTGGTTGAAGCCGTAGGTCAGACGCAGGCCCTGATCGAAATAGCGCTGCGCCTGCGGCACCTTCGTGCCGATGTCGCGATGCAGGTCGCCGAAGGTGTCGAACAGCGGCGGCGCGTTGGCCTCGGCCGAGTCCTCGCGCGGCGTCGGGCGGCAGCCCACGAGCGAAGCCAGGACGATGACTGCGGCCAGGAGGCGGTGGGCTGAAGGCATGGCAACGGGCTCACGAGGTGGGCATCTAAAGGCAGAACGTACCGTTCAACCCGCAGCGGTCAGGCGCCGGCCAGACCGTTGCGGCTGCAACCGTTGCGCCACCAATGTTGCAGTGCGGTAGGCTCGGCGGATGACCGCCCAACCCCACGCCTCCGCCCCGTCCGCGGCCGCCGCCGAAGAACCGCTGCGCGTCGTCGAGTTCGCGCCGCACGATGCACTGCTGCGGGAAGACGTGAAAACCGTGGGCGCGCTGGTGGGCGAGATCCTTGCCGAGCAGCGCGGCGCCGGCTTCCTTGCCGACGTGGAGAACCTGCGCCGTGCGGCAATCCGCCGCCGCGAATCGAATGCGCCCGTGGCCGAACTGGCGCAGGCGCTGGCCGGCGTCGAACTGGAACATGCGGGCGATCTGGTGCGCGCCTTCGCGACCTACTTCCAGGCCGTCAACGTCGCCGAGCGCGTGCACCGCATCCGCCGCCGCCGCGACTACGAACGCCAGGGCGCGCATCTGCAACCCGGCGGACTGCGCGAAGTGCTGGTCACGCTGGCCGCGCAGGGCGTGAGTCTGGAAGAAGTCGCGGCGCTGCTGCAGCGCCTGCGCATCGAGCCGGTGTTCACCGCGCACCCGACCGAAGCCGTGCGTCGCGCGCTGCTGGAGAAGGAACGCCAGATCGTCACCTGCCTGATCGACGATATCGACCGCAGCCGCACGCCCTACGAGCATCGCGCCGACCTGGAGCGCATGCGCCTGGCGCTGACCGCCAGCTGGCAGACCGCCGAGACGCCGCCGGCGAAGCCGAGCGTGGCGGACGAATTCGAGCACGTCGGCTTCTATCTCTCCGATGTGCTGTACCGCGTGCTGCCCGTGTTCTACGAGATCTTCGAGGACGCGCTCAAGGAAGCCTACGGCGAGTCCGTGTCGGCGCCCACGGTGCTCGGCTTCGGCACCTGGGTCGGCGGCGACATGGACGGCAATCCGAACGTGGGTGCCGACACCATCGCCGCCTCGCTGGCGGGACAGCGCTCGCTCGTGCTCGCGCAATACCGGCAGGAAGTGGCGGCGCTGGGCGAACTGCTCAGCCAGTCGCTCAGCCGCGTGGGCGTGTCCGACGCGGTGCTGGCCCGCATCGAGGAATACCGCTACCTGCTGCCCAAGGCCGCCGCCGCGCTGAAGCCGCGCCATGCGGACATGCCGTACCGCAACCTGCTCGCACTGGTCGCCGCGCGCCTGCGCGCAACCGCCGAAGACCACGTGCACGGGTATCCGGACGCCTCCGCGTTCCTGGCCGATATCGCGATGATCGAGGACAGCCTGCGCGCGCACCAGGGCGAGCACGCCGGCGGCTTCGCGGTGCGTCGCCTGCGTCGTCGCGTGGAGTGTTTCGGCTTCCACCTCGCCAGCCTGGACCTGCGCCAGGATTCGGCCACGCATGACGTCGCACTGGCCGAAGTGCTGGGCGACCCGCAGTGGGAATCGCACACGCGCGAAGCGCGCGCGCAACGCCTGCATGCGCTGCTCGATGGCACCGAGCCCGCGCCCGGCACCGGCAACGGCACGGCGCGCCCGACGCTGGACGTGTTCCGCGCGGTGGCGCGCCTGCGTCCGCGTTACGGCGCACGCGCGTTCGGCCCGTACATCGTCAGCATGAGCCGCAGCGCGGCCGACGCGCTCGCCGTGCTCGCACTGGCACGCATCGCCGGCTGCATCGATGGCGACGGCCGGGTCCCGCTGGACGTGGCGCCGCTGTTCGAAACGGTCGACGACCTCGATGCCGCCGCCGACACGCTGCGAGCGCTGTTCGCCGATCCCGTGTACCGCCAGCACCTGGCCGCACGTGGCAATCGGCAGGTGGTGATGCTGGGCTATTCCGACAGCGCGAAGGACGGCGGCATGCTCGCTTCGCGCTGGGCGTTGCAACGCACACAGATCGCGCTGACCGCACTGGCGCAGGAAAGCGGCGTGCGCATCGCGTTCTTCCACGGTCGCGGCGGATCGATCAGCCGTGGCGGCGGCAAGACCGAGCGCGCGGTGATCGCCGCACCGCGCGGCTCCGTCGACGGCTACCTGCGTCTGACCGAACAGGGCGAGGTGATCCACCGCAAGTACGGCATCCGCGCGATCGCATTGCGCAACCTGGAACAGGCCACCGGTGCGGTGCTGCGTGCCACGCTGCGTCCGCGCCCGCCCGAGGCGCGCGAAGAAACCTGGCGCGCCATCGCGGGTGAATTGTCGGCCGACGCGCGCCGCCACTACCGCGCGCTGGTGCACGAGGACCCTGACTTCCCCGCCTACTTCCGCGCCGCCACGCCCATCGACGTGATCGAGCGGCTGCGCATCGGCTCGCGCCCGAGCAAGCGGGCCGGCACGGGCGATGTGGGTTCGCTGCGTGCGATCCCGTGGGTGTTCGCGTGGTCGCAGAACCGTGCCGGACTGACCGCGTGGTACGGCGTGGGCACCGCTCTGCACAACGCACTGGACGCGCACGGCCGCGACACGCTGGCCGAGATGGCGCGCGACTGGCCGTTCTTCGGCACGCTGATCGATGACCTCGAAATGATGCTGGCCAAATCGGATCCGGACATCTTCGAGCGCTATTCACTGCTCGCCGGCGAACTGCACGAACGTTTCCATCCGGGCATCGCCGCCGAGTTCGAACGCACGCGCGAGGCGGTGCTGGCGATCAAGGGCAGCGACGAGCTGCTTGCCGGCGACTACCGCCTGCGTCAGTCGATCCGTCTGCGCAATCCGTATGTCGACCCGATCAGCCTGTTGCAGGTGGACCTGCTGGCGCGGTGGCGCGAGGCGGGGCGACCGGACGATGCGCTGTACCAGGCGCTGGTGGCGACGGTGAACGGGATCTCGGCGGGGATACAGAATACGGGGTGAGCCGCGCTGCTCGCGGACCACTGGTCCGCAGCGCGGCGAACGCCCGGCCATGGATGGCCGGGCCGGGCGATCCGGGGCCGGAAGCGTGCCGCCATGGATGGCAGCTTTGCAGTCATCGCAGCCGCATTCGCGGCGAAGCCGCGCGCTGTTGCTTTCGTCGTCATTCCCGCGAAGACGGGAGCCCATGGACTTTCCACGCTGCAGGCGTTGATAACCGCAATCGCCGCAACGGCAAAAGCTTCCGCCCGAAAACGGGCGGGTTACTTTTGTCTTGGCAAAAGTAACCAAAACCGCCAGCTCCCTACGCGATCCGCCGCTGCGCGGCGGTGCCCTGCGCTCCTCGCCGCACGAGGGCACGCCGCCCAAACTCGCGCCGCTTCGCGGCACTCAAACATGGGCGGCTCTTCGGCCCTCGTACGGCTGCGGTGCTCGGCTCGCTCCGAAGTCGCAAGATCCACGGCAACGGCAACGGCAACGGCAACGGCAACGGCAACAGCAGGTCACGGGCAATACACGGCGGAGCTGCGACCGTCCTCGCCTGACGCAGCCGCAATCGTTGGGGTCGGCCCCTGTCGCCACACACGGAAACGCACGCTACACGCGCAAGCTCTAGAATTGCGTCCTCACGTCGTCTGCTGGAGCATCCCCCATGAAATCCCGTGCCGCCGTCGCCTTTGCCGCTGGCCAGCCCCTGCAGATCGTCGAGATCGACGTCGCGCCGCCGAAAGCCGGCGAGGTGCTGGTGAAGATCACGCACACCGGTGTGTGCCACACCGACGCCTTCACGCTGAGCGGCGACGATCCCGAAGGCCTGTTCCCGTGCGTACTGGGTCATGAAGGCGCGGGCGTGGTGGTGGAAGTGGGTGAGGGCGTCACCAGCGTCAAGCCGGGCGATCACGTCATTCCGCTGTACACGGCCGAATGCGGAGAATGCTTGTTCTGCAAGTCGGGCAAGACCAATCTGTGCGTTTCCGTGCGCGCGACGCAGGGCAAGGGCATGATGCCCGACGGCACCACGCGCTTCTCCTACAACGGTCAACCCGTGTACCACTACATGGGCTGCTCGACCTTCAGCGAGTACACCGTCGTGGCGGAAGTCTCGCTGGCGAAGATCAACCCGGAGGCCAACCACGAACAGGTCTGCCTGCTCGGTTGCGGCGTCACCACGGGCATCGGCGCGGTGCACAACACGGCGAAGGTGCAGGAAGGCGACACCGTGGCGGTGTTCGGCCTGGGCGGCATCGGGCTTGCGGTGATCCAGGGCGCGCGCCAGGCGAAGGCCGGTCGCATCATCGCCATCGATACCAACCCCGCCAAGTTCGAGCTGGCGCGTTCGATGGGCGCGACCGACTGCGTGAATCCGAAGGATTTCGACAAGCCCGTGCAGCAGGTGATCGTGGAGATGACCGGCTGGGGCGTGGATCACTCCTTCGAATGCATCGGCAACGTCAACGTGATGCGCGCGGCGCTGGAGTGTGCGCACCGGGGCTGGGGCCAGTCGGTGATCATCGGCGTCGCCGGCGCAGGGCAGGAGATCAGCACGCGGCCGTTCCAGCTGGTCACCGGCCGCAAATGGATGGGCACCGCGTTCGGAGGCGTGAAGGGTCGCACCCAGCTGCCCGGCATGGTCGAGGACGCGATGCGTGGCGACATCGAACTGGCACCGTTCGTCACCCATACGCGCACGCTGTCCGACATCAACGAAGCCTTCGACCTGATGCACGAAGGCAAGTCCATCCGCACCGTCATCCACTTCTGAGCCACGCCATGCAACGCATCGAACATCGCGCGTGCTTCGGCGGCTGGCAGCACGTGTACCGGCACGCGTCCAGGGTCCTGCAGTGCGAGATGAACTTCGCCGTGTACCTGCCGCCGCAGGCGGAGCACCGCTCGTGCCCGGTGCTGTACTGGCTGAGCGGGCTGACCTGCACCGAGCAGAACTTCATCACCAAGGTCGGTGCGCAACGTTATGCGGCCGAGCACGGCGTGATCGTGGTCGCGCCGGACACCAGTCCGCGCGGCCCCGGCGTGGCCGATGCCGACGGCTACGACATCGGCCAGGGCGCGGGCTTCTACGTCAACGCCACGCAGGCGCCGTGGGCGTCGCACTACCGCATGTTCGACTACGTTTCGCAGGAACTTCCGGATCTGGTCGAGGCGCAGTTCCCGGCGACGAAGGCGCGCGCGATCAGTGGGCATTCGATGGGCGGGCACGGCGCGCTGGTGCTCGCATTGAAGAACCCGGGGCGCTATCGCAGCGTGTCGGCGTTCTCGCCGATCGTCGCGCCGACGCAGGTGCCGTGGGGCGAGAAGGCATTCACTGCCTATCTGGGCGAGGATCGCGATGCATGGGCGGCATGGGACGCGACCGCGCTGGTGGCGACCGCGCAGGAGCGTTTGCCGTTGCTGATCGACCAGGGTGAAGCGGACGAGTTCCTCTCCTCGCAACTGCAACCGGAGAAGCTGCGCGATGCCTGCGCGGCATCGGGCCATCCGCTCGATCTGCGCCTGCGTGCGGGTTACGACCACAGCTACTACTTCATCGCCAGCTTCATCGGTGAGCACATCGCGCATCACGCGAAGGCATTGAACGACTGATGCAGATCCCTTCTCCCCTCGTGGGAGAAGGTGCCCGAAGCGCGGATGAGGGGCACGCGGAGCGCGTTGCCGGCGCGCCGCCCCTCTCCCTGGCCGCTGCGCGGCCTGTCCCTCTCCCGCAAGGGGAGAGGGAGAGCGGTGGTATCCGAGTCAGGCCGACGTCACGTCGCGTAGTTCCCACGCGCTGCCGGCCAGCCAGCGCAGACGCTGGCGCAGCACTTCACCGGAAATGCGCGTGGTGGCGACCAGGTCGATATGCAGGTCCGCCTGTTCGCCGTGCACGACGGCGTCCGGATCGGTCGCACCGAGGGCGGGATCGACCGCGTCCGGATCGTCCTGCTTCGCCTTCCAGCGCTCGAACAGCGTCGCGTGGCGCAGCGCATCCTGCAGTTGCTCGGCGAAACCTTCCGCGCTGACCGCGGAAAACGACAGCGACGCATCGCTGCCGCGAGCGCGCGTGGCGTCGGGAAGACGGATGTAGTAACGGGTGGCCATCGACGGTCTCCGCATCGGGATGGCCACCAGTCTAGGCGCAGGACATGCGTGCGCCGTGAATCTCCGGACGATGGTGGCGCGCGCAGTCGCGCGCCACGACCGCAATCACGCCGTGAACTTCTGGCCTTCCGCCGCGAAGGCCACCACGACGGCGCCCTTGCCGACGTTGACCATGCCGGTCAGGCTCATGACGCTTTCGAACACTTCCACGTTGTTCGCGCGACAGGCACCGATCAGACGGTCGTAGCCGGGCAGGGCGCGCAGCTTCTCCAGCTCGCCGCCGAAGCTCAGGCACATCGTGGGCGTGAGCAGCTCGTTGCGTTCCACGCGCTCGGCGACGTGTTCGAACAGCTTGGCCACCGCCGGTTCGAAGCCCTTGATCTTCGCCACCGGGCCGGTCTCGCCGCGGTTGGCGTGCAGGATCGGCTTGATGTCCAGCGCGCTGCCCAGCGCGGCGCTGAGCAAACCGACGCTGCGGTCGCCCTTGGCGCGCGCGCGGTTGCGCAGGTAGTACAGGTCCGGCGGCACCATGTATCCCTGCGTGTGCAGGGCCAGGTGTTCCAGGCGCGCGCGGATCTTCGGCGCACCTTCACCCGCCGCGCGCAGGCGCACGGCTTCCACGGCGGTCACGCCCTGGGCGGCGAACAGGTTCTGCGTATCGATCACCCGCAACGCGAACGGCGTGGCATTGCCCGCGGCGGCGCGGACCGCCTTGTAGTCGTTGAGGATGGCGAAGCTCGCCTGCTGCGCGTTGTCGAAGATCGGACTGCGCGTCTTCGTGATGGTCATGCAGAAGACGTAGTCGTAGTCGATCACCAGACGCTTCAGGAACAGGTCCTGGATCTGCTGAACCGAGTACGGCATGGTCTCGGCCTCATGACCGCGCTCGGCGACGTGCGCGTGCAGGAATTCGAGTGTGGCTTCCTCGTCCCGATGGTCGGCGAGGACGGCCTCGCCGATACGGACGGTGATGGGCAACACGGTGACCTCGTGTTGCTCCAGGTATTGCAAAGGCAGGTCGCAGGCGGAATCGACAACGAGTCCGATGCGCATGGTTCCCCTCCCGGAATGAGCGCTGGCTTTCGAAGTGTGACGGCCAGCATACCCGTTTCGCGTCCCGGGTCGCGTATTACGTTCGTCAGGGTCAGCGGCGGCGCTGCAATCCGACCGGCAGCGCGCTGACCCGCTGCATTTCCGGGTCGGACAGGACGGCCGGATCGTGCAGTGCGGCAAGAGCGAAGTCGAAGGCGTCGTTGCCCCAGAACAGCTCGCCGTTCACGGCCAGCGTGGGCACCCCGTATACGCCGGCGGCGATCGCCGCGTCGGTGTTGGCCCGCAGTGCGGTCTTGGTGGCATCGGCGTCCAGCGCCTCGGCGGGGACGTCCAGCGCGGCCATCAGCGGCACCAGCGCTTCCACGCTGTCGCCGGCGCGGCCCTGCGTCCACAGCCAGTCGAAGATGGAATCCACCGCCTCGGGCGTGTCGCCGGCGGCGATGCTCAGGCGCAGCGCCGCCAGGGGGTTGAAGGGGTGCGTGGGCGGGAAGTGCAGAGTCACGCCCGCCTGGCGGGCCAGCCACAGCACGTGCCGGTAGGTGAATTCACGCTTGCCCGGGATCTCCGCCGGCCCCTTCTGCCCGCAGGCATCGAGCACCGCGGCGAACACGATCGGCACCAGCCGCACGGGCTCGCCGGCCTTCTCGCGCTCGCGCAGCAGCGGCTTCAGGCGCTGCCACTGCAGGTAGGAGAACGGCGAGATGAAATCGAAGTACCACGTCAGCGGAACCGGGGTCATGCGAGCTCCTCAGTGCCAGGCGCCCAGGATCAGGCCGTACAGGCAGAACTGCGCGATGTGGTAGCCCGAGTCGATCATCCACATCTTCAGGCTGCGCTGGGCGAAGGCGTAGTTGATGCCGAAGCTCATCGCCACGAAGAACACGCCGACCACGAAGCCGGCGCCGAAACCGTCGGCAGCCGAGGCCTCGTTGCCGAGGAACACCGCGAAGATCAGCGAGGCCAGCAGGCTGCATGCGAACGCGATGGCGAAGATGCGCGCCGGATGTGCGGGGGCTGCGTCCGGATCGATGCCGGCTTCGCGGCACCATGCGCGCTTGAACAGCGGCCCGTACCAGATGCCGCCGAGGACGAAGGCGGACGCTGCGGCCGCGATCACCGCGAGCCAGTTGAGGTCGATGTGTGGAAGCGAAGGCATGGCGGTCCCGTGTGCGGTACGGCGCGGATGCCGCGCCGGAGGCATTCAGGATAAGCCCTTCCAGCCCCGGGACGTGGCGCTGCGAGCCCCTCTCCCACAGGGAGAGGGGCCGTTGGCCTCAGCGACCATGCGCGGGATACGCGCGCGGCAGCCCGCCCTGCTGCGCCGGTGCGGCACTGCGCAGGTAGCGGTCGCGCAGTTCGGTCTGGCGGCTGCGCATCGGGATCGCGCGGCCGTCCATCCACACCTGCAGGGCGACGGCGTTGACCTCGAGCGGGTCGCCGCTCCACAGCACCAGGTCGGCGCGCTTGCCCGGCGCGATCGTGCCCAGCCGGTCGCCAACGCCGAAGGCCTCGGCGGGCACGCGCGTCAGGCCGGCCAGGCCGTCTTCCCATGCCAGCCCGTTGGCGACCGCATTGCCGGCCAGCTGCCGGATCTTGCGTGCGTTGTGCGAGGCGTCGCCGGCCTGGGTGAAGCCGACGTCCACGCCCGCGGCGCGCAGGCGCGCGGCGTTTTCCATGGTCGCGCCGATCTGGTCGAAATCCGCCGGCAGGTTGCCCAGCGGATTGACGAACACCGGCACCTTCGCCGATGCCAGCAGCGGTGCCACGCGCCACGCCTCCGCGCCACCGGCGATGGCCACGCGCACATTGTGGCGTTGCGCCCAGCGAAGCAGCTGGCGGATGTCGGCGGCGCGATCCACCGACACGACCACGCGGCCGCCGCCGCCCAGGTATTTCGCCAGCGTGGCGCGGCCGGCCGGCGTGAGCAGCGCGGCGTTGGCGTCCGGCGAGATGCGTCCGCGCACCTCGTCGATCAGCTGGTCCAGGATCATCCACTGCGCCGCGCGCGAGTTGCCGGTCAGTCCGGCAGCGTCGCCGCCGATGCGCAGGAACAGCTCGCGCGGCCCGATGGGATCGATGCTGCCGTCCAGTCGCACCACGCCGCCCTGACCGCCGACGATCGACCCGCCCGTGGCGGTGCCCGCGCCCAGCAGCGTCCAGCCGATGCCTTCGATGCGCGTCACCGGCACCAGCACCGAATCCGGGTTGTAGGCCAGCGTCACGTCGAACTCCGGGCGCACCGTCATCTGCTTGGTGTCCGCGCCCAGCGCAAGCGTGTCGTCGACCGTGGTCTTCTCGCCGGAGACTTCCTCCAGGCCGATCTCGGTGATGCCGCCGAACAGCGTCGGGGTCACCGAACGGCCCTGCGCGTCCACGACCTGCGCACCGGCCGGCGCGGACAGCCCCATGCCGACGGCGCGGATGGTGCCGCCGCTGACCAGTACGTCGGCGCCCTTCAGCGTGCCCTGCGCGGAGGCGGTGTGCACGGTGGCGTTGCGGATCAGCAGCTCCTGCGCCGATGCGGTGGCGGCGGCGAAGAGCAGCCCCAGCAACAGGAAGCTTCGACCGCCGGCGCGTGCGTACGACCAGCGCTCATCGCGCGAGCAGCACTGCAGTTCGAACGCATCGGTGTTGGGATTGTGCCGCGAGCGGCGGAACTCTATGAAGCGCCTCACAGTCCACCTCCCTGCGCCGCGGCACCCTGGCCGAGCATGAAATCCGATACCGGCTGACGCGAACGGTCCTTGCGGTCGTACACGCGCGCGCCGTCGATGTAGACCTGTTCGGCCTGCGCGTAGACGCTGAAGGGCGTGCCGTTCCACACCACCACGTCGGCCATCTTTCCCGGCTCCAGCGTGCCGGTACGGTCCAGGATGCCCAGCGCCTTGGCCGGGTTCTGCGTCAGCCAGCGGATCGCGCGCTCGGGCGGGATGTCGATGCCGGCCAGCTGCGCGTGCGCCATCGCCTTGGCCGCTTCCTGGTTGAGGCGCTGGATGCCTTCCTCCGAATCCGAGTGCACGATCGCGCAGCTGTTGGCGGGACGATCGACCAGCGCGAGGTTGTCCTGGATGCCGTCGAAGGCTTCCATCTTGAAGCCCCACCAGTCGGCCCACAGCGCGCCACACACGTTCTCGGCCGCCAGGCGGTCGGCCAGCTTGTAGGCCTCCACGCCGTGATGGAACGCGGCGACCTTGAAGCCGAACTCCTTGGCCAGGTCCAGCATCGTCGCCATCTCGTCGGCGCGGTAGCAGTGGATGTGCACCAGGATGTCGCCGTTGATCGCGCCGGCCAGCGTGTCGAGCTTGAGATCGCGCTTGCCGCCGGTGTCCTTCTCGCTGTCGGCGCCGTTGCCGTTGTTCGACGACCACCAGTGCTTCTTCTTCGATTCCTGCTGCGCCTTCTTGCCGCTGTTCTTGCGCAGGTATTCGCTGGCGTCGATGAAGGCCGCGCGGTAGCCGGCCACGTTGCCCATGCGCGTGGCCGGACCGCTCTTCTGGCCGTAGACGCGCTTGGGGTTCTCGCCGCAGGCCATCTTCAGGCCCCACGGCGCGCCGGGGAACTTCATCCCCTGGTAGGTGGTGGCGGCGACGTTCTTCAGCGTGACGCCGCGGCCGCCGACCAGGTTGGCCGAACCCGGCAGCACCTGCAGCGAGGTGATGCCGCCGGCCAGAGCGGCGGCGAAGCCGGGGTCCTGCGGCCAGATCGAATGCTCGGCCCAGACGTTGGGCGTGACCGGACCGGTCATTTCGTTGCCGTCGGCGTGCGCGCTGACGCCCGGGCTGGGGTAAACGCCCAGGTGCGAATGCACGTCGATGATTCCCGGCGTCACCCACTTGCCCGTGCCGTCCACGCGCGTGGCGCCGGCGGGCGCCTGCAATCCGCTGCCGACCGCGACGACCTTGCCGTCCTGCAGCAGCACCGAGGCATCGTCCAGGCGTTGGCCGGTGCCGGTCAGCACGGTGGCGTGCTCGATCAGCACCGGCGCGGCGGCGATCGGCTGGTAGGTGCTGGGGTAGGGGTCCTCGACGAATCGGGAGCGGGAAGGCGTGGTGCCCGGTTGCGCCGCGTTGGCGGCACCGACGGACAGCACCGCGACGAGCGCGGCGGTCATGGGTCGAAGCATGGTTTTCCCCGGAGTAATACGGCAATCAACCTTGGCAACGTAGCCGTCTCGACGGCCGCTTGCCAACCCGACGATGGTCATGGCGGGCGTGACACAATGCCCGGTCAGGCGCCCCTACGCACGCGCCTGCGGAAAAGGACAACTACAACAAGAGGAGAAACTCCCGATGAAAGACAAGGAACAGATCGTCGACAACTGGCTGCCGCGCTATACCGGCGTGCCGCTGGACCAGTTCGGCGAACACATCCTGCTGACCAACTTCGGCGGCTACCTGCACACCTTCGCGCGCATGACCGGCGCGCAGGTGGTTGGCATGGACCGCCCGATGCCCAGCGCCACGGCCGATGGCATCACGATGATCAACTTCGGCATGGGCAGCCCGAACGCGGCGACGATGATGGACCTGCTCAGCGCGATCGCGCCCAAGGCGGTGCTGTTCCTGGGCAAGTGCGGCGGCCTGAAGAAGAAGAACCAGCTGGGCGATCTCGTCCTGCCCATCGCGGCGATCCGCGGCGAGGGCACCAGCGACGACTACCTTCCGCCGCAGGTGCCGGCGTTGCCGGCGTTCGCGCTGCAGCGCGCGGTGTCGACGATGATCCGCGACCTCGGCCACGACTACTGGACCGGCACGGTGTACACCACCAACCGGCGCGTGTGGGAACACGACGAGGCCTTCAAGGAGCGCCTGCGCGGCATGCGCTGCATGGCCATCGACATGGAGACCGCCACCATCTTCGCCGCCGGTTTCGCCAACCGCATTCCGTGCGGCGCGCTGCTGCTGGTGTCGGACCAGCCGATGATTCCCGAAGGCGTGAAGACCGAAGCGTCCGACGCGCGCGTCAGCGCGGACTACGTCGACAACCACATCAACGTCGGCATCGAAGCGCTGAAGCTGATCCGCCGCAACGGCAAGTCGGTCCGGCACCTGCGTTTCGACGAATGAGGCGCGCATGCGACAAGGCCGGCGTTGCGCCGGCCTTGTCCGTGTCACGCGAGCGGTGGTCTGCTCAGTCGCACACCATCTGCCACTCGTTGGTCTGGGTTTCCTCGTTGAAGACGGACTGGGCCGAGCACGCCGACTGGGGGGCGGTGGCGGCGGCTTCGGACGGTGTGGTCAGCAACGAGGTCTCGGTGGAAGCGCCGACCTGGTACGGCTTGCAGATGCTGATGATCGGCGGCAGCTGCGAACCGTTCGGCACGCAGTACACGCGCGACGGGTTGCAGACCACCACGCATCGGTAACCTTCCTGCGCCATGCCTGCGGCGGGGGCCAGCAGGCCGGCCAGCAGGACCGTGACGACAAACTGCTTCATGGTGTATCCCTCTCTCGATCGTATGCAGAAGTACGGCCCGGGATGTGACCCGGGTACCGAGGTTATCGAAGGCCCCTGCGACCTTCCATGGCCTCGCCGGTTCAGTGTTGTGCACGTGGCGTCAAGGCCGCGTCTACGGTTTCAATGGCAACGTTTCCGCGGCCCCGCGCCGCGCTGGGGATCGCAGTGCCTGCGACGTCTGACGGGCACACTGGATGCAGGACAAGGGGAGGCCGTCATGGAGAAGTTCATCTACCTGCTGCTGGGCGCCGCGCTCACGTGGACGTTCTATTTCATCCAGCGCCGGATCGAGAAGCGCAGCGCCGTGGAAACCATCGAGCGCAACCAGAAGCTGCTGGACCTCAAGCAGGGCCTGGACCACGCCAATACCAACCTTGACGACCTGCGCCGCTTCGAGCAGCGTCTGATCGGCAAGGCGGAGACCGCGGCGCGCATGGCCGACAGTTATTTCAGCCAGGCCGAGGAAGTGGCACGACAGAGCGACGACGCGGCGATCTCGCAGCGCGACATGAACGCGCAGGCACAGGCCGGCTTCCAGCGCGCCGACGCGCGATTGACGACCGTGGTCGAGCATCTGCGCCGCCAGCTCGACGACGAGACGCTGTCCATCTTCGACGACGCGCACCGCAACTGGCTGCAGTTCCGCGATCGCTATGCGCGTTTCATCTCGCAGTCGTACTCGGGCGGTTCCATCCGTCCGCTCATCCACGCCGTCACCCTGGAAAGCGTCACGGAACTGTGGATCACCGAACTGGAAACGCAGCTGGGCGACGAGTCGGTGTGAGGTAACCTCGGCGTTTCTCCGCCGGATCGCTCCACCATGCACATCACGCCCGCCGATGTCATCGCGTTCTGGCGCGATGCCGGCTACGACCGCTGGTTCGTCCGCGACGATGCCTTCGACGCGCGCTGCCGCGCGGACCTGCTCGATGCGCATTTCGCCGCCGCGCGCGGCGAGCTGGAAACGTGGGCGGACACGCCCGATGGTGCGCTCGCGCTGGCGATCGTGCTGGACCAGATTCCGCGCAATGTTTTCCGCGACACCGCACATGCCTATGCGACCGATCCGCTCGCGCGCCATTACGCGGCCCGCGCGATCGAAGGCGGCGACGATCGCGCCGTCGATCCGGCGTTGCGCGTGTTCTTCTACATGCCGTTCGAACATTCCGAGGACCTGGCCGACCAGGAGCGTTCCGTGCAGCTGGCCTCCGCGCTGGACGGAGAAGCGGGCGGCAATTACCTGGAGTACGCGCGGCGCCACCGCGAGGTGATCGTGCGTTTCGGCCGGTTCCCGCATCGCAATCGCGCGCTGGGGCGCACCAGTACGCCCGACGAGCAGACCTGGCTGGCGGCCGGCGGCGGCTTCTGATCGACAGGGAAAAGACCGGCCGCAGCCTGGATCGTGGGGAGGTCGCGCGTCCGGTTGTGCCGTGCCGGATCGCGTCGATCCAGGCTACGGACGCGGGGGAAACGGGATGCGGGCGCGTGGCGCCACGCTGCAGCGGGTCATGGCGATGGTGTCGGGCGACCGGAGGGCCAGTGACCCGACACTAGCGGTGGTGCATGACGAAAATGCGCGCACCGCGACGAAGCGTGGCGCGGTCGCGACGAAGCGTGCCGCCTCGTCGCGACGTGCGCTGCAATCAGTACTTCGGAACGCCCGCGTCGATGTCGGCCCAGGCGTCGATGCCGCCGACGATGTTGTAGACCTCGCGGAAGCCCAGGTTGCGGAAGTGCTCCGCGGCCTGCTGGCTGCGGCCGCCGTGGTGGCACAGGAACGCCAGCGGCGTGTCCTTCGGCAGCGCTTCCAGCGATTCCACGCCGTGGTCGAGGGTGTCGAAGGCCACCGGTGCGGACGCCAGCCCACGTTCGTCGGCCGGGCGCACGTCGACTAGGCGCAGCGTGCCAGCCTGCACGCGCGCGGCGGTATCAGCCGGCGCAATCGTCTTCACGGCCGGCGGCGCGTGCGGGTTGTGCACGACCAGGCCGCGGCCGCGTTCGTCGTCGACCCAGTCGATGCTGATGCCGTCGGCGCGCCGGGCCTGCAGTGCGTCGGTCTGCACGCGCACGCCATCCACTTCGACCGCCACGGCATTGGCGTCCACCGGCGCCAGCTGCAGGCGCGCGTTGTGGCGCGCGTCGATCTCCAGCTGCACGGCATAACCGCCGCCGGCATTGGCGATGGCACTGCGCAGCATTTCCGCGGCGGCCGGCGTGATGGTCAGCTTCGGCGGGCTGCGGTCGGGCGCGGGCAGGCCGAGCACGCTGTGCAGTTCGCCGCTGCCGGCCATCTGCTCGACGATGTCGCTGCCGCCGACCAGTTCGCCGTCGATGTACAGCTGCGGGATCGTCGGCCAGTTGCCGTACTGCTTGATGCCCTCGCGGATTTCCGCGTCGGCCAGCACGTTCACGTGCGCGTAGCCCTCCGGCAGCAGCGCGTTCAGCACGCCCACGGCCTTGGCCGAGAAACCGCACTGCGGCGCATCGGGCGCGCCCTTCATGAACAGGACGACGCGGTTGGATTGCAGCAGGGTTTCGATGCGCGAACGCAGCGCGGGGTCGAGGGACATGGCGGGCTACCGGGTGGGAATGGGGTGCACATGGGGGCGCGGTGGCGATTGTGCAAGCGCGGACGCACGGGGGTGTCCTTTACCATCCCCGTCATGTCCCCCGCGACCCTCCACCGCCCGCCGCGCCACCCGCATGCCTGGGCCTGGGTGTTCATCGCCTCGCAGCTGGGGGTGGCCGCGCTGTGGTGGCAGATGGGCTGGCGGATCGGCCTGCCGGCGCTGGTGGCAACGCACCTGGTGGTGATCTGGGCGACCCTGCGACCGCAGTCGCGCCTGCTCAGCCCGGTGCTCAGCCGTCTGCCGACGCGTGAACGCGTGGTCTGGCTGACCATCGACGACGGCCCGTCCGACGACACCCTGCCGATGCTGGACCTGCTGGACAAGCACGACGCACGCGCGACGTTCTTCCTGGTCGGCGAACGCGCACGGTCGCGGCCGGAGGCCGTACGCGAGATCGTGCGTCGCGGCCACGGCATCGGCCAGCACAGTCACACGCACCCGCAGGCCTGGTTCTGGGCCTTGCCGCCGCGCGCGATGCGCGCGCAGATCGACGAGGCACAGGCAACGCTGGCCGCGTTGACGGGCATGCGGCCGCGCTGGTTCCGCGCCGTGGTCGGCATGGCCAATCCCTTCGTCGCGGCATCGCTCAAACGCCACGACCTGGCACGCGTGGCGTGGTCGGCGCGCGGTTTCGATGCGGTGATGTCCGACCCGCAGCGGAATCTGGCGCGCATCGAACGCGGGCTGGCGCCCGGCGCCATCGTCCTGCTGCACGAGGGCGCAGCGCATGGCCGCAGCGTGGAAACGCTGGCGGGCGTGCTCGCCCGGATGGACGCCATGGAATACCGTAGCGTGTTGCCCGAAGCGCTGGACACCGCAACCGCACCGGTGCCGGCCTCGCAACCGCTCTAGCGTCGGGTCGCGACGATGCGCCAGTTGTTGAACGGTGTGTTGCCGTGCAGCGGCATGAACTCGCCCTCGACACCGGCTGCGTCGAAGCGTGCGCGCAACATGTCCAGTTCCGGGTAGTGGACGGGCAGGGCATTCATCCAGCCCACCTTCTTGGCGAACACGTCGACCCACTGCGTGATGTGCGAACGCCGGCTTCCATCGGCGATGCCGGTGCGGATCACCAGCCGCGTGCCGGGTTCGAGCATGCCCAGCAGCGCGTCGATGGCGCGCACCTGTGCGTCGGCGGGGATGAACTGCATCACGTCGAGCAAGGCCACGCTGCCGCGGTGTTCCGGCAGCACCGCGCCCAGGTCGGCGATGCCGAACGCCACGTCGTGCAGCTCACGGCGCGTCGCCGCAAGGCGGGCGCGCCCGATCTTGGCGGCATCGTTGTCGTAGCCGCGGTACGGCATGGACTGCCCGTCGGCGCGCAGCGCATGCGCGAGCAGTCCCAGGCCGCATCCCAGGTCGAGCACCGGCGCGCGCGTGTCGCGCAGGGCTTCGCACACGCTGGGATAGAGCGGGTCGGTGGCCAGCTTGGCGCGGGCGTAGTAATAGTCGTGGCGGACGAACCAGCGATCCGGCACCAGGTACGCGCGGGCGATGCCCATCGCGCGGTCGCGGGGCAGTGGCCGCAGGGCGTGCTGCATCGTCATCGGGTCAGCGCCGCAGCAGGTCGCGTGCGACCGGCAGCGCACGCTCGGTCCACAGCGTGTACATCGCGGCCGACGGGTGCAGCCCGTCCTGCGCAAGCATCTCCACCTCGGCGCCGCGCTCGCGCGAGTCCGGGGTGATGTCGACGAACGCCACGCCGCGCGCTTCGCACACGACCTGCGCGGCTGCGTTGAAGGCGTCCAGTTCGGTCGCGATCTGCGCCGGCTCCGCCTTCGTGGTCTTCACGAACGGCGTGACGCCCCAGTCCGGGATCGACAGCACCATGACGCGGTCGGCACGCCCGCGGGCGAAGCCGATCGCCTGCTTCAGCAGCGTGTCGAACTCGCCGCGGTAGTCCACCGCACTGCGTCCGCGGTACTGGTTGTTCACGCCGATCAGCAGCGTGACGAAGTCCCATTCGCCCAGCGGCTGGGCGCCGTCGATGCCCCAGGTCAGCTCGTCGGTGGTCCAGCCGGTCGTGGCGATGATGCGCGGGTCGGCCAGCGCGATGTCTTCGGCGCGCAGCGCGCGCGCCAGTTGCGTGGGCCAGCGGCCCTCGGCGGGCACACCTTCGCCGATGGTGTAGCTGTCGCCCAGAGCGAGGTAGGACAACGCGGGCGCGGGCGCACCGGCCATGGCTCAGGCCACCGCGACCTGGGCGTCGCTTTCGCGCTGCGCGTACTGGTCCAGCAGCGACTCGATGCGGCGGAATACTTCGCGCAGGTCGTCCGGCTGCGGCAGCAGCGTCACGCGGAAGTGGTTGCGATAGGGCACGTTGAAGCTGGAGCCCGGCACCACCAGCACGTCCTGCGTTTCCAGCAGTTCCAGCGCGAAGCGGTGGTCGTCGAAGCCCTGCGCGGCCGCGCCCGTCACCGCCGGGAACGCATACAGCGCGCCCGCCGGCGACACCAGCTGAAGGTGACGGCTGGCCGCGACCGATTCGGTCACCGCGCGACGTGCCTCGTACAGGCGGCCGCCCGGCGCGCACAGCGGCGCGATGGTGTCTTCGCCGTGCAGTGCGGCCTCGATGGCGAACTGCCCCGGCACGTTGGCGCACAGGCGCAGCGCACCTAGCAGGTCCATCGCGTGGTGCAGGTTGCCGCTGGCGACCGGATCGCCCGACAGCACCGCCCAGCCCACGCGCCAGCCGCAGGCGCGATGCACCTTGCTCAGGCCACCGAAGGACAGGCAGGGCAGGTCGCCAGCGATCGGCGCGATCGGGGTGAACTGTGCGTCGTCGTACAGGATGGAGTCGTAGATCTCGTCGCACATCAGCAGCAGCTTGTGGCGCTGCGCGATGGCGACGATCTTCTCCAGCAGCTCGCGCGGATACGCGGCGCCGGTGGGGTTGTTGGGGTTGATCAGCACGATCGCGCGCGTGCGGCTGGACACCAGCGAGGCGATCTCGTCCGGATCGGGCAGGAAGCCGTTCTCCGGCAGGCAGCGGTAGTAGACCGGACGGCCGTCGTTGAGGATGGTCGCGGCCGACCACAGCGGGTAGTCGGGCGAGGGCAGCAGCACTTCGTCGCCCGGGTTCAGCAACGCGCGCAGCGACAGGTCGATCAGCTCGCTCACGCCGTTGCCGACGAACACGCGCTCCGGGCTCGCATTCGGCGTGCCGCGCTGCTTGTGGAACGCGGCGATGGCCTCGCGCGCCTGCGGCAGGCCCTGCTGGTGGGTGTAGGGGTCGGTGTCGCTGATGCGGTCGGCGATCGCTCGCTGCAGGTGTTCCGGCGCGCGGAAACCGAATGCGCCCGGGTTGCCGATGTTGAGCTTGATCAGCCTGCGCCCCTGGGCTTCCAGCTCGCGAGCTCGCCGGGCCAGCTCTCCGCGGATCTCATAACGGACTTCGGACAGGCGTTCGCGGGTCTTCACGGGAGGCAGGGACATCGCAGCAGGGACGGAAGGGGGATGGGTCCCCAGACTAGCCGAAACCGCGGCCGTGGACAGCGAAAATCGCCGCTGCGTCCGCGATCTTCTTCGAAACGTGGCCCTCGTCGTGCAACGGACGCGGCCGGGTCGATGCACCTCACCGGCGGCGCGCACTAGAATCCGGACGTGACCGCGACCACCCTCCGCCCTTGATTCCCGCATTCGACGCCTTGCAGGCGATCGGCTGGCCGCTGCCCGCGGACGGCACGGGACAGGCCGACGAAACGGCCACGCAGGCGCAGTGGCGCACGGTGATGGCCGCCCATCCCGATGCCCGCCCGGCCCGGGTGATCGAACAGCACCGCAGCGGCTACGTGGTGGCCGACGGTCCGGAGCACAGTTTCCGGGTCGAATCGCTGCCGGAGTGGCAGCGTCCGCCCGGGTATCGCAAGGGGACGGTGACCATCGACCAGCGCCCAGGCGTCGGCGACTGGCTGCTCATCGAAGGCCGCAAGGCCGTGGCCCTGCTGCCACGACGCAGCACGATCAAGCGCGGCGCGGCGGGCGAGCACTACCAGCAGCAGCTGATCGCGGCCAACGTCGACACCGTGTTCGTGGTGTGCGGGCTGGACGACGACTTCAACCCGCGGCGCATCGAGCGCTACTTGCTGCTGGTGCGCGGCGGCGGCGTCGAGCCGGTGGTGGTGCTGACCAAGGCCGACCAGGCCGCGGCCGCCGATGCGGACGCCGTGCCCGGTGCCGTGGCGGCGCTGGTCGAGCTGGCCGCGCAGGGCGTGGCGGTGCGCGCCGTCAACGCCAAGGATCCCGACAGCGTGCGCGCGCTGGACGAATGGCTGGGCCCGGGCTGCACCGCCGTGCTGATCGGCAGTTCCGGCGCGGGCAAGTCCACGCTCACCAACACGATGCTCGGCATCGAGAAGATGAAGACCAGCGCCGTGCGCGAGCACGATTCGCGCGGCCGCCACACCACCACGCACCGCGCGCTGATTCCGCTGCCCTCGGGCGCGTGCCTGATCGACACGCCCGGCATGCGCGAACTGAAACCCACCGGCGAGGAAGACGTCGCCGAGAATTTCAGCGACGTCGAGGCCCTGGCCGAGCAGTGCCGCTTCCGCGACTGCAAGCACCAGAAGGAACCCGGCTGCGCCGTGCGCGAGGCCATCGAAGGGGGCAAGCTGGATCCGCAGCGCTTCGCCAACTACCTCAAGCTGAGCGACGAAGTGGCCGGCGCGGCCAACCGCCTTGCGCACCGCCGCGCGCAGAAGGCGGAAGAAAAGGTGGTCGGCAAGGCGCTCAACAAGCGCCTGGACGAAAAGTATGGGCGGCACTGACGTCAACGCGTCGCGTGTTTCCCCCTCCCCCCTCGCGGGGGAGGGACAGGCCGCCGCAGGCGGCCAGGGAGAGGGACGGGGTGTGGGCAGTACGGCGCTGCGCGCCGCCCCCTCATCCGGCGCTTCGCGCCACCTTCTCCCACGAGGGGAGAAGGAGTAGCGGGCATGAACGCCGTCGCCAACCCCGACATCGTCCATCACGCCGCGCTCGACGCGCGCATGGTCGAAGCCGCGCGCGACATCCGCCTGCTGGCGCGCGTCAGCTGGCCAGCGGGGCACGAGGAGCATTTCCTCGCCGATTACGCACGTGGCGTGGTCAAGCTGCCGCAGCCGGAATACCCGCGCGTGGACTACAGCGCCACGCGTGCCGAATTTGACGCGATCGCCGCCGCCGCGGACCCGCAACATCCGCTGGGCCAGTACCTGATCGAATCCGCGCGCAGCTGGGCTCTCGCCGCGCAGCTGTGCGAGAACCTGGGCACGCAGGCGGTCAGCGACCTGTCGATCCAGCTGTTCGGCCGTCCCGACGAATGCCTTCCGGGCGACGGCCCGACCACGCGCGAGGCCGCGCGCCACTTCATCTCCATCGCCGACGAACTCGACCACGAACTGATGGCGCCGGCCGAGCACGTCACCATCTCGGCCACCGCATTGCAGCTGCAGTTGCAGCGCGAACTGGACGACTACTTCGACGCGCGCGTGATCGAGGTCGTGCTCGATCCCGACCTGATCGCCAAGGCGGCCGCCGGCGCCACGCGCATCCGCCTGCGCCACGGCGCGGCCTTCAGCGATTACGACCGCCACCAGCTGCTGCAGCACGAAGCCTTCGTGCACTCGCTCACCGCCCTCAACGGCCGCGAGCAGCCGGTGCTGGCCAGCATGGCGTTGTCTTCGCCGCGCATCACCGCCACGCAGGAAGGGCTGGCGACGTTCGCCGAGCAGATCACCGGCAGCATCGACATCGGCCGCATGAAGCGCATCAGCCTGCGCATCGAAGCGGTGGCGATGGCGCTGGGCGGCGCGGACTTCATCGAAGTGTTCCGCTATTTCCTCGGTGCCGGCCAGAACCCGGAGGACAGCTTCGCCTCGGCCCAGCGCGTGTTCCGGGGCGTGCCCACCACCGGCGGCTACGCCTTCACCAAGGACACGGTGTACCTGCGCGGGCTGGTCGGCGTACACACCTTCTTCCGCTGGGCGCTGCGCGAGCAGAAACTGCAGCTGTGCCGCTGGCTGTTCGCCGGCAAGATGACCCTGGCCGACGTCCAACGCTTCGAGCCGCTGTTCGCCGATGGCGTGCTCAAGCCGGCCCGCTGGCTGCCGCAGTGGGTGGCGCGCGCCAATGGCCTGGCCGGGATGCTGGCGTTCTCGCTGTTCGCCAACCGCATCCGCCTGGACAAGATCGTCGCCGACGGCCACGTGCCGGACCTGTGAGCGTGCGTATCCAAGTTGCGCCCCGGGGAGCTGTCTCCCCCTCTCCCCTTGCGGGAGAGGGACAGGCCGCGTAGCGGCCAGGGAGAGGGGCGCAGCACGTCGGCTTCGCCGCCGCCCCTCTTCCGCCCTTCGGGCACCTTCTCCCACGAGGGGAGAAGGAAAAGACACTGCCGTTCCCCGTCCACACGCGCGGGCTACCTCGTACGGGCGTGCCAAACCGGGCACTGCGCCGCAGCTTCGCCATACCCCAGCGTCCTCGCCGTTCATGGGAAGCGGCTAGAATCGGCGGCCCGACCGTGGTTTCCGCCCTGATGTCCGAACAATCGCCGTCCGACGAGCTCAAGCAAGCCGCGCTCGACTACCACCGCCTCAGCCCGCCCGGCAAGATCAAGGTCACCGCGACCAAGCCGATGGTGACCCAGCGCGACCTCGCCCTGGCGTACTCGCCCGGCGTGGCCTTCGCGTGCGAGGCGATCGTCGCCGACCCCACTGCGGCCAGCGAGCTCACCGCGCGCGGCAACCTGGTGGCGGTCATCAGCAACGGCACGGCCGTGCTCGGCCTGGGCGACATCGGCCCGCTGGCCGGCAAGCCGGTGATGGAAGGCAAGGGCGTGCTGTTCCAGAAGTTCGCCGGCATCGACGTGTTCGACATCGAGATCGACGAGCGCGATCCGGACAAACTGGTCGACATCATCGCCAGTCTTGAACCGACGTTCGGCGGTATCAACCTCGAGGACATCAAGGCGCCGGAGTGCTTCATCGTCGAGCGCAAGCTGCGCGAGCGGATGAAGATCCCGGTCTTCCACGACGACCAGCACGGCACGGCGATCATCGTCGGCGCCGCGGTGCTCAACGCGCTGGAAGTGGTGGGCAAGGACATCGGCGAGGTACGCATCGCCACCACCGGCGCCGGCGCGGCGGGCATCGCCTGCCTGGACATGCTGGTGGCGCTGGGCGTGAAGAAGGAGCACATCACCGCCTTCGACCGCGACGGCGTGATCTACGCCGGCCGCGACCACCTGGACCCGGACAAGGCCCGCTACGCGCGCGACACCTCCGCGCGCTCGCTGGCCGAGATCGTGGCCGGCGCGGACATCTTCCTGGGCCTGTCGGCCGGCGGCATCCTCAAGCCGGAAATGGTCGCCACGATGGCGCCGCGCCCGGTCATCCTCGCGCTGGCCAACCCGTACCCGGAAATCCTGCCCGAGGACGCCAAGGCCGTGCGTCCGGACTGCATCATCGCGACCGGCCGTTCGGACTACCCGAACCAGGTCAACAACGCGCTGTGCTTCCCGTACATCTTCCGCGGCGCGCTCGACGTCGGTGCCACCGGCATCAACGAGGCGATGAAGCTCGCCTGCGTGCGCGCCATCGCGCAGCTGGCGCGCGAGGAATCGGCCGACCTGGGCGCGGCCTACGGCGGTGAAGCGCCGGAGTTCGGCGCCGACTACCTGATCCCGCGTCCGTTCGACCCGCGCCTGCTGGTGAAGCTGGCGCCGGCCGTGGCGCGCGCGGCGATGGAATCCGGCGTGGCCTCGCGTCCCATCGAGGACATGGTCGCGTACGAGGAAAAGCTCGGCACGTTCATCTATCGCACCGGCCTGGTGATGAAGCCGGTGTACGACCGCGCGCGCAGCGACCGCAAGCGCGTGGTCTATGCCGAAGGCGAAGAGGAAACCGTGCTGCGCGCCGTGCAGACCGTGATCGACGAGAAGCTGGCGCATCCGATCCTGATCGGCCGCCCGGACGTCATCGATACGCGCATCAAGCGCCTGGGCCTGCGCATGCGCGCGGGCGTCGATTTCGAACTCACCAACATCAACGACGACCCGCGCTTCAACGACTACTGGCAGCAGTACCACGCGCTGACCGAGCGTCGTGGCGTGTCGCCGGCGGCGGCGAAGAACCTGCTGCGCTCGCGCCCGACGCTGATCGCGGCGCTGATGGTCGAGCGCGGCGAAGCCGACGCGATGATCTGCGGCCTGGTCGGCCGTTTCCACAAAAAGCTGGGCTACCTGCGCAGCGTGTTCGACTTCGACCGCGGCGTGACTGGCACGGCGGCCATGACCGGCGTGATCAACGACCAGGGCGTGTGGTTCTTCCTCGACACGCACGTGCAGTGCGAGCCGACCGCCGAGCAGATTGCCGAGGCGACGCTGCAGGCTTCGTTCCGCCTGAAGCTGTTCGGCATCGAGCCCAAGGTTGCGCTGCTGTCGCACAGCAACTACGGCAGCCACGACAATCCGTCGGCGGCGAAGATGCGCAAGGTGTTCCAGCTGATCAAGCAGCGCTACCCGAAGCTGGAAGTCGACGGCGAGATGCAGGCCGACACCGCGTGGGACGAGGAGCTGCGCCACCGCATCTTCCCCAACACGCTGCTCAAGGGCCGCGCAAACCTGTTCGTGATGCCCAACCTGGACGCGGCCAACATCACCTACAACATGATTCGCGTGATGACCGAGGGCGTGGCCATCGGCCCGATCCTGATGGGTCTGGACAAGCCGGCGCACATCCTGACGCCGGCCTCCACGCCGCGTCGCGTCGTCAACATGACCGCCATCGCCGCGGTGGATGCGCAGATCCGCGCATCGTTGACCGCGCAGGGCTGATCCGACGCCCGTTCGAACCCCTCTCCCGCGTGGAGAGGGGACGCGCGCCTCGGTATCGCGGCAACAGCAACCGCGCTACCCGTCCCAGCCCAATCCCACCGTGAAACCGCGTCCCGGTCCCGGTTCGAAGTAGCGCGCGTTGCCTTCGTTGACGATCACCGAGCCCACGTAGTCGCGGTCGAACAGATTGTCCGCGCGCGCGAACGCGTGCCAGCCGGTGTTCGCGGCGCGCCATTGCAGGCGCAGCGCGAAGGTCGCGTAGCCCGGTGAAGCGTCGGTGTTGCGGTCGTCGGTCGGCATGCCGTCGCTGGCGCGCATTTCCAGTGCGGCGACGGTGCGCGCATCGGGCGTGTGCCAGGCCAGTTCGGCGTAGCCGTCGGCACGCGGGATGCCGGGGATGCGATTGCCGGCGTCGACGACCCGCTCCGCGCCGCTGGCCACGCGATACGAGAACGGTTCGGTGAAACGCGCGCGCAGCCAGTTCACGGTGATGGCGTACGTCCACTGCGTCGCCAGCCGTCCGTCCAGTCCGGCTTCGATGCCTTCGCGGCGCGTGCGCCCGGCATTGGCGAAACTCGCGCGGCCGCCGCGGTTGTCGGCCGGAACGATCTCGTCCTCGCCGTCGATGCGATACGTCGAGACACTCGCGTTCGCACGCGCGAAGCGCCAGCGCAGGCCGATCTCCGCGCTGTCGAAATGCGCCGGTTGCAGCGATGTGTTGAGGCCGGCGCTGCCGTCCGGGCGGTAGGCCAGTTCGGTGATGGTAGGCGTCTCGAAGCCGCGTCCGACACTGGCGTACGCCTCGCCCTGCGCGAAGCTGCGCGTGACACCGAATGCTCCCGCGGTTTCGCGGTAATCCAGTTCGCCGCTGTCGTCGCCATTGCCGGGCGCGATGTAGTGATCGTCCGACGAGACATCCAGTCGCGCATGCCGCACCGCGCCCATCGCGGTCCAGTCCGTCGCGAAACGCCACTCGCCCAGCGCGAAGGGCTCGACGCTGCGGACGCGGTTGTCCTCGTCGCGACGAAGCCGGCCACGCAGGCCCAGTTGCTCGCCGACGAAGTTCTCGTAGCCGCGTCGCTGCTCGTCCAGCCAGCCTGCTTCGAGCCCGAGCGTGATCGCGCCGGTATCGCCGCTCCATCGGTGGCCTGCATCCACGCCGCTCGATCGACGGCCCAGGTCGATCACGCCACCGGCACTGCTGGGCGCGCGCTGCGCCGCGACGGGAATCGCGAGGAACTGCACCACATCACGCGTTACGCCGTAGCCGCCGATCCAGTATTCGCGGCCCGGCGCATAGGTGTCTTCCCAGCGTGCGCCGAGTTGCGCGTTGTCGATCTTCTTGCGCGTGTCGAACTGTTCGGCCACGGGGTCGGTGCCGTTCGGGTCGCGCTGCCACTGTGCGCGCGTGAGGCCCAGCGGGTCGTCGGTGTAGGGCTGGCTCAAACCACCGCCGACGATGCGCAGACGCGAATCGGCGTCGGGCGCCCACTGCGCCACACCATCCACCTGCGCGCGCTGCGCCGAACTGTGCGGACGCTCGCCATCGGTGGTGAACCACGAGCCGAGCGCGCGCCATCGCCACGCTTCGTCATCGTTCGCGCCCTCGAAGCCCGCCGAGACGCGCGCGCTGTCATGCGAACCCAGCCAGCCTTCGGCCTGCGCGCCGGGGCCATCGAACGCGGTCTCGCCCACGATCGCGCCACCGGCCGCGTTGCCGTACTGCAGCGCCAGCGGACCACGCAGCACCTGGATTCGATCGAGCGCGCTCAGCGGAAAGCTGGCCGCCTGCCCTTGGCCATCCAGCGCAGACGACGGAATGCCGTCGACGATCAGCTTGATGCCGCGGATGCCGAACGTGGAGCGCGCACCGAAACCGCGGCTCTGCACCTGCAGGTCCTGCGCGTAGTTCTGGCGGTCCAGCACGGTCACGCCGGGCGCGCGCACCAGCGCCTCGGACAACGACACCTGGCGCTGGCCGTCGCGAAGGATGTCGCCGTCGATCACGCTGACCGAACCCGGGAAGCGCGTCAGCGGCTGGCGTGCGCCCACCACCTGCACGGTGTCCAGCGTGGTCGCGCGGTCCTGCGCATGTGCGGGCGCCAAGGCCAGCGCCAAAGCGAGGGCCAGCGCGCTCGCGGCCGGTCGGCGCTCCACGCGCCGTGAAGGTATGCACACACCCCGCCCGATACCGTGTCGGTCGAGGTCGTCATGCAGAGGTGGGGTCATGAAAGCCGCAATCCGCGCAGTGCTCATGCTGGCCATTGTCGCCGTGCCCGTGGTGATCTGGGCGCAGACCACGCCCACCGCACCGCCCGCCGCGGCGACGCAACCCGTGCCCGCGACCCCGGTGATGCCGCCCCCCACGCCGCGCGAGGATCCCTTGCCGATGGACCTGGACGGCGATGGCGTGGTCACCGCCGCCGAACACGCCGCCGGCGCGCGCGCCCTGTTCGAGCACATGGACCTCAACCACGACGAGCGCGTCACCCGCGAAGAGATGATCACGTTCCAGCGCCAGATACTGGGCGCCGCACTGGCGCCGCCGCGGCCGTAATCCGTCTCCCTGGCCGCCGCGCGGCCTGTCCCTCTCCCACAAGGGGAGAGGGCGAACGTACAGGCCTCTCGATGCTCCGCTTTTCCTTCTCCCCTTGCGGGAGAAGGTGCCCGAAGGGCGGAAGAGGGGCCGGCGGCGAAGCCGCCGTTCTCCTCAGTGCTGGCGCGCCACCCCTCTCCCTGGCCACTGCGCGGCCTGTCCCTCTCCCGCAAGGGGAGAGGGTGAGGCACAGGCCGCTCGCGCGGCACTACCGCGCGGCCTGCCGAACGCCCGGCCATGGATGGCCGGGTCGGGCGATCAGGAGCGGAATGCGCCTCGCCATGGATGGCCGCGGCAGCGCGTCGCACCGCGGTCTGCCTTCTAACGAGGCAGAGCACAACATCCGCCAGCGTAGGGATTGCGCCCGCGCAATCCGCCTTTCGTCGCAACGCTGCGGCCCGTTCCACCCGGTCCGGCGACCCGTATCGCCCTGTTAGAATCGAAGCTCTAACCCGTCCCCACACGAGGCGCGGCCAATAGGGGCCGCGATACGCATGACGTCTCTTCACGCTGTCATCAACGACCTGCTCCAGAACGACCCGGATCCGACCGAGACCCGCGAGTGGATCGAGTCCGTCCAGGCCGTCATCGAGCGCGATGGCGCCGAGCGCGCCCACCAGCTGCTCGAAGGCATGGTCGAAGTCACCCGTCGCGCCGGCGCGCACCTGCCGTTCTCGCCGACCACCGAATACATCAACACCATTCCCGCGCACCTGGAGGCCAAGAGCCCCGGCGACCACGCGATGGAATGGCGCATCCGTTCGATCATCCGCTGGAACGCGCTGGCCATGGTCGTGCGCGCCAACCGCAAGCCGGGCGACCTGGGCGGCCACATCGCTTCGTTCGCCTCGGCGGCCACGCTCTATGACGTGGGCTTCAACCACTTCTGGCGCGGCCCGGAAGGCGACCACCCGGGCGACATCATCGGCGTGCAGGGCCACAGCTCGCCGGGCATCTATGCCCGCTCGTTCCTGGAAGGCCGCATAAGCGAATCGCAGCTGGACAACTTCCGCATGGAAGTCGACGGCCGCGGCATCTCGTCGTATCCGCACCCGTGGCTGATGCCGGACTACTGGCAGGTGCCGACCGTGTCGATGGGCCTGGGCCCGCTGGCCGCCATCTACCAGGCGCGCAACTGGAAGTACCTGGAAGGCCGCGGCCTGTTGCCCAAGACCGACCGCAAGGTGTGGGCGTTCCTCGGCGACGGCGAGACGGACGAACCCGAATCGCTCGGCGCCATTTCCGTGGCCGGCCGTGAAGGCCTGGACAACCTGGTCTTCGTCATCAACTGCAACCTGCAGCGACTGGACGGCCCGGTGCGCGGCAACGGCAAGATCATCCAGGAGCTGGAAGGCCAGTTCCGCGGCGCCGGCTGGAATGTCATCAAGACCGTGTGGGGTTCCTACTGGGATCCGCTCCTGGCGCGCGACACCGCCGGCAAGCTGCGCCAGCTGATGATGGAAACCGTCGACGGCGAATACCAGAACTGCAAGGCCTTCGGCGGCAAGTACACGCGCGAGCACTTCTTCAACAAGTATCCGGAAACCGCGCAGCTGGTCGCCAACCTGTCCGACGACGACATCTGGCGCCTCAACCGCGGCGGCCACGACCCGCACAAGGTCTACGCCGCGTACCACGAAGCGGTGAACACCAAGGGCATGCCCACCGTCATCCTGGCCAAGACGGTCAAGGGTTACGGCATGGGCCCGGCCGGTGAGTCGCTCAACCCGACGCACCAGACCAAGAAGCTCGACGACGAAGCCGTGCGCCTGTTCCGCGACCGCTTCAACATCCCGGTGACCGACGCACAACTGGCCGACGGCAAAGTGCCGTTCTTCCACCCGGGCGAGAAGTCGCCGGAAGTGGAATACATGCACGAGCGCCGCAAGGCGCTGGGCGGCTACCTGCCGCAGCGCCGCCGCAAGAGCAGTGAATCGCTGGAGGTGCCGAAGCTGGACGCCTTCGACCGCCTGCTCAAGAGCACCGGCGACCGCGAGATCAGCACCACCATGTCGTTCGTGCAGGCGCTCAACATCGTGCTGCGCGACAAGCAGGTGGGCCCGCGTTGCGTGCCCATCGTCGCCGACGAAGCGCGCACCTTCGGCATGGAAGGCCTGTTCCGCCAGATCGGCATCTACGCGCCGCACGGCCAGAAGTACAAGCCGGTGGATCGCGACCAGCTCATGTACTACCGCGAAGACGCGGCAGGCCAGGTGCTGGAAGAAGGCATCACCGAGGCCGGTGCATTCACCAGCTGGATGGCCGCGGCCACCAGCTACAGCACCAACAACCTGCAGATGCTGCCGTTCTATATCTACTACTCGATGTTCGGCTTCCAGCGCATCGGCGACAGCGCCTGGCAGGCAGCGGACATGCGTGCGCGTGGCTTCCTGCTGGGCGCCACCGCCGGCCGCACCACGCTCAACGGTGAAGGCCTGCAGCACGAAGACGGCCACAGCCACCTGCTGGCCAGCGCCATCCCGAACTGCCGCAGCTACGACCCGACGTTTGGCTTCGAAGTCGCGGTGATCCTGCAGCACGGCATGCAGCGCATGCTCACCGAGCAGCAGGACGAGTATTACTACCTCACCCTGATGAACGAGAACTACGCCCACCCGGACATGCCGGAAGGCGCAAGCGAGGGCATCATCAAGGGCATGTACCTGCTCAAGGACGCCGGCAAGCCCAAGAAGGGCGAGCTGCGCGTGCAACTGATGGGCAGCGGCACCATCCTGCGCGAAGCCATCGCAGCGGCGGAACTGCTGGACAAGGACTTCGGCGTCACCGCCGACATCTGGTCCTGCCCCAGCTTCACCGAACTGGCCCGCGACGGCGAAGACGCCATCCGCACCAACCGCATGAACCCGGAAGGCACGCAGCGCAAGCCGTACGTCACCACGCTGCTGGAAGGCCGCCAGGGCCCGGCGATTGCCGCCACGGACTACGTGCGCACCTTCGCCAACCAGATCCGTGAATTCGTGCCGATGAAGTACACCGTGCTGGGCACCGACGGCTTCGGCCGCAGCGACACCCGCGCCAACCTGCGCCGCCACTTCGAAGTGGACCGCTACTACATCGCCCACGCCGCCATCGCGGCGCTGGCAGCGGAAGGCAAGATGACCGGCAAGGACGTCGCCCGCGCGATCAAGCAGTACAAGATCGACGGGGAAAAGCCGAATCCGATTGGGGTTTGATCGCTAGGAAGTTACGAAAGAGGCGGCCAGTGCCGCCTCTTTTCGTTTGGGTCATTATCAGGAGATGCACTCGGTGAGTTCGCCAAACGACCACATTGAACTGTTCTTGGACCACTACTACAAGCGTCCGATCCCGCCGGGCTATGCGGTGCTCGTCAAAGGTAGGTGGGGGGCCGGGAAGACGTGGTTCATGAAGAGGTCGCTGGCCCAGTTGGAACGGGACGGCGGCAAGGTCTTGCATGTCAGCTTGAATGGGATCACGTCTGTGGATGCCATTGAAGGCGAGATATTCCGGCTTCTGCACCCCGTTCTCGCATCCAAAGGGATGGCGCTTGCGGGGAAGGTGCTGAAGGGTCTTCTTCGGGCGACGATTAAAGTCGACCTGGATGGCAATGGGCGCGACGACGCATCAGTTGCGCCACAACTCCCGGAGATCAAGATTCCAGACTATCTGACAAACACAGAAGGCTTTGTGTTGGTCTTCGACGATATCGAACGCTGCTCGATTCCCATCGCGGAGCTTCTCGGGTACATCAATCATTTCGTCGAGCACTCAGATCTCAAAGTGATCCTTGTTGCCAATGAGGATGAGATCATTCGCCAGGAGGAGATTGAGAGTGCAACGGACCGGCGCGAGCATCGCGCCTACCTAAGGATCAAAGAGAAGCTCATCGGTAAGACCTTTGAGATCGAACCCGAGATCGATGCGGCAGCACGTGCGTTTGTCGGCGAGTTCGCTGACGGACCGGCAAAGAAGTTCTTCAAGCAGAACGACGATAGGATTCGCGAGGTGTTTGCCGAATCTAAGTACCAGAATCTTAGACACCTCCGGCTCGCGCTGTTTGACCTAGAGGATCTGCTCAATCATCTCGCGCCAGATATTCGGGATAGCAGTGCAGTTGTTGCGGAGTTGATTTCTCGATACTTGGCGCTCTCGTTCGAGATAAAGAGCGGTTCTATGGTGCCGGGTGACATCAGAGACCTTTCGCGAGATGGGTACTTGCGCTCCCTTGCGAATGACGAGGGGGCAAGGGGCCATTACGCAAGGGTGTCAAAGAAGTACTCTGGGATCGACTTCGTCGACGAGCCAGTGTCCAACGAGCTCTGGGTCGCGATCTTTGATAAAGGGGTTGTTGACGTCAATGCGATCGAGCAGTCAATTAGGAACAGTCGCTACTTCTCAAGTGAGCAGCAGCCCAGTTGGGTTCGACTGTGGCACGCGTCCAGCCTTACCGACGAAGAGATCTCCGAATTGCTGCCGCAGGTCGCGCATGAACTGAAGAACGGCCTATACACAAGGGCTGGCGAAGTCATGCACGCCTCATGCGTGTTGTTCTGGCTGTCCGACCTTGAAATTCATAAGGAATCAAGGCGCGAGATCCTGGACACAGCCAAGCTGCAGCTAGATCGTTTGCGCGCGGTAGGTCGGCTTTCGTTGGACCAGGACGTGCTGCGGAACATCAGTATGGGAGCGGGCTACGGCGGGCTCGGCTTTCACGATAGAGGCTCCCTGGAGTATCGAGAACTGGTCGCGCATTGGAGTAATAGCGCTGAGGCGGAACGGATCGACCAGTTTCCGAGGCGATCAGAGGAGCTTCTCACTTTGATGAATACTGATTCCGGTGCCTTCTACAGGGCGCTTGTAGTTACAAATGATGGAGATAGCCGCTTCTACGATACGCCATTGCTGAAGTTCATCGCGCCTAGCAGTTTCGTTGACCAGTATTTGGCTATCGCCCCGTCGGACAAGCAGCGGGTGGGCATGACATTCAGAAGGCGATACGAGTTTGAATCGTCTAATCGAATGCTTGTGTCGGAGGCGATCTGGCTTGGTCAAGTATCAGAGCTCCTTAAGGCGCGAGCAGCCAACCTGCGAGGAACAATGGTGGCCAACAATCTTGTCGACCTCGCTAAGCTGATGGCCGATGCGAAGACAGCTCTTGAGTCTATGGAGGAAGTTGGAGGCAGAACGGACGCCGGCGCCGATGCGGCCCGCGCTGAAACGAATGGCAGGAAATGAGTCGGGTTCATTTGCGTTCCATAGGAGGTGGCCCTTCCTCTAGCCCGCAGGATGGGTTTCGCCCGCGAACCCATCACCTCCTCTCGCCGCAGGCCCCATCACTCCCAGCAGACACTGCCCAGTCCGCCGGCAACCGGCCTCGCGCACTTCGTGAGGAAAGGTGGAGTACAGCGAATCCTCACGCATGGTGTGCCCATGCTTCACCGGGTTGAACTACGTGTAGTCCATGCAGCGTCGGAGGTCTTCTGCGTCGCGTATCAGGTGCCCAGCCAGCGTGGCCCGGGCAAGCGCAGCGCACCCGGGTTAACGTCCCGCATCAAGCCTTAAGCCTGTGTTCCCGATGCCATCGCAAGTAGGTGGCATGCGGCCTCCATTCCGGATGCTCCGGCAGCAGCAACCTCCGCTCCGCACGGATCAACTTATCCAAGTCATCCGGGCCATGCGGCGATAGCAGGATGCGGTAGTCGTCGTCGAACGAGATCAGGCCGCGGTCGAACAGCCAGTGCGCGGTGCCGGTGAGGGCGATGCCGTTGCGGACGGTGTCGGGGCCGTCTTGTTCCACCGGGCGAATATGAGCGGCCTGTACTTCGGGGCGGCCGCCGCCGTTGATGAGGCGAAGGCCCGTGACGGCGCAGGTGTTGTTGTAAGCGTTACGCACGTGACGACGGAAAGCGGCGTCGCGGAACTTGCGAGACACCACCTGTTCGATGATGGGGCGCGTGACGTACTCGGGCACCGGCTCTGCGATGCGGTCGGCTTGCTCCCATGCCGTGAGGGGCGCGGTCATGCCAACCTGCAAGATGCGCTCGAACTCGTCACGCGGGATCAGTCGCACCGAGCGACCGAATGCGCCCTTGTTGGTCGAGCCATCGTCCTTCTTAAGTCCCGACTCGTAGTAGAGGCCGCCCTGCTCGCGGAACGGGACGGCGCGATCGAACTCAAGGAACTGGCTCAGATAAGCGTAGAAGTGGTCCGGGCGCGTAGTGTCGGCTTCAATCCGGTCCAGGCGCGCCATGGCGAAGTACGCCTGTCGTCCGGTGGCGCTGTTCGGACCCGTCGTGCGGCGGGGCTCGTAATAGACGATCAGGTCGCCCACCGCCTGCTGGGCGTGGGCGAGATACGTCTTGGGAAAGTGGTACCAACGCTCGATCTGATCGTCGTACGCGGAGCTTTCCGATGTGGTGAAGACGGCATTGGCCATGGCGTTCTCCTCCCGACCAGGGTACCAGGCCACGCGCGACAAACTCTCTCGAGAAGAGGAGCTTGAAGCGTTGATCTGTGCCGGTGCCGTCCGGAGACTTAGCACTCAAGGAGCGTCGAAACTCCGATTGGTAGCGGAACCCACCTCCGTTATTCCGGTGGGTTTTTTACGCCCGACGTCTGGGCGTCCGACGCAAGAAGCTCCGCGTCGGGAGGGCGGCGAATACAAGACCTCGCGAGAGGAAATAAGCCCGGCCGACTGCCACGGTTTTCGAACCTCCCGACACCTTGCGTCCGCATCCCGCGGCGCAAGCCGGCTGGTTTGCTGGAGACCCACGATGCAAAAGGACGTTTGCCAATCCCCCGCCGCGTTCGCCGGCGTGCTGTTGCCCGACTTTGCGCACCACCGGCTGGTGCAGGCGCGCGATCAGTTGTTGCTGCTGGCACAACTCGCCGAGCGGCGGGGTGAGTCGGCCTCGCACGAGTTGCGTATTCCGCCCGACGCGCTGGCCGAGACCTTCGAGCGCATCGCGCTCTACCTGGACGAGGTGCTCGGCGCGGTGCGCGAGGCGCCGCCGTAACGCCCGACGTCAACGTCGACTTTCAGAGACGTCGCGAATGCCCGGTCCGCCGTTACTCGCAGCCCACACCGTCGCCGTCGCGGTCCAGGTGGCGGCCGTATCCGGGGTCGCCGCGTCGCACGGGGGCGGCACCTGCGGCGCGGGCCTCACTGCAGTTGCGGAAGCCGACACTGCGCGCGTCGGCGGGCTGCAGCGTGTGGGTGAATGAGGCGGGGCGCGCGTCGTTCGACGGTGCCGCGGACGCGCCGCGGTGGCAGTGGTAGCCACCGTTCTTGCGGTCGTGGTGGCAGCCGTTGCGGTCGAGGCCGCCGCCGTGTGCCCAGGTGACGTCGGCACAGGCGAGCGCCAGCGCCGCGATGATCCATTTCCCCATGGCCGTCCCCCCGTTCGGCTGGCAGGGAGGGTAACGCAGGAAACGGCCGCGGGCGGCACGCACCACCTGTCCAAGCGACGACCGGCGCACGCGAGCGGCCGCACCGGTGCTAACGGGCGCATCCCGTGCCGACGACATGCCTACCACCGCGGCGCGCTGTTGCCGGTTGCGGTGGAGAACACGGCCATCGCGTGCGGCTTTCGACGACGCGTCGTCCGCGCTCACGGCGCCGTGTCATCGCCGAAGCGATACCGCACCGCCAGCGACGCGAACGCGGCAGAGGCGGCATCGGTGTCGATGCGTGCGCCGGTGTCGTCCTCGAAGTCGTGGTGGCGGTCGAACTCGCTGCCCAGCTGCAACGCGAGCTGCCAGCCGCCGGCGAAGGACCAGTCGGCGGCGAGTGCGGCGCGCCAGGCTTCGGCGGTGTAATCGAATTCGGCGCCGTCGCGTTCGTCGCTGACGACATGCCAGCGTGCGCCGGCCGGTGCGATCTCCACGCCCAGGCGCCAACGTTCGTTCGGCCACCAGTTCGCGCTCGCCTGCGGCCATCCGACTTCGACGGACAGGTTCGACTGGCGATAGACCGCGGCGACCAGCGGCCACGCTTGCGGGTCGCCGAAGCGGTCGTCGTAGCCGGCGCCCAGTCGCCAGCCCCAGCCCGAGTCGGGCACGCGCTCTACGGCGATGCGGCCGTAGAGATTGAAGTCGTCGCCGGTGCTGCGGGAGAACAGGTCCTTCATGATGTTGGACGACGTGGCGACGGTCGGCTGCGCGGTGATGCGCAGCGTCCAGGTGTCGCCGTAGCGCCAGTCCAGTGGCACCGCGAGGCGATGCAGGTCGCGGTCGCGGGTGTCGAGCCCGGTGTAGTCGTAGTGCGTGTAGAGGTAGTCGGCGCCAACACCAAACTGCCCGCCGCCGAGTGCGAACCACGGCGTCTGCACCTGCAGGCCGGATTCGCGCCCGGACATCTCGGCGTCGCCCAGCGCGGCTTCCTGCAACTGCAGGTAATGCAGGTCGATGAGCCAGTCGCGCGCGTGCGCCGTCGCCGTCGGCGCAAGGCCGAGCACGACAGCAGCCAGCAGGAGCCGGGAGCGGATCACGCATGGGTTCCGGGCGATGCAGGCCGAGGATAGCGCCGGAGCCCGAAGGCGGATGTCTGCGCGCATTCAGGCGCGCAACTACCTGGCCGCCCTGCTGCACGGACTGCCTTGCCCGTGCCAGGCGGCGCCGGATCCCAACCGGCGCTTGAACGAATCGCCAGACGCAGGACGAAACGTAGCCGCCCGCCGGTGTTTCGCGTTTCGTCGTCGGCTACCCTTGCCCCCGCCATGCCGCCGAAGCGAATCGGCGCATGCGATTCCCCCATGCATGGAGAGCAGGATGAAGTCGATCGCACGCTTTGCGTTTCTCGCTTCCGTCTCGATGTTCGCGCCCGCGCACGCTGCGCCGGGTGCACTACAGCAAACCCCGGACACCTACGCCCTCGCCGGCCAGCGCATCACCATCGCGCCCGGTCGTGCATTGAACCTGCGTTGTATCGGCGACGGGCCGCGCACGGTGCTTCTGGAAGCCGGTGGAAATGCCGATTCCACCACCTGGTTCCGCGTGCAGGCGCTGCTGTCGCCGCAGGCGCGCGTGTGCGCGTACGACCGCGCCGGTTACGGGTTCAGCGATGAAGGGCCAATGCCGCGCGACCTCAACGCCGACGTCGCCGATCTCGCCGCGCTCATCCAGGCAGCCAGGTTCAAGACGCCAATCGTGCTGGTGGGTCACTCGCTCGGCAGCAACATCGTGCGTCGCTATGCACAGCTGCATCCGAAGAACGTGAGCGCGCTGGTGCTGGTCGATCCGCCGGAGCAGGGCGCCGACGCGCTGCTTCCCGCTGCGTGGAAACAACAAGGCGAGGCCGGCCTCGTCCAGCGCAACGCCTTCCTCGATGCCTGCCTGAAGGCTGCCGAAGCCGGCACGCTGGACAAGGCCGAAGGCCCGCTGTCGTCGTGCCTGCGTGCGCCGCCGCCGTGGCAGAGCGCGCCCGTGGCGGCCGCGTCGCGTGCCTACAAGCTCAAGCCTGCCTACTGGCGAACACTGCGCTCCGAGCTCGATGCCAACACCGCGATCTTCGCCGCGCCCGTTGCCGCGGACGAGTCGCATGGTGCGAAGCCTGTCATCGTCCTCACCGCATCCAACGACGTGCCCGGCGTGCCGGACGATGTGCGCAAGGCACTGCAAACGGCACGCGAGCAGACGCAGGCGCGATTGGCGGCCACCTCGAAGAAGGGGCGACGCGTTGCCGTGCCGGAGGCCTCGCACGAGATCCAGATCGACGCACCGGAGGCGGTGGCAAAGGCGGTGATCGAGGTGCTTTCACCACGGTAGTGGCACGGCCGCCCGGGTGGCGTCGAGGGCGGCCATCGGCGCGCGTGTTGCTTCCATCCATCCAGCCCGCTCGCGCGGGACCGGGCCAACCGGCACAATGCAGCCGGCACAACGGACTGGGGGAATGCCATGCAACACGCGCGCACGAAGACATCGAATTTCAAGCCGCTGCGTACCATCGCCGCGATCGCGCTGCTTCTGTTGGCCGGCATGCTGCCGGCGACAGCCAAGGATGCCGAGACGGCGGAAGCGTTCGTCGCGCGGTCCGGCAAGGCGGTGCAGGAGAAGGGGCCGGGCGTCGTCGCGGACTTCATGCATCCTGACGAACTGGCCCGCTTCAAGTCGATGATGGCGCCGATCCTGGCCATGCCCGAGGGGCCCCAGGCGGACCTCATGGCACGCGCGATGTTCGGGCCGCAAGCCACGGCCGACTCCATCGCCAAGCTCGCGCCCGCCGACTTCATGCGCGCGCTGCTGGAAGGCACCATGATGAAGCCCGGCATGACCCTCAAAGTGGGCGAAACGCAGGTGCTGGGCTCGGTGAAGGAGGGCGACACGGTGCACGTGGTCACGCGCTCCTCGGCCACCGTCAACGAGGTCACCCTGACCAGCATGGAGGTCGTGAGCGTGCGTCCCAACGGCGACGGCTGGGGCATGTTGCTCACCGGCAACCTGGAAGGCATGGGCCAGATGATGCGTGCCGCGGCGGCCAAGCAGGGCACACCGGCGCCTGCACCGCGCAGCGTCGAGACGCCGCCCAAGCACTGACATTCGCCTTCGCACGCGGGCTTGCGGTTGGCCGACCGTGGCCACGGGTGCGCTGCGCTCACCCGGGCTACGTGGCTACCCGGCGAAGGCATTGATTACGCCAGTAGTACCCCGGGAGTCTTGGAGGTGCTGATGTATTTCGCCTGCCCGGTTGGCGAAGTCATGTGGGCAGCGCGGTGTGAGGGGTTACTCAAACCTTCCCACGGGTGCATAGCGCTCCATGACGTCATCGGTGACGCCATACCCCGTCCACTTCAATCGCGAGCTATGCACCCAACCCTCGGTTTCCCTTCCGGTCCTTGTGTTCTGGTAGTGAACATACGTGAAGTCACCGGAAGCCCAGGTTGCAATCAGCAGCTCGCCGGACAAAACAAAGACTCCCTTCGTTGGGCATTCATCGTTCGGCGCACTGTAGAAGGGCACACGTCCCTCTCCTACGGTCACCTTGCCTGCCTCGCTGCCTAGCAGTGCCTGCCCAGAGACGACCGCTCCGTTGTGAACCGCATCGCAGTCCGCAGCCATTGCGCCCGGAGCGATCACTCCGAGCAATAGCGCCGTCAAGAGTCTCGCGACCATTGCTACATCCAGTTTCAGTGAATTGATCGAGTTTCGAGATTCTGCTCCGACGTAGATATCAGACGGTTCTCAGTTGAAAGGCCGTAAGCCAATACGCGCCTTCGCGCGTACAGCAAAGCTGTAGACCCGCGTGATGAATGGGCTGAAGGCCGGCATCGGGCTCGCGATGCTCGGGTTGCCGTGACGCGGGTCTTCGGAGGCGCGTTCACGCTGGTGACCATCGTCCGGCGGTGGATGGGGCGGGGTGCAGGCGCCAACGCCTGACGCTTCGCCTTGAAAGGCTATCAGGAATGAAACACGCGACGGCATGCGTACGCACGTCGCTTGCCACCAACATCCATGCCACGTCGCGCCCTTCTGTCGGTCGCGACGCATGACGGGGTCATGTAGTGCGCCGTTCCGCGTTATCGGCATATGCGCCCCGACGCGGCGCGCCTCCTTCCCCCCAAAGGACATTGTCATGAATCCGTCGATCCACGCTGTCCGGCGTCCCGTGCGCCGTTGGCGGCTTGCTGCCGCGCTCACACTCGCCATCGCCCTGCCAGTGCAGGCCGATTCGGTGACCGACTGGAATGCACTGGCCAGTGGGCCCACCGTGGGGCCGCGTTTCGGTGGGCCGCAGCAGCAGAGCCGCGTGATGGCGATCGTGCAGATCGCCGTGCACGACGCGCTTAACAGCATCGATGCGCGCTACGAGTCGTACAACACCATTCCGCACGCAGCCCCGGGCGCGTCGCCGGATGCCGCGGTGGCCGCGGCCGCGCACACCACGTTGCTGGCGATGCTCAATGCATTGCCGCCACCGCCGTCGCCAGCCGAGGCCACGGCGCGCACCAACGCCATCAACGCGATCAACGCCGCCTACGCCACCGCCATCGGGCCCGGTGCGCCCAGCGCGAGCGAAGCGGCGGGCATCGCCGCCGGCGAAGCCGCCGCGACGGCGATGCTCGCGCTGCGTTATGCCGACAACGGCATGGGCGGCCTGATGCCGACCGATGGATCCGGCACACCCAACTCGCCGCCGTATGCGCTGCCGCCCGGACCGGGCGTGCACCAGCCGACGCCGGCGCCGGAGTTCCCCGCGAGCACCACGCCGCAGTTCACCGGCTGGCCGTACGTCACGCCGTTCGCGGTGACCAGCGCCACGCAGTTCCGTGCGCCGAAGGGAACCATCCTCAACCTGCGCAGCGCGCAATACGCCAGCGAGTACAACCTGGTGAAGAGCGTGGGCGACGCACGCGTGCGCGGCGCCGCGCCGGATTCGGAGATGAGCGACATCCCGCGCTTCTGGGCGGGCGGCGCACTGGAGTGGAACGCCAACGTGCGCCTGGCCACGGCCAACCGCGGCCTGGACCGTTGGCAGAACGCACGCCTGTTCGCGCTGGTCGACATGGCCATCGCGGACGCGTTCATCACCAACATGGAGAGCAAGTACCTCTACAACTTCTGGCGTCCCGTCACCGCCATCCGCTGGCCGGACGACGGCAACCCGAACACGCGCAGCGATCCGTTCTGGCGGCCGTTCCTGCAGACGCCGCCGTACCCGGACTACCCGTGCGCCTCCACGTCCGCCACGGGCGCGGCCGCGCAGATGCTGCGCCGCTATTTCCAGACCAACGCCATCGGCTTCACCCGCACCATCAACGCGCCGGCCGCACCGCTGCCGCCGCCGATGGCGGAGCTGCCCATCAAGGCGATCACGCGCACGTACAAGACGCTGTCGCAGGCCGAGACCGAACAGGCGATGGGCCGCGTCTACGCCGGTATCCACTACCCGGAAGGCTGCTTCGCCGGCCTGCACCTGGGCAACGAAGTGGCGGACTGGGTGTACGCGCGGTACCTGCGCCCGTGAATGCGTGACTTCGGATGCACTCGCTACCGCGGCCCTGGGGCCCTTCAGGGCCGCGGTATGATGAGGCGAAGTCACGGGAAAGAGCCTGCAGTCATGGCAAAAGCGAATCCGCTACAGGAACAGTTGCTCAAGGCGGGGCTCGTCAAGAAGTCCAAGGTTGCCGAGGTCGCGCGCGAGCAGAACAAGGCCCGGCACGCCAAGGGACCGGCCCAGACCAACGAAGCCCGTCTCGAAGCTGAGCGCGAACGGGCCCTCAAGGCCGAGCGGGACCGCGCACTCGAAGCCGAGCGCAAGGTGCACAAGCGCATCACCGAACTTCGCGCGCAGGCGCGGCAGATCATCCAGGACCGGAAGGTGCCGCGCACCGGCGAGACCGAATACCGCTTCACCGTGGACGGCGTCATCCAGACGCTGCTGCTCGACGCGGACCTTCGCAAGAAGGTGTCCTCCGGCGTCCTCGTGATCGCCCGACTGGACGAGCGCTTCGAGCTGTTGCCGCGCGCCGCCGCCGATAAGGTGCGCGAGCGCGACGCCAGCATGATCGTGGTGGATCACGGCCAGGCGGCGGACGCCGAGCCCGCGGCCGGCAATGCCGAAGACGATGCGTACTACGCGCAGTTCAAGGTGCCGGACGACCTGATCTGGTGATCTTTAGGCGCGCTGTGTCGGGCAGCGCGCCTGATTGTCGAAGAGCATCGTCGGCGAGCGGGCGGGATGTTCGTCTGCTCTCTCGCATTGCTGAGAACACCGCCGGGTGGGAGCGCGCGACCTGATCCCATCGCGCCATGATCCGACTGCGCGGCGCACGGGCCAGCCGCCGCCGCGAATTCACTGCCGCTTCACTGCCCGGCGCGACACTCTCGCCTCGCCGATCCCACAACGGCGAGCGGAGGCGGTATGAACGTCAGGCTGCATGCATTTGCACTTTGTCTCGTACTGGTTCTTCCCGCAGCACCCGGCGTCATGGCCCAGACCGTCGGCCGCTCGGAGGTCGGCACCGCCCGTTCCGTGGAGTGGGGCAAGGTGCGGCGCGTACTGGCAGTGAACATCCAGAACGATAACCGCGGCGTCGGAACGGCAACCGGTGCGGCGCTGGGCGGCATCGCGGGCAGCACCATCGGCGGCGGGCGACGCGCGAACACGGCCGGTGCCGTGGCCGGTGCCGTCGCGGGCGGCGCGGTGGGGAACCGGATGGCGCGCGGCGGGCGACAGGGCATCGAAGTTACCGTCGAGCTGGAGTCCGGGCGGACCATCGCGGTCACACAGGAAGGCTCGGTGAACGAGTTCCGCGTGGGCGATCGCGTGCAGGTTTCGTCGGATGGAGCCAACACGCGGGTAAGCCGTTGACGATCTGACCTCACACGGCTCGCCTCGCTCGTCGGGGCGCCGTCTGTCCGGGGAGGGAACCGCACATGCGCTACAAGGCACTGCTTCTGGCGAGCGCACTGCTTGCATCGGGTTGCGGCGGCAATCCGCAGCCCGACACGCGCGCGCAGGTCGAGACCGCACCGGCCGCCAGCAACGACACCGCGTCCGCGCCGGCACCTCCGCCTGCGCAGACCAGCGTGCTGTTCAAGAACGTCCGCGTCTTCAATGGCGTCGATCCGGTGCTGCAAAGCGCCACCAACGTGCTGGTGCGCGGCAATCGCATCGTCAGCATCGGCACCGGCGATGTGCCGACGGAAGCCGGAATGACCGTCATCGACGGCGGCGGGCGCACGCTGATGCCAGGGCTGATCGACATGCACTGGCACTCCATGGCGGTGCGGCCGACCATCGCCGTCGCCATGACCGCCACGGCGGGCTACCTGAACCTGATGGCGGGCGCGGAAGCGTCCGATACCCTGCAGCGTGGCTTCACCACGATTCGCGACGTGGGCGGCAATTCGTTCGGGTTGAAACGCGCCATCGACGAGGGTTGGCAGGCCGGTCCGCGCATCTATCCGTCCGGCGCCATCATCAGCGTGACGGGCGGGCACGGCGACTTCCGCAGCCCGATCGAGTTGCCGCGAACGCTGGGCGTGTCCGAATCCCGCACGGAAGTCCTGGGCGACACGGCCATCGCCGACACGCCCGACGAAGTGCGCATCCGCGTGCGCGAGCAGCTCATGCACGGCGCGTCGCAGATCAAGCTCACCGCCGGCGGCGGCGTTTCTTCGCCGCACAGTCCGCTGGACGTGGTGACGTTCAGTCCGGAAGAGCTGCGGGCGGCCGTGGTGGCCGCGGGCAACTGGGGCACCTACGTGACCGCGCACGCCTACACCCCCGACGCGATGAGGCAGGCGGTGAATGCCGGCGTGCTCTGCATCGAGCACGGCAACCTGATGGACGATGCCACCGCGCAACTGCTTGCGACCAAGGGCACCTGGCTGAGCATCCAGCCGCTTCCGGAAGAACTGCTCCGCGCATTCCCACCGGACTCCGAAGAATATGCAAAGGGCAGGGAGGTGCTGACGGGCACCGACCATGCCTATCAGCTGGCGAAGAAGTACAAGCTCAAGACGGCGTTCGGAACCGACGTGCTGTTCTCCGCGGCGCTGGCGCGCCGGCAGGGTCAGCTGCTGGCCAGCCTGACCAAGTGGTACACCCCAGCCGAAGCGCTCATCATGGCCACCAGCACCAACGCGCAGCTGCTGGCGCTGTCGGGAAAGCGCAATCCTTACCCCGGCAAGCTCGGCGTGGTGGAAGAAGGCGCGATGGCCGATCTGCTCCTGGTGGACGGCGACCCACTGTCGGACATCCAGCTCATCACCGACCCCGCCAAGAACTTCGTGGTGATCGTGAAGAACGGGCGAATCTTCAAGAACACCACCCGCTAGGATTCGCGCGCCATGAGGAACCCCATGCTGGCAATGAACGCCGCGCAGGAACGGTGCGCGAACCTCGGTCCACACCGCGTGGATGCTCACCGCTGGTCGGTCGTGCGGGCCTGCGCCGGGCTTGTGTTGGCACTGGCGATGCTTCCCAACGTCTGCAACGCCGCCGCGTCCGTTGATCCCCGTCTTGTACCTGACACCGCCCTGGCGATCCCGCCACTGCATTTCGACAGCAACGGCGCGCTCCTGATCTCGCCCTCGGCGACGTCTTCGCGGCACGACTTCGACTACCTCGTCGGGAACTGGAAGCTGACGAACCGCAAGCTCAAATCCCGGCTGACCGGGTCGACGGAATGGCTCGACTTCGAATCCCGTGTGGAGATGCACCAGATCCTCGACGGCCTGGGAAACATCGACAAGTACACCGAGCAGTCGGCCAAGCCGTACGAAGGCGTTGCGTTGCGGCTGTTCGACCCCGCGACACGGCTGTGGAGCATCTACTGGGCCGATGGCAACTCCGGGCACCTGGATCCACCGGTGGTCGGTTCGTTCGAGAACAAGGTCGGCCACTTCTTCGCCAGGGATACCTACAAGGGCAGGAACATCATCGTGGTGTTCCGATGGGATATCCGGAATCCGCAGCAACCGATCTGGAGCCAGGCCTTCTCCACCGACGACGGGAAGACCTGGGAGTGGAATTCGATCAACGTTTCGGAACGGGTGAAGTAGGGCATCACACAGGCGGGCCGCCGCGTCTCCGCGGAGCCGACGTATCGACGCCTTCCGGCTCGCATGCACCGTTGTGGCAACGGATGCGGTCCGCTCCGTGCCTACGTGCTCCCACCTTGGCGACAGCTGCCGGACACGCGGTCCTCGAGGGCCGCGCGTGTGTCCGCATGCGCCTGCGTCACGACAGGTGTCGAACTCCGGTCTGGTCGTTCGTCGTACGGATCAAGGCGGCCAATCGGCGCCTGTGCGGATCTGTCCAACCCGGCATTCACCAGGAGCGCGTCGCCATGACCGTCGTCATTACCGCATTCGAACGATCGCCCGATGGCGGCAAGGGTCTGGCACGCGATACGCGCGTGCGCTGGGCGCTGGAAGAAGCAGGCCAAACCTACGAGGTCCGCCTGGTTTCGTTTTCTGCGATGAAACAACCCGCGCACTTGCGCCTGCATCCTTTCGGGCAGATTCCCACCTATGAGGAAGGCGATCTCACGCTGTTCGAAACGGGGGCGATCGTGCTTCATCTCGCCCAGCGACACGCAGGCCTGTTGCCAAGCGACGCCAACGCGCGGGCACGCGCCATCAGCTGGATGTTCGCGGCGCTCAATACCGTGGAGCCGCCAATCCTCGACCTGACCATCGCGAAGTTCCAGGAAGGCGACAAGCCCTGGGCCAATGAGCGCCTGCCTCTGGTCGAAGATCGCATTCGTCACCGGCTGGTCCAGCTGTCGGCGCGTCTGGGTGATGCCGCCTGGCTCGATGGAGCCTTCAGCGCCGGCGATCTGATGATGGTGTCGGTGCTTCTGAGGCTGAGGCCGTCGGGCATCCTGGACGAATTTCCGGGCCTGTTCGCGTACGTCGCCCGGGGCGAAGCGCGACCGGCATACCAGCGTGCGTTCGCCGCCCAATGGGCCATCAACGCGGCAAAGCCCGAAGCCGGCTGATGTCCGGCGCCAGGGGGGCAGAGCGCCATTCCAGAACCCATGGGTGCGCGGCTGCCGCGCCATGCGCCGTCGCCATGACCTGCGTCAGGGAGGGCCGCGCCGGGACGGGGCAAGGTGTCTGCAGTCGCAGGCAGCGCGCCCATTCGGAATGCCCGGAGGCATGCACATGTACCGTCCCCGCACCAACGCCCGCCTGACGTTGCTCGGCGCGACCATCGTTGCCTTGTTGATGGCAGTGCCCGCCATGGCGCAATCCGGTTCGCACGCCGGACATTCGGCGCATTCGCCCGCCGCGCGGCCGACCACGGGACCCACGACCGGGCAGCGCTGGGCCACCGACGCGCCGCTGCGTGACGGCATGGCTCGCATCCGCCAGGCGGTGGGCGCCCTCGATCACCTGCAGCATGGCCACGCTCCGCCCGCACTGGCACCCACGCTTGCCGGCCAGATCCAGTCCGCGGTCAACGACATGATTGCCAGCTGCAAGCTGGCGCCGGACGCCGATGCCGCGTTGCACGGTCTGCTGGTGAAGTTCATCGCCGGAGCCGAGGCGGTGCGCACCGGGCCGGTTACTCCGGACACGCTCAAGCCCATGCAGGCCGCGCTTGCGCAGTACCCCGTGTTGTTCGACGACCCGACGTGGAACGCAGCCTCCGCTCACTGATCCGGCAAGCGGCTCGCGCCGCTGGGCTATTGCGTCTTTGCGCGACGAAGGCGGACGATCAGGGCGGTCGCGAGAAAGCCCAGCGGGGCCATGACGAGCAGGTTCGCCAGCGGTGAGAAAAGAAGGCCCAGTGCGGCGGTCGAGCTGGACGGCGAGACGAAAACGGATCGATACGTGACGATGTCCAGCCCCAGGCAGCACAGGGCCGCCACGACGGCATGCAGCGGTCGGCGACCGACGGATGCGAGCACCAGGCACAGCACATAGGGAAGCGTGGACCATGCCAGCAGCCCGAAGGTGAAGGCGCTCCATCCCCCTTCCGCTTTCGAGGCGATATGCAGGTGCAGGCCGATGCCAAGGAGCGGAACCAGCATTCCCGCCGCAAAGACCCACGTGTTGTTCCGCGACATGGTCAGGCTCCAGGCAGGCAGGTGGTGGGACGGCGGCGGTGGTCGAAGCGGACACTAGCATCGCGCTTGCCTGCCTGTCCGCCATCGGTCCGAGGCGATTGCGGCCCCGATGCCCTGTGCCGTTCCTGCCCGGACGCGCTCGCATGGGAGGCAAGCCGTCAATGCGGCCGCGCCTGCGCGATACCCTTCGGACGTACAGACCGGAGACTCCCGTGCGCCATACCCTTCCTGTTTTCGCCTGCCTGGCCGTCGCGCCGGCATTCGCCCACGACGGCCCGCCTCCCGCGGAGAAGCCGGAGCTTCATGAGATCGGCACGGCACCTTCGGCCGTGCGCATCGAAGCCGACATCCGCAAGCTCGTCTCGTTCGGCACGCGCCATACCCTGTCGAGCCAGACCGACCCGGTCCGCGGCATCGGTGCGGCGACGCGCTGGATCCATGCCGAATTCGAACGCATCTCGCGCGACTGCGGCGGTTGCCTGGACGTGCGCTACGTGAAAGGCACCGTGCAGGGCGAACCGCGCATCCCCGGTCCGGTGGAGGTGGTCAGCGTCATCGCGATCCAGCGCGGCACGGCCGATCCGAACCGCTACGCCATCATGAGCGGCGACATCGATTCGCGAGTGAGCGACGTGATGAACGCCACCGCCGACGCGCCGGGCGCGAACGACAACGCCTCGGGCATCGCCGGCACGCTTGAAGCCGCGCGCGTGCTCAGCAAGTACCGGTTCCCCGGCTCGATCGTCTACGCCGCGCTTTCAGGCGAGGAGCAGGGACTGTTCGGCGGCAAGTTCCTGGCCGAGCAGGCGAAGAAGGACGGCTGGCGCATCCAGGCCGTGCTCAACAACGACATGATCGGCAACGTTGCCGGCATCAACGGGGTGACCGACAACACCACCGCGCGCGTGTTCGCCGACGGCATTCGCGCGAACGAGACGGCGGAGGAAGCGCGCCAGCGCCGCTTCACCGGCGGCGAGGTCGACTCGCCCTCGCGCAACCTCGCGCGTTACATCGACCGCATGGCCGACTACGTGCCCAACCTCGATGTGATGATGGTCTACCGCCTCGACCGCTTCGGTCGCGGCGGCCACCACCGCCCGTTCAACGATGCCGGCTTCCCGGCCGTGCGGGTGATGGAAACCAACGAGAACTACGACCGCCAGCACCAGGACCTGCGCACCGAGAACGGGCGCGTGTATGGCGACACCATCGAAGGCGTGGACTTCGCCTACGTCGCCAAGCTCACCGCACTCAACGCCGTGAGCCTGGCCGGAATGGCGTCCGCGCCGCCGCCGCCGGCAAAGGTGGGCATCGAGGGCGCGGTGACCGCCGACACCACGCTCAAGTGGGCGCGTCCGACGGCCGCACAGGCGCCGAACCTCGCCGGCTACCGGGTGTACTGGCGCCTCACCACCGACTCGCAATGGACGCGCAGCCGCTGGGTGGGCGACGTCACCGAGTTCACGCTGAAGAACACGGTGATCGACAACTACTTCTTCGGCGTGGCCGCGGTGGCGAAGGACGGCACCGAGAGCCCGGTGGTATTCCCGGGCGCGCCGGGCAGCTTCGGCGGGTACTAAGGCCATCGCGATCCCTGTCCGCTTCCCGGAGCGGACAGGGTCGCCAGCGCAGCCGGCACGCGCGATACGCCCTTGGACGCATTGGCCGCTGCCGGGCGCGGTGGGATAGTGGCGCGTCGCGGGTTCACAGACAGAGCGGAGGCCATGGGTCGCTCATCACGCGCAGGGATGACCGCCTACCTGAGGCGCATCGCGGTGCTGCCGATGATCGCCGCCGCCGGTCATGTCGCCGCGCAGGAGATCGAACCGCGTGCGTACTCCAACGCGCCGGTCGGCGTGAACTTCGCGATCGTCGGCGTCGCCCATACGCGTGGCGGGCTCAGCTTCGATGCCTCCGTGCCGGTCACCAACGAGGACCTGCGCACCACGAGCCTGGTGATGGCGTACGCACGGTCGTTGTCGCTGTGGGGCCGGTCGGCCAAGGTCGACGCGATCGTGCCGTACACGTGGCTGCACGGCACCGCCGATCTGATGGGCGCGCCGATCGAGCGCAAGGTCGATGGCTTCGCCCGGCCGGCAATCCGCCTGTCGATGAACTTCTTCGGCGCACCCGCGATGGGAATGGCGCAGTTCCGCGACTGGAAGCAGGACCTCATCGTCGGTGCGAGCGTGCAGGTGGCGCCACCGCTGGGGCAGTACGACGAGAACCGCATCGTCAACATCGCCAGTAACCGCTGGACGTTCAAGCCGGAGATCGGCATGTCCAAGGCCGCCGGACCGTGGATCACCGAACTGAAGCTGGGCGCGACCTTCTTCACCGACAACGACGAGTTCTACGGCAACACCACGCGCTCGCAGGAACCGGTCTACGCGCTGCAGGTGAACCTCATCCGCGGCATGACCTCTGGCGCGTGGTGGTCGTTCGATGCCACGTACTTCGCCGGCGGTCGCTCGCAGGTGGATGGTCGCTACAACCGCGACCTTCAGCAGAACTGGCGCGTGGGCGCCTCGCTGTCGCTACCCGTGGACCGCGCGAACTCGGTCAAGATTGCCGTCAGCAGCGGTGTGTACGCGCGCACCGGCAACGAGTTCGACGCGGTGGCGCTGAGCTGGCAACACCGCTGGGGTGGTGGACTTTAGGGCGCGCCTGCATCGCCGCACAAACGGCAATGTCTGCTATCGGCCAGCAGCGGACGTTGCTTACCTCATGCCTTTTTCACGCAGATCTCGTCGCGTTGGATCTTCCAAGCTCCGTCTCGCCTCAACTGCTCGATCACACCCTCGAAGACCGATTTGGGAGCTCTGAAATCTTGAGTTCCTTCTTTAACGGAAGCAACGAAGCTGATACAGCCATCCTGCACCGTAAAAGTTGCCACCGAATCCGTCGGGCCGTCATACCAGAATCCCGTGAAGGCGCCGTCGGAACTTTCGAACGGCGTCCCTTTCATCCGGTAGCCGTGCGCGGCCATCAGAGGCTCCAGGCGATCGATCGAGTCGCGCAGGATCTTGTTGTCGCCTCGGATGGCAGCCTGCTCGACAGGCACAAAACTCGCCCCCGCAGTAAGCACACAGGAGCAGAGCGCGACGAGAAGAACGACGGCGATCGCCAACTGCTTCATTCGCAACCCCATGATCCATGACCGCTTCGGGTCGAAAGCGGACATTAACATCGCTCGAAGCGTCTCGCCTGCGTCCGTCACCGCGATCGACCAGGGGCGGACATTGATGCGCTGGAGTGACCGGATGGCGTGAGCCGACTGCGGATTGAATGGGTTGCCAGGCATTGGCGGGGCCAGCTTCGCGTTTGCGTGTGTGAGCCGCAGATGACGCTGCCAACTCGCCGATACCCGCGTTGCAGGCAAGGCAGTGGCTCGCGAAGTCCGCGTCGAAACGCCGGCGGACGTTCAGCGGACGCTCGCTCGTTACGCTCACGGCCCCTCATCGAACCAGGAGCCGCTCATGACGATCTTCGATCCCAGCCGGACTTTGTTCGCCGAAGACGAGCCGGCCACGCCTATCGTGATCTTCAATCATTCCCGCCCGTACGCGCGCGCGCCGGTGTTCGTCTGCCTGCCGGCAATGGGCGTCGCCGCCAGCTTCTATACGCCGTTCGCGGAAGCGCTTGCGCGAGCCGCCGGAGGCGCGGCGGTGTTGTCCGATCTACGCGGACAGGGCGAAAGCGAGGCGCTGGCGCGACGCGGCGAGCGATTTGGTTATCAGGAAATCGTCGAGCAGGACATCCCGTCGTTGATCGCCGCGATCGCCGCGCAGTTTCCTGGTCGGCCCATGTATCTCGTCGGGCACAGTCTGGGCGGCCAGCTCGGCAGCCTGGCGGCAGTGCACGCGGCGCCCGGACTGGCGGGTTTGATCCTGGTGGCGAGCGGGACCGCGCACTATCACGTATGGCCACAAGCGCTGCGGCGGCGTGCATGCATCGCGGTGCAGGCCGTCCGCATGGTGACGGCCTTGCTGCCCCGATACCCAGGTCGTCTGCTTGGCTTCGGCGGCAACCAGCCGCGACGGTTCATGACCGATTGGAGCTACAACGCCAGCACCGGCCGATATCGCTGTGCGGGCAGTAGAATCGATTACGAGGAGGCGCTCAATGACGTGGTGCTGCCCGTCCTGTCGGTCGAGATCCGAGCCGATCCCGTTGCACCGACGGGCGCGGCGAGCGAGCTGCTTGCGAAGCTCGCATCCTGCACGATCGAGCGCCGGCAGATCGACGGCGTCACGACCGACGCGCCATGGCGGCGTCACTTCTCCTGGGCGCGGAGTCCGGACGAGGCAGTCGCTGAGATCATCGCCTGGGTGCGTCCGCAATTGTGCCAGGCCAACGTCGAACGTCGCGAGCGGGCCGTAGCATGAGCATCGAGCCGTCGGCACATCCTGCGCTTCGCGTGCTCGGACCAGTGCGGATCGAGCAGGGATCGGTAACGTTCGAACCGGGCGCGCGACGCGAGCAGGCGCTCCTTGCTTTGCTCGCCACCGAGGCGCGTCCGATGAGTCGCGCCCGCCTGGCTGCAATGCTCTGGCCCGATGCCGACGACGTTGACGCGCGCGGGCGCATGCGTCGCCTGTTGCACGAGATGTCGAACCACGTTGGGCACGACACGCTCGTCGCCGATCGTCAGACCGTCGCACTCGCTGACGATGCGTGCGCCGCCACCGACCTCGCTTCGCTGCGCCGCCTCCTCGCGCAGGGGCTGTATCGCTCGACCGTGGACGCGAACGAGGAGAGCCTTGCCGCACTGGAGCACGCGGTGCGTCTAGCCGCTGCCGAGTTCGCTGAAGGCCTGGTGCTTGACGAATGCGATGAACTGTCGGCGTGGCTCGAACGGCAGCGTGAGTCACTGCACCAGGCGCGGGCGCAGGCGCTGGCGCAGCTCGTCGCGCGGCTGGAAGGCGCACAGCAGCCCGAGCGCGCGCTCCAGCATGCGCAGGAGCTGGTCGCCGTCGATCCTCTGAACGAAGCTGCGCAGCGCTGGCTCATCCGGCTGTATGCCGCTGTCGGACAACCTCGCATGGCGTTGCAGCAGTTCGAGCGATGCCGGCAGGCCCTGCACGACGAGCTCGGTGTCGAGCCGGAAGCCGCAACGCTCAAGATCGTCGATGAAGTACGCGCGCGCGCCGCCATCGCGACGACACCTGCGGACGCGACGTCCGCGCCAGTGGCGGTGCGGTTCACGCGCAGCGGCGACGTTCATCTCGCTTATCAGGTGCTGGGCACCGGCCCGCTCGATGTGCTCCTCATCAGCGGCTTCATCTCGCATCTGGAGCAGGCGTGGGAGCCCGGCGGGCCCGCGGCCTTCCTCCGGGAACTCGCGCTCGACTTCCGGCTCATCCTTTACGACCGGCGCGGTGTCGGGCTCTCCGATCGGACCGTCGATCCGGCCGATACGTCGGTGAGCAGCGCCGACGCGCTTGCAGTGCTCGACGCGGCGGGCAGCCGACGCGCGCTCGTGTTCGCGGTGTCCGAGGGCGGGCCCATCGCGATCCGCCTCGCCGTCGAGCATCCAGAGCGCGTTGCGGGGCTGGCGCTTTGGGCAACACTTGCGCGGGGTACCGCCACGCAGGACTACCCGTGGGCGCTGACTGCCGAGCGCTATGAGCGTTGGCTCGATGCGCTCGTCGCGCAATGGGGGCGGCCGGCCGCGATCGACACCTTCGCGCCCGAGCAGGCGAGTGACCCGCTGATGCAGCGCTGGTGGGCGCGCATGCTGCGCCTGGGATCCAGCCCGCGCTGCATGCACGCCGTCCTGCGCACGCTCGCGCTGAGCGATGTACGTGCTTTGCTGCCGCAAGTGCGCGTGCCGACACTTGTCATGCATCGAACAGGCGACCGCGCCGTGCGCGTCGGTGCCGGTCGCCATGTCGCGACGACCATCCCCGGCGCCCAGTGGCTCGAATTGCCCGGGACTGCGCATTGGTGGTGGCTGGGAGAGACAGCACCGATCCTCGAAGCCATCAAGGGCTTCGCGCAGCGCTTGGCGAACGACGACGATGGCTAGCGAGCCTTGAACGAACCGTTGGACCGCCGCTGGCTCATCGAGCCTGCCACCGCCCGGCGCCAAGCCGGGACACCAACCTGACTACCTCGGCAGATTCGAACGAATCAGGTTCGCGGTTTCAGCCAGTTGTCTGGCAGACGCCTGGACCCGCTCACGACGTTGCGCATCCCCGCTTGGATCGTGTGAGGTTCCTCTCTGGCGTCCGGCGCCATCGAATGTCGCGAGTTGGGGCGGACCTATCCCCCAGTCGCTGCCCTTCTGCCGAGGCACGACGTGGAAATGGAAGTGCGGTGTTTCCTGTCCGCTGTAGACCCCGTTGTTCTGGAACGTGAGTATTCCGAGCGGGCGGTAGGTCCTGACGAGCGCCTCCGCGACTCTCCTGGCCGAGAGCATTACCGCTTCGCATTCCTGGTCGGAAAGATCGAGGAGCGTCGCGACGTGCCGGCGTGTGATGACACAGCATTGACCCACTTCGAACTGCCATGGGTTGATCACGGTCAACGTATGTTCGCTTTCGTCGATGATCGCCCATCTGTCTTCGCGACTCGCCGTTTCGCAAAGGTCGCACGGATCTCTTACAGGAAGTTCGATCATTTGCCCTCTCCGATAGCCCTGCGACCGGCGCGGTGATTCAATCGGCCGGCGTGCCTGCGTCGTAGAGCACCACGCCGTCGCGCACGGTCATGCGCACGTCGGCGAAGGCGTCCGGCGCGTGTTGCGGGTCGGTGTCGAGCACGACGAGGTCGCCCGCCAACCCTTTCGCAAGTCGCCCGCGTTGCGTGGCCTGCTTGAAACGCTGCGCCGGCGCCGTGGTCAGGCTCGCCAGGATCTGGCTCCAGTCCATCCCGGCCGCGGCCATCAGCCGGTATTCCTGGTGCGTGTCGTACACGTGGATGTAGCCGGCGTCGGTGCCGAACAGGATCTGCCCGCCGCCGGCCGCCATCGCCTTCACCTGCTGCTGCGCGCTGCCGACGAAGCGCTGCACGACTGTTTCGGGAACGTTCTCGCGGCGCAGTTCGACGTCGAAGAGCGTCAGCGTCGGGACCAGTGCGATGTCCTCCGCCTTCAGTCGCGCGACGAACGCCGGCGACCATTCGCCCGCTTCCGGCGCTGTATGCGCCAGCACGTCGACGCCGCTGTCGATCGCCACCTCAAGCCCCGCCTGATCGGTCGGATGCGCGAAGGCGGGCTTGCCGTGCGCGTGCGCAGCGTCCACGACCGCACGCGCGATATCCTCCCGCATCGGCAGCACGCCCTGCGGTTTGCCGACGATGGCGCCGGTGAACAACTTCACGCCATCGGCGCCGGCTTCGATCTGCGTTGTCGCGCGCGAACGCGCTGCCTCGACGGTGGCGACCTCGGCACTGGGCGCTTTCGTCTGCGCCCACAGTTCGCGTACGTAGATCGGTGTTCCGTGCTCGGGATAGAACGGCATGTCCACCGTCAGAAGTTGCGGACCGGTGACCTCGCCATGCGCGACGCGCGCACGCAACGCGCGCACGTCGCCGGGCAGGGATGCGATGTCGAACAGCGTGGTGAACCCCCAGCGCGTGAAGCGCTCGCGCAGCGCATCGGTCAGCGCGGCGGCGGGCACCGTGTCGGGTTGATGGAACGGCGGCTCGATCAGATGGACATGGCTGTTCCAGAACCCCGTCGTCACGCTGGCGCCCTTGCCATCGACGATGCGCACCCCGCGCGGCACCTTGACCGTCCTGCGCGGACCGACCGCCGCGATGCGCCCGTCGTGGATCAGCACCGTCGCATCGTCGATGGGCGCCTCCTCCGGCGAGGGATACACGCGAGCGCCGACGATGGCGAGATCCTGCGCGGCCGCCGGCGCGGTAAGGCAGATCAGCGCGATGCCGGCAAGGGCGCGCAACGTCGGACGGATGGCCTGCATGGAGTTCCCCTGTTTGATGGCGTCATCGTGCGGAAGTGAATTCGCGTGGAGAAGCGTCGAAAGTCAGGGGCCGTTGTGGGTCGAAAGCGGACATCGTGACCGACGCAAGCCAAGGGCTATAACCGGCCAGTTTCGTACGATCTTTGCCAGCCGACGGCGCTCACGACGCGGCCCGCTTCGAATAGGAACGCCACACGGGATACGTTCTTGCCTTGGCTGTCGATGAACTCGACCTCGACCTGTTGCCTTGAGCAGACATCTGCCGGCATGTCCATATGGTCCCAACCCAGAAAGCGGAACGTGTCTGCCCTCATCGTTCGCGCAAGCTCGCGAGCGCCGTCGACTCCCGTCCCCAAGGGTCGGCCCACATCGCCTGCGCCGAGGTTGAAAGTTGCGGATGGGGTGACCAGCGCCGTAAGCCCGTCATCCGGATTTCCTGCGCGCTTGACGACTTCAATGGCGCGAAGGCTCAGGAGCTGGTGCAGCTCACGTGAGCCAGTGACCTCCGGTAGACCGCATACAGAGGGCTTTGCGAATGTCGGACTGGCTGTGAGAACCATGCAAATGCATAGCAGCCACGGGTGCATCTTCATCGACAGAGGATGTCCGCTTCGGGTCGAAAGCGGACATTAGCACCATCTAGCCGGCGTTACGGACGCGCTCCACCGACGTCAATGGTGCCGAACCGCGCGCGGACGAACGCCCCGCGTCGCCGCCCCAAGCGCAACAACAGCACGACTGCGACGGTGATCAGCGCGATCACAAGCAGCGAGCTTTCCGGGCCGAACATGCCGCCGGTCAGCCACTGGGGGCCGACGAGGCGGCTTTCAACAGGTGCCAGCGTTCGCCAGTCCTCGATGCCGGAGAGCGGCACGCCGCTCAGCAGGATGGTGAAGTTCCATGCGGCGTGATGCGCGGCCACCACCCACAGGTTGCGTGTCAGCACGAACAAGCCGCCCCAGAGCAATCCCAGCAAGGTCACCGACACCAGCATCGTCGTCACATCGCCCGCGCCGCCCTGCTCGACGTTGCCCAGGTGCTCCAGGGCGAACACGCCGGCCTGTATCGCCAGCGCCCACGCCGTTCCGAAGCTGCGTTCCATCACGCGGAACAGAAGGCAGCGATACACGAGTTCTTCGAGCGTTGCCGCGACGAAAATCACGCCCGCCACGCCCAGCAACGCGGACGAGAAACCGCGCAGCGCGACTGCTTCGTATGCGCCCAGCGCGAACAGCGCGGCGATCGGCAGTCCCACCATGGCAGCACCGCCCATGCCAGCGAGCACCAGCCGCAATGGCTGCAGCTGCAGCTCGGTCGCCTCGCGCTTCTCATGCCAGCGCACGTATGCCCAGTACGCCAACACCGCCGCCAGCAGGATGCCGACGCGCCTGATCGCACTGAGCACCTGCGCCGTCGGATGGAACGCGGCGTCGATGAGTGGCAACAGGCCCTGCCGGAAGATGAGCACGGCACCGAAGATCGCCGTCGCGCCGAGCAGCAGCGACCCCAGCATCCGGGCGGCGGCGCGCAGGCGCTGCCACCTGCCGTGTCCGGAGTGTTGTCCGCTCACCTGTTCCATTGTCCCTGGGCTCCCCTTCGCCGTAGCCGTCCATCTTCGTAGCGGGGCGGCGCTGGAGGAAGTGCCTGGCGGGCCGGTAAGCCACCTTTGCCAGCCCACTGATCTTCCTGTCCGAGGAAGGCCCCTGACGACATCCTCGCGCCAGGCTCCTTGCTGACTCCGAATGCCCAGTACGAGTCGCTGGCGCTGATCCCGTCCCTGGCCAGTTGAACGTCCGCTCCCGGCCAGAATCGGACGTTCGACGCCTATTTCATGTACCTCATGCAGATGGGCAAGCCGATCGCAAAAGAGAGCCAATAGCCGGCATACCACCAGCGGATGGCGGTGTCGGGTCCCGCCAGGGCCAACAGCAGAAGAACGCAGCAAATCAGACCAATCATGCCGAATCCTGCAGCACCGAACAGGATGCGAAATGGTCTGCTCTTCATCTGGGCCCCTTGATAATTTGATGCAGTATCTGTCCGAAGCCCCCGCGCCGTTACGACGTCCGCGTTGGGTCGAAAGCGAACATTAGCATCGCCTCGATGCCGCGCCTTCAATGCCCGCCATCCGCTTCTTGGCGAGTAGTGGACACTCGCGATTCGAGTTCGATCTACGCACCGAACGCTCCGTCTAGAACGCGGGTCCGGAAAGTCCGGGCCAATCGTTTACCGGATTTTCACTCCATCGCAGCGCATGCTCGCCACTCCCGTGACAGTTCGCGGAGGAATCCCGTGCCGATGCCGTCCGTTCGCAACCTTCTGGCGGGCATGATCGCCCTGCTTCTGGTGGGTGCATGCACACGTACGACACCATCGCAGACGCCGTCGCAGCCGGATGCACCGGCGTCGGCCGTCACTCCGTCCGCGTCAGCGCCGGCAGAGGCAGCGCCGCAGCCGGCGGGTCCTGCCGCCGGCACCCGGCTCACGGAAGCCTATGCGCGCGCGGCCGCGCGGGACGTGTATTTCTGGGCCTGGACGCTGGCCAATACCTACAACCGCCGCGTCAATTTCCAGAGTTTGCCTGGGCCCGGAAGACTCGGCGGCGTGTTGCCCGCGGCCCCGCCGAACAGCCTGAGCATGCTGACCGACTACGTCGCGCCAAGCCAGCGCGAAGTGGCATGCCCCAATCAGGATGTCGTGTATGGCGGTGGGCCGCTGGCGCTGGACGTCGAACCGGTCGTCATCCAGGTGCCTGATTTCGGCGACCGCTTCTGGGTCTATCAGATCGTCGATACGCGCACCGACAGTTTTGTCGACCTGGGCAAGATGTACGACACGAAGCCGGGCTTCTACCTGCTGGTCGGCCCCGGATGGAAAGGCGAAACCCCCAAGGGCATCGCGCGTGTATTCCGTAGCGGCACCAACAGCGGCTACGTGATCCCGCGTGTCTTCCTCGATGCCACGGCGGAGGATCGCAAGGCGGTACAGCCGTTGATCAACCAGATCGACATGTATCCGCTGTCGAAGTTCGACGGGAAGATGAAAACGCGCGATTGGACCGGGACACCGGACTTCCCGGCCCCGCCGCCGCAACCCGACGGAAGCGAGGCACCCAAGGTCGACCCGAAGACATTCTGGGATGAATTGCCCGCGGTGCTCGCGGACACGACGCCGTTGCCGGGCGAGCAGGCGCAATACGCCAAGGCGCTTTCGCTGGTCGAGGCCGCGAAACGCGACCCTGCGATCCGGGCCGCCATCACCGACGAAGCCGTTCGCACCGAGAAGGAACTCATCGCGCCATTGCTGGAGTTCCGCAACTTCGGCATTCCGCTGGCCGGGAACTGGAGCACCGTGCGCAACGGCGCGAAGTTCGGCACCGACTACTTCACGCGCACGGCGGTGGCCAAGTCCAACATCTTCGTCAACAAGCCCAACGAAGCCACCTACTTCTATCAGGACCTGGATTCGAATGGCGCGCGCCTGGACGGCGGAAAACGCTACACGGTGACCTTCGCCAAGGGCGGGCCGCCCGTGAAGGGCTTCTGGTCGCTGACGCTGTACGACGCGCAGCACTTCTTCGCGCCGAACGAGATCGACCGCTACTCGGTCGGCACCAAGAACAAGGACCTGGTGGCGAATGCGGATGGCACCACCACCATCTACGTGCAGGCGGACGCGCCGACCGATCCGTCGCAGCGCGCCAACTGGCTGCCATCCCCGAAGGGCAAGCCGTTCTCGCTGTACGTGCGCACCTACTGGCCCGACGCCGCCATCCTCGATGGCACGTGGTCACCGCCGAAGGTCGAACCGATGCAATGAAGGGCTGCGCCGCGGAGGTCAGGTCTCACCGGCGCTTCGGCGGCACCTTCACCCAGGCCAGCACGACCAGCCCGGCGAACACCGTGTAGGCGGCGACGAATGCCCACCACGGGGCCTGGAAGAAGATCAGCCGGGACAGCCAGTGCTCGATGAACGATTCGGCGTACACCGGCTGCCCGGCGCGCCGCCGCAGGGCCTGCTCCCAGATCGTCAGCGGGCACAGCGCACCCAGCCACGCCTGTGCGGCGATGAAGCCCATCAGCAGGACGTGGGCCAGGCGCCACCGGAACCGGCGTATCCAGCGCCAGCCGCGCCACGCGCCGATGGGGATGGCGACCGCACCCAGCACGACGAAGGCGACGATGCCCACGTGCAGCACGAGGAGGGCGTCGGCGGCGATCGCGGCAGCGGCGGGCGGCAGGCCGGTCATGCGGGCACTCTAGCCGCGGTTCCATGGGCGCAACGCTGTGCCGGCGCGGTTGCGGTCGCTTCACATGCTGCAATGCACAATAATGGCGCCATGTCCTCGTCCTCCCACGCCTCCGCGCCGCCGGTCCTGTCGCCGCGCCAAGTCACCCTGATCCTCTTCGCCCTGGCGATGGGTGGTTTCGCCATCGGCACCAGCGAGTTCGTGGTGATGGGCCTGATCACCGAGATCGCCCGCGGCCTGGGCGTCACCGAGCCGCAGGTGGGCCATGTCATCAGCGCCTATGCGCTGGGTGTGGTGGTCGGGGCGCCGGTGCTGGCGATCCTTGGGGCGAAGCTGTCCCGCCGCAGTCTGCTGCTGGCGCTGATGGGCTTCTATGCCCTGGGCAATCTCGCCAGCGCACTTGCGCCGGGGTACCACTCACTGATGCTGGCGCGCTTCGTCGCCGGCCTGCCGCACGGCGCGTACTTCGGCATCGCCGCGCTGGTGGCCGCACGCATCAGCCCACCGGAGCAGCGCGGTGCCGCGGTGGGTCGGGTGATGCTGGGCCTGTCGATCTCGTTGCTGGTGGGCAACCCGCTTGCGACGTGGCTGGGGCAGTCGGTCGGTTGGCGTTGGGCGTTCGCGGTGGTGTCGGTGATCGCGCTGGCCACGGTGGCCATGACCATGCGAGTGCTGCCGCCGGGCATGCATGCGCCGCGCCCGGATGCGCTGCGCGAGTTGCGCGACTTCAACCGCAGGCCGGTATGGCTGGCGCTGGGCATCGGCGCGATCGGTTTTGCCGGCATGTTCTGCGTCTTCAGCTATCTGTCGCCGACGCTGGTGCACGTGACTGGCGTGCGCGAGTCGTTCGTACCGTTCGGACTGATGGCCTTCGGCATCGGCGGCATCCTCGGCACGCTGGGTGGCGGCTGGTTGTTCGATCGCCTGCAGTTCCGCGCGGTACCGGCGGTGCTGCTGTGGTCGATCGCGATCCTGTTGCTGTGGCCGCTGGCCGCGCGTTCGGTGTGGACGGTGCTGCCCGCCGTGCTGGCGGTGGGCACGATGGGCGCGCTGGCGACCATCCTGCAGGCGCACCTGATGGACGTGGCGCGCGAAGCACAGACGCTGGCGGCCGCCTCCAACCATTCCGCGTTCAACGCCGCCAACGCGCTCGGCCCATGGCTGGGCGGCATGGCGATCACCGCCGGCTACGGCTGGACCTCCACCGGTGTGGTCGGTGCCATGACTGCGGTCGGCGGATTGCTGGTGTATGCGCTGGCACGCCGCGAGCAGCAGCGCCCGGCGCTCGTACTGGGCGAATGCGACTAGCCTTCAGCGCGTCGGCGCTTCGCCACGCGCGAGCGCTTCCTCCGCGGCGGTGAATGCGGACTGCGTACCGCGCGCCGCGTCCGGCAATCCGGTCACGAAGTAGGCAACGCCCGTTCCGCGCGTGCGGTCCACCCACAGGCCCGAGAGCAGGCCATAGGCCGATCCGGCGTGGCCGACGCGCGCCACGCCATCGCCGAAGGGATCGTCGCGGCAGCCTTCGCGCGACGTCGCCAACGTCTGCACGGCCAGTCCGTAGCGACAGAAGAAGCCGCGCTGCGCCTGACTGCTGTCGTCCTCCTCCGCGGTGACGCCGTTGCCGTCGCTGTACGTCCATTCCGGTCCGATCAGCGTTCGCATCGACGCACGCGAGAGCAGGCGAACGCCGTCCACCTCGCCGTCGCCGAGCAGCAGTCGGCCCAGCGTCGCCAGGCCCGAGGCGGAGATGCGCAGCCCACCCTGCGGCGAGAACAGCGCGCCATTGCGCCCGGCCTGCCACTGCGACAGATCGCATCCACCGTGCGTCGCGCGATTCACCGGGCACTCCGGTGACTGTCCGTGCAGGTCGTCGCGGATCGGCATGCGATTGACGTCGTACAGCACGACCGCACGCGCGACGGTGGCCGCGTTGCATGTCGTCCAGTTGAAGCAGGCATCCAGCTTCAGCGGGCGCAGCACCAGGCGGTCGATGAGACGGTCGAAGCGCTCGCCTGTCGCCTTCTCCATGGCCGACGCGACCAGCGGAAAATCGAGGTTGGCGTAGCGGAAGAACGTGCCGGGAGCGTGTGCGGTGTCCCAGGCGCGCGGGTCGTCGGTGACGTCCTTCAGGGCGCCGTCCAGCGGCACCGCGTAGTAACCCGCGTCGTCGGTGAGACCGGCCCGGTGGGAAAGCAGCAGGCGCAGGGTGATCGGCACATCCGGGAATGCGGGATGACGAAGGCGCCAGCCCAGCAGTGGAGACAGGTCTGCGTCGAGATCGAGCTTCCCCTGTTCGACCAGCCGCATCGCACCGAGGGCCACCACGAACTTCGAAAGGGAGGCGATGCGCACCGGGTCGTCCACGGTGATGCGGCGCTGCGCCGCGACGTCGGCGAACCCGTCGGCGCGTGCCGACACGACGCCGTCCCGATCGAAGGCGACGCGCACCCACGCCGTCGGTCCGGCCGCATGCAGCGGCGGCGACGCCAGGCATCCCAGTGCGGCGAAGACGGCGAAGGCGTATCGAAGCATCGGCGGGTCCCCGGCGACGACGCCGGCGGGGCTCGCGGCGCGTTGCAGCATTGAAACATGCCGCGCGGCAGTGCTGGATTTCCCGGCGATGTCCTTCACGCCACGGCGTAGGGGCGGGCGCACACTGCGCCGTAGCTTGCGCGGGAGTCATGAGGTCATGGCGATACCCAGCGAAGTGCAGTCACCGGCGATCGACGGGCAGGTCATCAAGGACATGCTCTGGGCGTTCGCCGTCCGTTCGCCGGAACACGCAGTCATGTTGCTGGACAGCGACGGCGAAGTGACCTGGACCAATGCAGGCGCCGAGATCATCCTGGGCGCGGTGCCCGGGGGGTTGATCGGTTCCCCGATCGCGCGCTTCTTCACCCGTCGCGACGCGATGGCTGGCATTCCCGACCACGAACGGCTGGAGGCGCGGCATCGCGGCACGGCGTCCTACGACCGCTGGCTGCGTCGCCTGGACCGTTCGCGCTTCTGGGCTTCGGGGGTGATGGTGTATCTGGGCGAGGAGATGCCGTGCTGCAGCTACCTCAAGTTGTTCCGCGACCTCACCGAAGTGAAGATGCAGCTGGAAGCCAATCGCGAGCGCGCGATCGCGGCGACGGAATCCAGCGAGGCAAAGAGCGCGGCGATCGCGCTGATGGCGCACGAACTGCGCAATCCGTTGTCGGGCATCAGCCTGGCGGCGGCACTGATGATGCAGCGAAGCGAGGACGATCCGAAGTTCGAAGAGCCGGTGCGCATCATCACGCGCAACGTCTCGCTGGCCGTGCGCCTGATCGAGGACCTGGTCCAGCACAGCCGCATCAGCTTCGGAAACGTCAGCCTGGAATACACCAAGATGGGACTGGGCGAGCTGCTGGAGATATCGGTGGACATCGCGCGTCACCAGATGGACCAGGACGAACGACCGGTGCGCATCCTCGTTCCGGCGTCCGACATCGAAGTGCAGGTGGACCGCATGCGCATGCAGCAGGTCATCGTGAACCTCGTCACCAACGCGCTGCGCTATACACCCGAGCCCGGCCGCATCTGGGTGAGCGGAACGCTGGAGGGTTCCGATGCGATCGTGCGTGTGTCCGACGAAGGTGTCGGTATCAGCCCGGACCACCTGGAAACGCTGTTCGAGATGTTCACCTTGCCGCGGTTGAAGGGGTCGAAGCTCGGCCTCGGCCTGGGGCTGGCGCTGGTGAAGCAGATCGTCGAACTGCACGGCGGCAGCGTGCAGGCGCGCAGCGAGGGCCTGGACAAGGGCAGCCAGTTCGTCGTCCGTTTCCCCGCGCGCGGCAACGGCGCCTGCTGAGCGTCCTCAGCCCGCGCCCGGACGCACGTGGAAGCCGAGCGCGCCGGCCACTGCCGGCACGGCTTCGTCGTCGCGCTGCAACGCAATCCATCCGGCGTGCGTGTCTTCTCCCGTCTCCCACGTCCACAGGGTGTAGTGGTGTTCGCGCAGGCGGTCGAAGGCGATGTTGATGAGCGCGGGGACCTCGGCCTCGGCGAGGAACTCGTCGTCGAAGGCATCCTCCACGCCCCAGTCGATGCGCAGGTTGAAGCGCGCGGCCAGTTCGTCCATCACCTCGATCAGGCCGGTGGCATCGTCGTCCTGGATGTGGAAGCCGGCCTTCCAGTCGATCGCATCGCGCAGCACGGCGACCGGATCGCCTCCTTCGGCGAGCGCGTCACGGGCGGCGCCGAACTGCAGCAGCGCCGCGTCCTCGTCTCCCGGATTCACCAGCAGCAGGAACTGCCAGGCCACGGCTTCCAGAGCCGCATCTTCGTCCAGGTCCGCATCCGGATGGAACGCGCGGGCGAAGTTGTCGTCGGGGTCGTACTCGGTGTGCATGGTCGTGCGCGCGCTGTGCGGTGCGACAGGATACGGCGCGATGGCGTTGCCCGCGGATGACGACCATCGGCTGCGCCGTCGGGTGGTTTCCGGCGGTTAAGCTGCGCGACCGCCGCGTATCCACTGGCGTTCGGGAAGGCGAAAGCTGGCTGTTCTGCCGGAACGCGCCGCCGCCCCGGGGCGACGACGCGGCGTGATCAGGCGTGTGCGGACGCGTGCGGGAGAGGCGTGCGCGTGGCGGGACGTTCGGATTCGCGTGCGGACGACGTCTGCGCCGGGCCCAGGTCGGCCACCTTGTAGCCCGCGGTCTGCATGGTGTGCAGCAGCGGGATTCCGAACGGGCGGTCGATGGTCTTGCGCAGGTTGTACAGGTGGCTGCGCAGCGTGTCCGAATCCGGCGCCTCGCCGCGCCAGATCTCGCGCTCGATCTCCTGCCGCGACACCACGCGCGGCGATTCGCGCATCAGGATGTGCAGCAGCTGGAAGCCGGTGGGCGAAAGGCGCAACTCCTGGCCGGCGCGGAACACCGTCATCGCTTCCGGATCCAGCACCAGGTCGGCCACGCGCAGCACGCCGCTGCCCATGGCCTTGCGGTCGCGGCGGATCAGCGCGCGCACTCGGGCTTCCAGTTCCTGGATGGCGAAGGGCTTGGTGAGGTAATCGTCGGCGCCAGCCTCCAGCCCGGTGACCTTGTCGTCCAGCGTGTCGCGCGCGGTGAGCATGAGGATCGGCGTGGCACTGCGCTGGTCCTTGCGCAGGCGACGACACACGTCCAGTCCGTCCAGGCGCGGCAGCGAGCGGTCAAGGACGATGGCGTCGTAGGTGGTTTCGTGCGTGAGTCGCAGGGCGTCCGTTCCGTCGCGGGCGAAGTCCACTTCGTATCCTTGGGACTCCAGGTACTCGCCGACCATCTCCGCGATGGCCAGGTGATCTTCAACGATGAGAATCAGACCGCCGTTGTTCTTCATGCTCGCCTCCATAAGTGCGTGAAGGCTGCGAACAGCCTTGTGAAAGCGAGGTGAGCACATTGGCTGAACTGCGCACTGTGTCGCGCCATGCGTTCAGCGGGCCGTTCATGGATGCGACGGAGGCGTGGAGATCGGTCCTCATTGGACATAATCGGCAAAGTCGTTCGCCTCGACCGGCGCGTGGCGCGCCTCCCGAGGCGATGTTCGATCGCAAAAAAAGGGCTGCCGCGAGGACATGCGCGGCAGCCCGGAAATGATGACAAGAGGCGCCCCCTTTCGACGCCTGGCCGGACTCGCATTCGGCCGTCGCCAGATTCGGTGCGCCGTCGATGCCATCCCATCGGACGCGTCCGAAAGCGGTGGCATCGGTGGCGTGGTCCGTCCGTCGGCCGGTCGCCGTGTGCACTGTCGTGCGGGGCCTCGCGCGACCACGCTGGCGAACGCATACACGCCGCGGAGGTCGCATGGCATCGATCCAGCGTGACATCGAGGTGGACGCGCCGATCGCACGCGTCTGGGACGCACTGAGCGACGTCGGCCGCATCCACGAACGGCTGGTCCCCGGCTTCGTCGCCGATTGCCGGATGGAGGGCAACGTGCGCGTGGTGACGTTCGGCAACGGCCACACCGTGCGTGAGCCGATCCTGGACGTGGACCCGCAGCGGCACCGTGTCGCCTGGGCGGCGATCGGTGAACCGTTCACGCATTACAACGCCTCGGTACAGGCGCTGGAGTCCGCACCGGCGCGCACGCGCCTGGTGTGGATCGCCGACCTGCTACCCGATGACGCGCGGGCGCAGGTCGACGCGATGATCGTGCAGGGACTGGAAACGATGAAGCGCACGCTCGAGCGCGACGCGCGCGCCTGAACGCTCAGGGCAGCGCCGTGCCCTGGTCGGCGATGGCCAGCCAGCGGCGGCCGTCGTGGCTGTAGGTCACACCGGTGTAGGCGTGCTGGCGGAAGCCGATGCGCGGGATCTCGTACACGGTCTCGTACAGGATGAAGGCCGAGTTGCAGCCGTCGACCACGCGGTAGACCTCGGTCCAGCTCCATTGCGCTTCGCGGTTGGCGAAGTGGCTGCCCAGCGCGGTCATGATCGCGTCGATGCCGATGAACTTGGCGCCGCTGCCGAACACCGTGACCGCGCGTTCGTCGTGCACGGCGCGGAAGGTTTCGGCGTCGTAGTCGCGGAAGGACTCCATGTCCATGCGCTGGGCCAGCTCGAACTGGCGCGCGCAGCCGCGGGCGTGATGATCGTCGCCCCGGTCGCCGGCGAAGGCGGTGGGAGCGGCCAGGATCAGCAGTGCGCCAGTGAGCAAGAGGGAGCGGGGCATCGTCCTGTCCTCGGATTGGGGGTGTGACGACCGTAGGTCGGCAGGCGGCTCCATTCGAGATCCAATACAGACCCCATCGACGGAGCCATTGCGGCCGCGACGTCGTGCGCTACCCTGCGGCGGCACGCCCGAAGGAGACGGACATGGACCGCGACGAACAGCAGATCCGCGACCTGGTCGCGACCTGGATGCGCGCCACGCGTGAGGGCGACGGCGCCACCGTGCTGGAGCTGATGACCGACGACGTGGTGTTCCTGGTGGCGGGCCGGCCGCCGTTCGGCAAGGCCGAATTCGCGCAGGCCATGAAGCAGCAGGCGCAGTCGTCGATGGCCTTCGAGGGCCACAGCGAGATCGAGGAAATCCTCATCGCCGGCGATTGGGCCTTCATGCGCTCGCATCTGACGGTGCGGGCCTTGCGGCCGGGGGAAAGCGACATCGTGCGTTCCGGACACACGCTCACCGTGCTGACGCGAGACGACGGCCGCTGGCGCATCGCGCGCGATGCCAACCTGCTGGTGGCGCAGCCGGAGGAAAGCCCGTGACGTGTCGCGTGTGCGCATGACTGCCTGGAGCATCGTCTTCGCGATCGGCGCCGCGCAGGCGATCCTGCTGACGCTCGCGCTGTGGCGGCGACCGGTAAACGCGGGCAGCAATCGCGTGCTGTCGGCGTGGATCGGCCTCATCGGCGTGGACCTGGCGGTCAAGGCGCTGCACTTCCAAGGGGCCGATGCCGGGCTGTTCAAGCTGTATCGCCTGATGCAGCTGTTTCCGTTCTTCTACGGCAGCCTGTTCTACGTGTACGTGCAGACGCTCACGCAGGGACGCGGTTTCGAGCGGCGCGATACGGTGCACCTGATCCCGTTCGCGCTGGCGGTACTGGCGAACCTGGACATCTTCCTGATGGACCGCGCGCAGATCCAGGCGCTGCTGGACCGCCTCGCGGCCGGCGCGCCGTGGCCGCAGTCGCCGCGGCTGGACATCGCGCTGTTCGCGGCGGGTGTGGGCTACGTGGTGGCCGCGCTGGTGCATGTGCGTCGCTATCGCATCGGCCTTCTGGCGCGGCGTTCGGACGCAGACCGCATGTCGTTGCGCTGGATCGACGTGATGGCCGGCTGGCAGATCGTGATCTGGTGCATCGCGCTCATCCAATGGCAGCTGCGCATCCCCGGAGTCGACTACCCGCTGATCTACGGCGCGGTCGCGGCGTGGGTGTTCGCGGTCGGGTATCTCAGCCTGGCGCAGCCGATGGTCGTGGTGGAAACGCCGGCCGTCGATGTGGCCGCGCCGACGGCGGGAGCGCAGGAGATGGTCGACGACGTGCGCTTCCCGACCGTCGAGGCGCGCCTGGCGCAACTGATGGAAGCCGATCGTCTGTACCGCGAGCCGGCACTGACCATCGGCCAACTCGCGCGTCGCAGCGGCTATCCCGAATACCTGGTCTCGGCGGTGATCAACCGCCGCTTCGAGGGCAATTTCTGGTCGTGGATCAACCGCCATCGCATCGAGGCCGCCCGCGCCTGCCTGGCCGACCCGCACGACACGCGCACCGTCCTCGATATCGCGTACGACTGCGGTTTCACTTCCAAGTCCACGTTCAACGCGGCCTTCAAGCGCGAGGTGGGCGATACGCCCAGCGCCTACCGCCAACGCCACGCCGCCATGCCGTCACTGCGCGACGCGGACCGCTGAAGCCAGCGCCGGATCGAAGCGCGTGCGCAGCAGCGTTTCGCAGATCGCCAGGTTGATCGTCCAGCAACTCCATGCGGCGAACACATAGACGGTGAGGAAGGGCAGGTGCAGCATGCCCAGCCCCAGCCCCAGGGTGATGCGCAGCGTGACCGCCGATGCCGTCAGCGCCACGCTGCGCCACATCCAGCGGCGATGCGCTTCGTGGTGGCCGCGCACGGCATGGGCGATGCCGGTGGCGGTCACGCCCAACCAGGCCAGCGCCAGCAGCGCGAATCCCGAGCCGCTCGCCCACCCACCCTGCGCGTGGCGCGCCAGGGACAGGCCGGCCAGCCCGCCGATCAGCACGCCGCCCGTATACAGCCCGCCGCCGATGCGATGCAGGGTCGGCCAGCGTCGGCGCAGGCGCTGGCTCATCTGCCAGGGCGCCAGCAGCAGGGCCAGTCCGCCGCCGAAGAAGTGCGCCGGCACGTCCAGTCCGGAGATGGCGAACTGTCGGGCCAGTGGCCCGGCCGCCGTGAACCCGCGGAACAGGAAGGTGAAGGCGTAGGCCGCCACTGCCGTGCAGGCCAGGGCGAACAGCGCCCCTGCCGACCGCACCATCGTCTCGCGCACACCGATCGCCATGACCGCTCCACAGGCTGGAAAGGCGTCACGGTGCGGTGCGACGAAGGCGGACGTCGTCCGGATCGGCGGAACCGGACGTCCGGGCGAGGCCGCACCCCGACCGGTTCGACGTGAACAGGGCAGGCGCGTGGTATCGATGGTGCAGGGCGCATCCAACCGAGCGAGGTGGCACAGATGGACATCCGCAATGCCGTGGTGCTGGTGACCGGTGCCAACCGGGGCCTGGGGCGCGCGCTGGTCGATGCCTTCCGGCAGGCCGGTGCGAAGAAGATCTACGCGGCCGCGCGCGATCCGGCCTCGATCGCCGCCGAAGGGGTGGTGCCCATCGCGCTGGACGTCACCTCGCCCGACAGCATCGCCGCGGCCGCGCGCGACTGCGCCGACGTCAACGTGCTGGTCAACAACGCCGGCATCAGCCGCTCCGGTGTGCTGTTGTCGGACGAGGGCGAGCAGAGGGCGCGCGATGAGCTGGCGACCAACCTGTTCGGTCCATGGCGCATGACCGCCGCGTTCGCCCCGCGACTGGCCGCCAATGGCGGCGGCACGGTCGTGAATGTCCTGTCCGTGCTGAGCTGGATCAGCCTGCCGGGCACGTCGACGTACTGCATCTCCAAGGCGGCCGCGTGGTCGCTGACCAACGGCCTGCGCAACGAACTGGCCGCGCAGGGCACGAAGGTGGTCGGCGTGCACATCGGCCTGATGGATACCGACATGACCGCCGGCGTGGACGTTCCCAAGGTGTCGCCCCACGACGTGGCCGCGCAGATCGTCCATGCGGTGCGGAACGATCTGCCCGAAGTGCTGGCGGACGAGACGTCGCGACAGGTGAAGGCCAGCCTGTCCGGGGAACGGCCGGCGTACCTGATGGCCGCATCGCGGGAGTGAGCCAGGCACGCGAGGCCACGATGGGCATAATGAAACTCCCCACGTCATCGGGATTTCCGCCATGACCCTTCTCGTGACCGGCAGCGCCGGCCATCTGGGCGAAGCGCTGATGCGGCAGTTGCGCGCCGCCGGGCGCGCCGCGGTCGGCATCGACATCAAGCCATCCGCCTTCACCGACCACGTCGGCTCCATCGTCGATCGCGACTTCGTGCGACGCCACCTGCGCGGCGTGCGTTCGGTGATCCACGTCGCCACGCTGCACAAGCCGCACGTGGCCACGCATCCGCACCAGGAATTCATCGACACCAACGTGAGCGGAACGCTCACGCTGCTGGAGGAGTCGGTCGCGGCTGGCGTGGAATCGTTCGTCTTCACCAGCACCACCAGCACCTTCGGCGCCGCGCTCACGCCCGCGCCGGGCGCGCCGGCGGCATGGATCGATGAAGACGTCGTGCCGATCCCGAAGAACATCTACGGCGTGACCAAGCTCTCGGCGGAGCTGCTGTGCGAGCTGTTCCATCGCAAGCGTCGCCTGCCGGTGGTGGTCCTGCGCACTTCGCGCTTCTTCCCCGAGCCCGACGACAGCATCGACGTGCGCAACGGCTATTCCACCGCGAACGCGCAGGTGAATGAACTGCTGTACCGCCGCGTGGACATCGAGGATGCGGTCAGCGCGCACCTGCTGGCGGTGGAGCGTGCGCGCGCCATCGGTTTCGGCCGCTACATCATTTCCTCGACCACGCCCTTCACGCGCGAAGACCTTCCGGAACTGCGCCGCGATGCGCCCGCGGTGGTGGCACGGCGCTTCCCCGAGGCCGCCGCGCTGTACGCGGCGCGTGGCTGGCGTCAGTTTCCCCACGTCGATCGCGTGTACGACAACGCCCGCGCCCGCCACGCGCTGGGCTGGCAGCCGCGCTACGACTTCGCGTCGGCATTGGATGCGTTGCGGCGCGATGCGGATTTCCGCAGCCCGCTGGCCGAAGCCGTGGGCAGCAAGGGATATCACGGCCAGGTGTTCGAGGAAGGCCCGTACCCCGTGGCTTCGTGACGGCGGGGCAGGGCGGCGCGATGCCGTCCTGCCCACGTCCGTGACGCGTCAGCCTCCCTTCGGCGTGACCCGTACGGCGGCCGCTTCGGTGAAGGCGATGCGCAGCATGTCGCCGACCTTCAGCTGGGGCAGGCGCGCGCGGTGTTCGGGCTTCACCACGTCCAGCGTCACCACGTTGCCGCGCGGCCCTTCGACGGTGACCGTGTTGTTCGCCAGGTCGATCGCGCGGATCGGCGCCAGCACAGTGACGATTTCCGCCGCGCCCACGCGCGGACGCTCGCCGGTCTTGGCGATGTCCTGCTTCTGCTTGATGTAGGCGCCGGGTTCGGCGCTGCCGGCCGGCTGGATGTCCACCGTCACCGAACGCAGGTAGTCCAGCGTGACGCGGTCGCCCACGCGCACCTGGCTGAAGTTGCGCACCGTGTCGTCCGCGTGCACTTCGACCTCGTTGCCCTCAGGCCCGCGCACGGTGATCAGGCGTGAGGGCGTGTCGATCTTCGTGACCTCGCCTTCCACCGTCAGCTGCACGGCGGCGACTTCCTGCGGGCCGGCGTCGGCCGGTGTCGTCGTGGAGCAGCCGACGCCCAGTGCGAGGGCGAGGACAAGCGGAACCAGGGGCAGCCGATGCGTCATCACAGGGGTCTCTCCTTGGGTGGACGACCGCCGCGGCTGGGGCCGCGGCGTTGAGTGCCGTTCACTCTGGGCAAGAAACCGTGAAGAAGAAGTGTGGCCGGCGTGCGGGGCTTCAGTGCAGCGTATGGCCGTCGCGATGGCGCATCACCCGTTCCGTGGTCCGTTCGTCCGACGCGGGTTTGGGTTTCACTTCGGCCGCGTGCGCCGGCTTGGCCGGTGCACGCTCGGTCTTCGTCGCCGGCTTGCGACGCGCGCCGGCTTTCTGTTTGTCCGCTCGCATCGATGGCTCTTCGTGTGTGGAGTACGCGTCACCTTAGGGGCGCGGACGTTAGAGGTGCCGCACCGGCGCGTGAGGCATGCGTTACCGCGCACCCGCAGCGCGGCCCGTGGAAACGAAAAACCCCCGCTCAGGGCGGGGGTTCTGGTGGTCCGATGCGGCCAGGATCAGTGGTGCAGCAGGACGTCCGCGATGATGCCGGTCGCGACCGCGATCAGCACGTAGCGACCGTCGTCGCTGCGCACCCAGCGATGGCCCGGCGGCGGGGCGTGCAGCTCGTAGCGCGGGTAGTCGTCCACATAGACGCGACGCTCGACGTACACCACGCCGCGGCGGTAGTCGTGCTTGTCATGGCCACGCTTGCGACCGTGGTCGTGATCGTGATCGTCGTCGTGATGATGACGGTCGTGGTCGTGGTGCTTGTCGTGGGCCGAGGCCACCACCGGCGACAGCGCCAGGAAGCCGATCACGAGTGCGGACAGCAGGTGCTTCATGGGATCCCCTGTTGGTGCGGCTGAACGGGTGCCGCGTGGGATCGATCCTGCCGTGATGCCACGATATGGCAAGCCGGGACTTCACCAAACCTTGACGCACGTCGCCGTTCCGGCGCGGTTGGCTTCATGTCGGCCTCAGGTAAGCGCTTCCACGCCTTGCGCCGATGCCGAAGGCCGCGGCGGTCGCCGCATCGGACCTGATAAAACCAGGGCGACGCGCGGGGCCCAGTCCGCGCGCCGCCCGGGATCTCCCTGACGAGGAGGTGGCCAGTGTTGCGGGCGCGCGTCGCACCAGGCGAGACGCGCCGTCGCACTCAGGCGCCGACGCGCTCGCGCACCAGCGCCATGTCGCGCACGGGGCGCACTTCGATCGAGCCGGTCCGCGACCACGGGAACGAATGCGCGATGCGCAGTGCTTCGTCCATGTTCGCCGCCTCGATCAGGTTGAAGCCGGCGAAGACTTCCTTGGCCTCGGCGAAGGGGCCGTCGATCACCGCCGTCGAGCCGTTGCGCGTGCGCACGGAGCGTGCCGCCACCGGTTCCTCGAGTTGTTGCGAATCCAGCAGCACGCCGGCGGCGCGCAATTCGTCGGCCTTCTGCAGGCAACCGCGCATCAGGCGGTCGAACTCGCCCTCGGGCAGTGCGCTCATCAATTCAGGATCGGTGTAGATCATCAACAGGAATTTCATCGCGTTCTCGGCAGGGGACGGATGGGGAACCGGCATTGTGGCGCATGTGCGCGCGTCTGCCTTGCGCGCGCAGCGGCATTCGACGATTCGCCCGTTCACGGGATGATCCTTCCCCATCGCACCGGCTTATCGCGGGCGTCGTCGATGCCTACCCTGACACCTCCCCCGATGTTCCCTTCCAGAGTCCCCGCAAGGAGCGCCCCCATGCTTTCGCCGCGCCAGGCCCAGTTCGCTTTCGTCCCACTGGTGGTCACGCTGATGTCGGGCGTGATGAGTTTCGCCATGACCGCGCTGCACCGCGGCTTCGGGCCCGGCTTGATGGAGGCGTGGCTGCACGGCTGGCCGGTCGCCTTCGCCGTGGCGTTGCCCACCGCGTGGCTGGTGCTGCCCGGCGTGCGCGCGCTGCTCGCCCGCGCGACCTGCACGGTGCCGGCATCGCGCAGCCTGGGTAGGCTGGGTTGATCGCGCCCATGGCAAACGGGCTGCACGCGGCCCTTCCGGTACGATGCCGCGGATTCGACACACGAACAGGAATTCCGGCATGACGCCGAAGGCGGACACTTCCGTGCACGACCCCATCATCGACGTGCGTGGACTGACCAAGACCTACGCGTCGGGGTTCCAGGCGCTCAAGACCATCGACCTGCAGATCCGGCGCGGCGAGATCTTCGCGCTGCTCGGCCCCAACGGCGCGGGCAAGACCACGCTGATCAGCATCATCTGCGGCATCGTCAACGCCAGCGCCGGCAGCGTCAGCGCCGACGGGCACGACATCGTGCGCGACTACCGTGCCGCGCGGATGAAGATCGGACTGGTGCCGCAGGAGCTGTCGACGGACGCGTTCGAGAGCGTGTGGGCGACCATGCGTTTCTCGCGTGGCCTGTTCGGCAAGCCGCGCGACGACGCGTACCTGGAGAAGGTGCTGCGCGACCTGTCGCTGTGGGACAAGAAGGACAACAAGATCATGACGCTGTCCGGCGGCATGAAGCGCCGGGTGCTGATCGCCAAGGCACTCGCGCACGAGCCCTCGATCCTGTTCCTGGACGAACCGACCGCCGGCGTCGACGTCGAACTGCGCCACGACATGTGGGAAATGGTGCGGCGACTGCGCGAGAACGGCACCACCGTCATCCTGACCACGCACTACATCGAGGAGGCCGAGGACATGGCCCACCGCATCGGCGTGATCAACAAGGGCGAGCTCATCCTGGTCGAGGACAAGGCCACGCTGATGCGCAAGCTCGGCAAGAAGCAGCTGACCCTGCAGCTTCAGGCGCCGCTGGAACGCATCCCTGAAGGGCTTTCGTCGTATCCGCTGGAACTCACTGGCGACGGCGCCACCCTGGTCTACACCTTCGACGCGCAGGCGGAAGAGACCGGCATCGCCGCGCTGTTGCGCCGGCTGCACGACCAGGGCATCGACTTCAAGGACCTGCACTCCAGCGAGAGTTCGCTCGAGGAGATCTTCGTCAGCCTGGTGCACAGGGGCCGGGAGGCGCGCGCATGAACCTCCACGCGATCCGCGCCATCTACCGCTTCGAGATGGCCCGCACCTTCCGCACGCTGATGGAGAGCATCGTCTCGCCGGTGTTGTCCACGTCGCTGTATTTCGTGGTGTTCGGCGCGGCGATCGGCGGACGCATGGGCGAGGTGGACGGCGTGAGCTACGGCGCCTTCATCATCCCCGGCCTGATCATGCTGTCGCTGCTGAGCGAAAGCATCTCCAACGCGTCCTTCGGCATCTACATGCCCAAGTGGGCGGGCACGATCTACGAGCTGCTGTCCGCGCCGGTGTCGGCGATGGAGATCGTGATCGGCTACGTCGGCGCGGCAGCGACCAAGTCGCTGATGCTGGGCACGCTGATTCTGGTCACCGCGCGCTTCTTCGTGCCGTACGGCATCCAGCATCCGTTCTGGATGCTGTGCTTCCTCGTTCTGACCGCGCTGACCTTCAGCCTGTTCGGCTTCATCATCGGCCTGTGGGCCGACAGCTTCCAGCGCCTGCAGCTGGTGCCGTTGATGGTCGTGACGCCGCTGACGTTCCTGGGCGGCGCGTTCTATTCCATCAACATGCTGCCGCCGGTGTGGCAGAAGATCGCGCTGTTCAACCCGGTCGTGTATCTGATCAGCGGGTTCCGCTGGAGCTTCTACGGCATCTCCGACGTCAATGTCGGCGTCAGCGCGGCGGCGATCCTGGGCTTCCTCGTCCTGTGCCTGGCCGTGGTGTGGTGGATCTTCCGCACCGGATGGAAACTCAAGGCCTGACGACACTCACGCGCCGGGCGAAAGCTCCTGGCGCAACCAGCGGTCGATCATGCGCTTCTCGAAACGCAGCGGATCGCTGTCGTTGGGCGAATCGCCCATCAGGAAGGCGGAGTCGCGCAGTGTGCGTTCGCCCTGCGTGATGACCTGGCCGTCCGCGCCGGTGAGCGTGACGTTGAGCGTCATGCGTGGCGGATACAGGTCGCGGATGATGCGGGTGAACTGGAGGTCCGGACTGCGCCAGGGTTCATAGGCGCCGGCACGGCGGATGTCGACGATGTCGACGTCCAGTCGCTGGCCTTCGGGCAATCGAGTGGCAGCCCGATCGCGCAGGTAGACCGCCAGTTCCTCGACCCAGTTGCCACGCGCGGCTTCGGTGCGATTGCCGCTGTAGCGCACTTCGCTGAACTTCGCCGGGTCTCCCCAGCGCACGCTGACCGGCCCTTCGGTGGGCAGTGCGCGTGGGGCGTTGGCGTCGGTGACGTTGCGCACGCGCGCGTCGGCGGCGCCGACAGCGGCGAGCAGTGCGAGAGCAAGAAGGAGAGGCCGCAGGTTCATGGCGCGCTCCGCAGGTGGCCGATGAAAGGCATTGTCCGCCCGGCCGCTCGAACTGCCAAGGCAGGCGCCTTGCGACGTACAGCCGCCAGTTCGCTGCGGTCAAAGCCTGAATCCCGGCCACACGAATGGATGACCTGAATCGGACTCACGGCGGGCGACCCATGGCTTTGGGAGGAATCCCATGGGGCTGGCGAATGCGGTTCGGGGAATCCGCCGCTCCCCCGCCCAGAGATTTCGCGATGCCCTTCCTTGTTTCCCCATGCGCCCGCCGCCGGGTGGCCCGCGTGCTGTTCGTCGCCATGCTCGTGGCATGCGGTGGGTCAGCGGTACCGGTCAGCGCGCACGCGCGCCATCGTTCGGCAGCGTTGCAGTTCGCGCCGCACCTGCCTTCGCCGCCGCGGTTGCCAGCGGTGGAGCGTTCGACGATGCCGCGGCAGGACGTGCGACCCGGGACGAATGAACTACCCAGCCGCTGGCCCGTGGATGAGGTGCGCGTGACATCCGGATTCGGCGAACGCCACGACCCGTTCCATCGAGGCGCGCATTTCCACACCGGGATCGATTTCGGTGGGCGGGTGGGTACGCCGATCCATGCCGTCGCCGACGGTGTGGTGGTGGAGGCCGATTTCCGCGCGGACTACGGCAACGTGGTGCAGGTCGACCACGGCGACGGCTGCGTCACGCTGTACGCCCACAACAGCCGCCTGGACGTGCACAAGGGCGACGTCGTGCGCGCAGGGCAGGAAATCGCGCGCATGGGGGCCACCGGACACGCGACCGGGCCGCACCTGCACTTCGAGATGCGGCGGGCCGGCGAACGCGTCGACCCGGAGCGCTATCTGGCCGGGCTGTCGCCCGGCGACGCGTCAGGTCTTGAACCAGACTTCGACCGTACCGCTGACCTTCATCGTCATTGGATTGCCACGACGATCCAGTGACTTGCCCACGGGCAGGCGGACCCAGCCTTCGCTGACGCAGTACTCGTCGACGTTGGTGCGCTCCACGCCGTTGAAACGGATGCCGATGCCGCGCTCGAGCGTGGCTTCGTCGTAGTGCGGGCTGCGCGGGTCGTTGGAGAGGCGGTCGGGCGGGGTGTCGGTCATGGTCGGTTCCGTCGGGACTGCGGGCCGCGCGGCCGGGCCGGCGGGCGCATAAGGATACGTGCGCCCACCGCCTTTGGCGCGCGGCCTACTTGAGGACGTAGCCGCTCAGACGCCAGGTGCCGTCCTCGTCCTGGCGGAAGGAGACCAGCTCATACCCCGTGCGGTTGCCGGCGAAGCGGGTCTCGAACTCGACGTTGGCGTACATCCCCGCCGGAAGGTTGGCAGCCCCCGGAGTGGAGTGACGGCTGACCGCGGTCCAGCGCCGCGAGGTCACCGCACCCAGCGGCTTGCGCTGCGTGGCGATGGTGTCGACGAACGTCTTGCGGTCCACGCTGCGTTTGGCCAATGCCGAGGCGCCGTCCCATACCTCGCCAGCGCGCGCGGTGTCGATCAGCTGGGCGACCTGCAGCCCTGCGTTGGCCAGCGTGTTCGGGTCGATGTCGCGGGCGGGCGCCGTGGCGGCCGCGGGCGCGGCGGGTTGCTGCGCGGCGACCGGCGCCAGGCCAGCGCAGGCGAGCAGGCCGGCACAGGCGAGCTGTCGAAGCTTCATGTGAGGAGGGTCCTGGGGGCGGGGGCTGCAGTATCCCGCCGGGCGCGCCACGAGGGGGTCAGGAATGTTCGCCCCGCCCCTGCAGGCGGGCGACGCGGATCACGGCGCGCACCTGTTCGCGGTCGCGGTGGCGGGAGATGGCGACCGCGCCCAGCGCGATCGCCCGCTCGCGCAGCTCGGCGGGGACGTCGTAGTGCGCCCCGGAGGTCTTGTTCTGGAAGGCCCGGCGCGGGATCTCCAGCTGCTCGGCCATGGCGTGCAGCTCGTCCAGCGTGTCGGCCATCAGGTGGGCCCAGCGGCGGCCGCGCCAAAGGTGCACCGCATCATCGACGTACACCGTCATGGGCAGTCCGGGGGCGTCATCGGGGGGCCTGCGACCCCTGAATGGGGAAAATATGAACGGGCGGTACCTCCAGCCATTGCATCGGGGGCAACAACCGTCTACCGTTCGCAACGCTGTGTTCGCCAAGGGTCACTGTGATCGTGACCCGATGTAGATTCCGATCCATCATCGTTGCACCTCGCTTTCTCCTTGCAACCAGCTTATGCCGCCTCGTGCGGCCCATTCATCCGTTACAAGGAGCAAAGAAATGTCGAACCGTGAAACCGGTACCGTCAAGTGGTTCAACGATGCCAAGGGCTTCGGCTTCATCAGCCGTGAGAACGGAGACGACGTGTTCGTCCACTTCCGTTCGATCCAGGGCTCGGGCTTCAAGAGCCTGCAGGAAGGCCAGAAGGTGACCTTCACCGTCGTGCAGGGCCAGAAGGGCCTGCAGGCCGACGCCGTGCAGCCGCTCTAAGCGATCGCTGAACGACACGAGAAAGCCCGGCTTCGGCCGGGCTTTTTCTTTTTCAGGCGGACAGCCAGGGCGTCCACCTCAGCGCCGCACGCGCACCATCGTGTCCATCAGGTGTTCCAGCGAGGAACCCGCCGCGGTGCAGCGTCCCAGGTGCACCGGTGAGGTCTGGATGATCGAGCTGCGCTTGGCAGTGAGCCAGTGGAAGCGCGCGCGCTGCGGCAGCAGGCCGATGGGGCCGCTGCCCGGGCCGCCGGCGCAGATCGCCTCGATCGCGGCGAGGTGCCGGCGCACGGTCTCCAGGTCGATGTCGGGATCGATCGCGCGCAGGCGCGCCTCGTCCACTTCGATGCGTGCCTCCAGGAACTTCGCCGTGGGGCACGACAGGATGACGCCGACGTTGACGAATTCCTCGCGCTCCACGCGCGGCACCACGCGGATCACCGCGTAGTCGTAGGTGTCGCGGCTGCGGGGCGTGTCAGGCGCGTGCACGGATCGCCTCCTCGACGAAGCGCTGGCGATGCGCCAGGCGCTGCAGGAAATGTTCGACGTAGGCCGCGCGGTGCTCGGCCGGATCGCGTGGCGTGTCGGCGCCGACCAGCCAGGCGTCGGGCACCTGCGCCAGGATCGATTCGAACGTCCCGCGCGACAGCGTCGGTGCCAGGCGCGCATCCGCGCCGGCGATGTCGTCGGCCTGCGCCAGCAGGACATGTTCGCGGATCATCGGAAACGCACTGTCGGCGTGCGTGGGCGACCCGTCCCAGCCATGATGGAAATACAGCGCGGCGCCGTGGTCGATCAGCCACGGCTTGCGGTGCCAGACCAGCAGGTTGGGATTGCGGAAGCTGCGGTCCACGTTGCTGGCGAACGCGTCGAACCACACGATCTCCGAGGCCAGCGCGCCCGGCACCTGCTCGGCGACGGGGTCGAAATTGATCGCGCCCGGCAGGTAATCGAGGGCGAGGTTGAGGCCTTCGCTGGCGCGGATCAGCTCCTGGATTTCCGGATCGGGCTCGGTGCGCGCCAGTTCGGCGTCGAGTTCGACGAACACCAGCTCCGGCATCGGCAGGCCGAGCGCGCGCGCGATCTCGCCGGCGACCAGTTCGGCGACCAGCGCCTTCGGGCCCTGGCCTGCGCCGCGGAACTTCAGCACGTACAGCCCATCGTCATCGCCCTCGATGACGGCGGGCAGCGAACCGCCTTCGCGCAGCGGCGTGACGTAGCGGGCGGCGTTGATGGTGCGCAGGGGCATGGATCGCGGCGAGGGAATGGCGGCGACAGGTTACCCGCACTCACCGCCGGGCGCGCCGGTCGCGTGCGGTGCGATGCGCGCTACCAGGTGTCCTCGAGCATGCGCGGACGGCTCGCCATCCAGCCGCCCCAGGCCAGCACGAGCAGGCAGAAGGCGAGGAATGCGAACGGCCACGACCAGCCGTGGCTGATCTCGTGCAGCCAGCCGAACAGCAGCGGCCCCAGGCAGCTCAGGCTGTAACCCACGCCCTGCACGAAGCCGGACAGTCGCGAGGACCCGTCGGGCGTGCGCGTGCGCAGGTTGATCAACGTGAGCGACAGCGGAAACGTGCTGGGCCCCAGTCCGAGCAGCGCGACCCACAACAGCGGCGCGGCCATCGGCGCCGTCAGCAGGCCGGCGAATGCGCCCAGATAGGCCAGCACGCAGCCCAGCACCAGCGGGAACGGGTTGGCGATGCGCACCGCCAGCGCCGGCAGCAGCAGCGCGCTCAGCAGGCCCATCGTAGAGAACAGCGCGACCATGCTGCCGCCCAGCGCGCGCGTGCCGCCGGCTTCGGTCAGCAGCTTCGGCAGCCAGGTGAACATCGAATACGTCGTCAGCGAGGTCATGCCGAACATCAGCGTCAGGCCCCACGCCACCGGCGAGCGCCACACCTGGCCGACGCGACGCGTGCAGGCAAGCTCGGGCGCCTCGTCGCCCGCCACCACGGCGCAGTCGTGCGCGTGCGCCAATGCCTGCGCCTGTCGTGAACGGCCGTGCCGCTCCATCCACAGCACGCCGATCCACGGCATCGCGGCCGCGGCGGCAAGCAGCGACCACGCGCCCAGCGACACGCGCCACCCCGCGCTCTGCGCCAGCGGCACCGCCAGCAGTGCGGGAAGGATGGTGCCCAGCTGCAGCACGGCGATGTACATCGTGCTGACGGTGCCGATGCGGTCGGCGAAGTAGCGTTTCACCAGCGGCGGCAGCACGACGTTGCCCATGCCCATGCCCGACAACGCCAGCGCCGACGTCACCAGCAGCATCGAGACATCGCCAACGAACGCCCGCGCCAGCAGGCCCAGTGCGGCCAACAGCATCGCCAGCAGCGCCGTGCGCTCCAGGCCAAGGCGATGCGCGATAGCCGGCGTGACCACACCAAACAGCGCGAACGCCGCAGTCGGCACCATGCCGAGCACGCCCGTCATGGTCGCGCCGAAACCGAAGGTCTGCCCCAGGCTTTCGAGCAGGGGCGTCAGTGACGTCACCGCGGTACGCAGGTTGAACGCCGACATCGCGATGCCCGCGAGCACCAGTGCGCGATCGCGCCACAACGGGCGGACGAGCGGGGCGGCGAGGGCGACGTTGGCATCCATGAGGGAATATTCCGTTGGCGCCCGGAACGGACGCGAGCATGCGGGGGAGGGGCGCAGCGCGGGAGCATGCGCACGCTGCGCAGTGTGCGGCACTCGCGCGCGATGAACCACCCGCGAGGCGACAACACTGGGTTCCACCGTCGCCTTTCACCGTGCGATCACCATGCTGAGCCGCGTCCGAGCGCACGTTGCCGGATTCACTCCCAGTTCGCGACGCGCGCACAAGACTCCAGTCCCCTGCCACAAGCGAGGACCAACGATGAAGAATTCCGTGATGCTGGGTGCGCTGCTGTTCGTCGCCGGCGCGGCGCCCGCGCAGGCTGCAGCGCCGAAGGAACCGTTGACCGAGGCACAGGTGCGCGCGCGCCTGACCGAACAGGGCTACACCAGGGTCAACGACGTGAAGTTCGAGGACGGCGTGTGGAAGGCCGACGCGCGCAGCGCCGAAGGCAACCACGTCGACGTGCGCCTGGATGCGAAGACCGGGCGCGTCTACCCGGACGAACAGATCGCCAACCTCAGCGAAGCCGATGTGCGCGCGAGACTGTCCGCCGCCGGCTACACCAACGTGCACGACGTCGACTTCGAAGACGGAATCTGGAACGCCGAAGCCGACGACCCCGCTGGCAAGGATGTCGAGCTGAAGCTCGATCCCGCCACGGGCAAGGTCATCGGCAAGGAAAAGGACTGACCAGGCGCCTCATCCGGCAAAGCCTGGACGTCCGTGGAGCCCTCCTTCCCGGGAGGGCTCCACATTCATGAAGGGGGTGTCTCCGGTTGGCTGGCGGCGGCGCCCGGGGCTCCTTACTATCGGCCGGCATTCCCGCACAGGTGTCCCATGAAGCTACCGGCCGTATCGCTGCTCGCGCTGTCCCTTTCCGCCGCCCTCCAACCGGCGCTCGCCCACAAGCCCGCCGTTCCCGATATCGATCCGCAGCGGCTGTCGCAGGACGTGAAGGTCCTGTCCTCGGACGAATTCGAAGGCCGTGGCCCGGCCACCGCTGGCGAAACCAAGACCGTCGATTACGTGGTCGCGCAGATGAAGGCCGCGGGCCTGCAGCCGGGCGGCGATCTCAAGGACGGCAAGCGCGAATGGACGCAGGCCGTGCCGCTGGCACGCGCGGAGATCAAGGGCACGCCGCAACTGTCGGTGAAGGTGAAGGGCAAACCGCAGCCGCTGACGCAGGGCGAGCAGATCGCCGTGCGCGCCGCGCAGGACGGTGCGACCGCCATCAACATCGCCAATGCACCGCTCGTGTTCGCCGGGTACGGCGTCAACGCGCCGGAACGCGACTGGGACGACTTCAAGGGCGTGGACCTGAAGGGCAAGATCGCCGTCGTGCTGATCAACGACCCCGACTTCGAGGGCGGTGAAGGCGACTTCGGCGGCAAGGCCATGACCTACTACGGTCGCTGGACCTACAAGTACGAAGAAGCCGCCCGCCAGGGCGCGCTGGGCCTGCTGATCGTGCACGAGACCGAACCGGCGTCGTACGGCTGGGCCACGGTCAAGAACTCCAACACCAACACGATGTTCGATGTCGTGCGCGACAAGCCGGCCTCGGTCCATCCGCGGATGGAAGGCTGGATCCAGCGCGATTTCGCGGTGGACCTGTTCAAGCAGGCGGGCCTGGATTTCGACGCGTTGAAGGCGCAGGCGAAGACGCGTGCATTCAAGCCGGTCGAGCTCAAGGGCGTCACGCTGAACGCCAAGTACGACGTCAACCGCGAGATCATCACCTCGCACAACATCGTCGGCCGTCTCGACGGCGCCAAGCGTCCGGACGAGACCGTCATCTACTCCGCGCACTGGGACCATCTCGGCGTGGGCCAGCCGGATGCGAAGGGCGACAAGATCTACAACGGCGCCGTCGACAACGCCACCGGCACCGCCGCGCTGATCGAACTGGGTCGCGCGTTCGCCAAGGCGCCCAAGCCGGATCGCTCCATCGTGTTCCTGGCCGTCACCGCGGAGGAAAAGGGCCTGCTGGGTTCGGAGTACTACGCGTCCAAGCCGCTGTACCCGCTGGGCAAGACCGTGGCCGTGCTCAACATGGACGCACTTGATCCGCACGGGCCGGCGCGCAACTTCACCACCTCCGGCAGCGCCAAGCAGGAACTGCTCGACCAGCTGGTGGCCACCGGGCAGAAGTGGAACCTGGCCTACGTGACCGATCCGAAGCCGGAAGCGGGCCACTTCTTCCGCTCTGACCACTTCCCGTTCGCCAAGCGCGGCGTGCCGGCGATCTCGTTCGGTTCGGGCAACGACCTGGTCGACGGCGGCCTGGAAGCCGGCAAGAAGATGGAAGACGCCTACGTCGCCGACCGCTACCACCAGCCGGCCGACCAGTGGGAAGCCGACTGGGCCTTCACCGGCATGGCGCGCGACCTGGGACTGCTCTACACCGTGGGCCGCGACCTGGCCGACTCGGACGCGTGGCCGAACTGGGATGCGTCGAGCGAGTTCCGCGGCGCGCGCGACAAGACGGCGGCTGATCGCAAGTAAGGTTTCATCGGCGATTGGTGGAAGACAGAGCGGGCGGAACGCGAGTTCAGCCCGCTTTTTCTTTTGTCGACCGCAGGCCGATCACCGTTCACCCTGAGCGTAGCGAAGCGAAGTCGAAGGGCGGATGGGATGCGATGGTCGCGACTTCATCCTTCGACTCCGGCGCTGCGCGCCTACGCTCAGGACGAACGGGACTCAGGCATCCACGAGGAAGATCACTGGTGGAGATGGCCGCGCGCTTTCAGGTCGTGATCCACTCAGGCAGCACCCCGATCACCTCATCGGTATCCATCACCGTCGCGAACTCCGCGCGCAGCGTGGCCAGGTGCGCACGCTGGATCTGGTCGGCGGGAATCACCGAGCCGTCCGCGTCCGCAAGATCGAAACACGCGCAGGCATCGCCGACGACCACGGTGCGATAGCCCAGGTTCGCGGCCACGCGCGCCGTCGTGGACACGCACATGTCGGTGCTGATGCCGAACAGCACCACCGTATCCACGCCAAGCCGTCGAAGGCGCAGGTCCAGGTCGGTGCCGATGAAGGCGGCGTTGACCGACTTGGTCACCAGCGCTTCGTCCTCCAGCGGAACGAACCCGGGCCGATGCGCATTGCCGGGATGACCGGGCGCCAGCGTGGAGCCGGGCACGACTGAATCGTGCCGCACATGGATCAACGGCAGTCGCGCGCGACGCCATGCGTCGAGCAGTCGAAGGCCGTTGGCTTCCATCGCCGGATTGTTGCGCGGCGGCCACGGCGGGAAGTCGAAGCCCTGCTGCACATCGATGGGAATGAGCGCGGTGCGCACGTCGAGGTTCATGCGAATGTCCTGCGTGGAAAGGCGTCACGATGCGCGCTCGCCTGCGCCGGTCTCAACCCGGCACAATGCCGGTCACGCCGGCATGGCCACGTGCATGAAGACCCTCGACGCCACCGACCGCCAGCTCATCGCCCTGCTGCAGGACAATGCGCGCCTGTCCACGGTCGCGCTGGCCAAGGCCGTGGGACTGGGCCGCAGCACCGTGCAGGAACGGCTGCAACGCCTGGAAAACGCGGGCGTGATCGCGCAGTACACGGTGCGCCTGGGTAGCGGCGGCGACCCGCTGCAGGCCTGGTTGATGCTGCGCTACGCCGACGGTTTCAGTTGCGACGACGTGATGCCACTGCTCGCGCAGTTGCCGCAGGTGAAGCTGTGCCACAGCGTCGCGGGCGAACTCGACCTGCTGGTGCTGGTGCAGGCGGACACGCCCACGGAGCTGGCCGACCTGCGCGAACGCGTGGTCTCGTTCAAGGGCGTGGACGATGTCACCACGGTGCCGGTCCTGCGCACGACGCTGGACCGGCGCTGAGGGTGTGCGGTCAGCCCAGCTTGCGCGAGGCCACGTAGGCCAGCAGGTTGCCCGCACCGGTCACGCCCAGCAGCACGGCGACCACGCCCGGCGTGACGTCGCGCCAGCCGAAGCCTTCGATCATGCCGAAGCCGATGCCCAGCGCCAGCAGCAGGATGCCCCAGCGCAGAGAGGCGTGGCGGCGCTGCAGCGCCTCGGCCTGCACCATCGTGCGGATCAGTTCCTCCGAACCGTTGCCGGTGATCAGCTTGGCGCGGGTGCGGGCATCCACCACCACCTTGATGGCGTAGGTGATGCAGATGAACAGGGTGATCGGGATCAGGATCTCGAATGCCATGGCGTCGGTCTCTCGGTTGGGTCCTCGGGTTTGTGGACACAGATACCGGGAGCCGCCGGACGGTTGCACCGGACTTGTGAAGACGGCGTTGCAACCATCCGGCCCCTGAGCGTATCCACAGGAACATGACCGGTGAATTCGCGTGACCGAGGATGACCGCAGGCAGGTCGATGCCGTGCTGGGCAACGTGCCCGGCGCGTTCGAACGCCTCGTGCGCGAGTACCAGGGCCTGTGCTGGCACATCATCGCCCGCATGGTGCGCAACCCGGAGGACACCCGCGAGCTGTGCCAGGAAACCTTCCTGCGCGTGCACCAGTGCCTGCACCAGTACCGGGGCGAGAGCGCGCTGAAGTCGTGGATCGGGCAGGTGGCCTATTCGGTGGCCAAGCGGCACCTGGAAAAGCGCCGAATCGCCATCGCCGAAATGCCGGCCGACAGCGAGGACGACGGCCTGTCGCTGCTGGACCAGGTCGGCGACGGCTTCGATCTGGAAGGCGCCTGCGCCGATGCCGAGATCGCCGCCGGGCTGCACGAGGAGATCGAGGCCCTGCCGCCGATGCAACGGACGCTGCTCACGCTGTATCACCTGGACGAGGTACCCATCGTCGAGATCGCCCGCATCACGGGCATGGCGGAGGGTACGATCAAGAGCCATCTGTTCCGGGCCAGGGCGCGTCTGCGCGAACGCCTGCAGGCCCGGATGGGAGCCATCGCATGAACACGCCGAACGACCGATTCCCGCAGCGCCCCCTGTCGCACGCCGACCGGCAGCGCCTGGACGCCGAGTGGCTGGCGCAGGAGCGCGCGATCGAACAGGAACGCCGCGGTCTGCCGCTGGACCCGGAAGATGCGCGCCTGGCCGAATACCGCCTGATCGCGCGCGCGCTGCGCACGCCAGCGATGGAGCCACCACCGTTCGACCTCACCGCGCAGATCGTGGCGCACGTCGAACGCGCACAGCAGTTCGGCGAGCGCGTCGAGTTCTGGCTGTTGCGCGGACTGGGCCTGCTGCTGGCGGCCGTGGCCGCGGTGGCGGTCGGGGTGTACGGCGCGGACTGGGTGCCGGCGTTCGCGGAGCTGTGGCCTTCGATGTCCGCGCAGTCCAGCGGCTGGGGTGGGTTGCTGGTCGCCTGCCTGGTCGTATCGGCGCTGTGGCAGGGGATGGGGCGCCTGATGCGCGCCTCCGGGCCCCTGCACATGGCCTGACCGGACCTCCCGCCGGACGGTGACCGTCCGCGGCGTGCATGCACGTTGGTTCTGGCACCCCGGACCGTGACCGGGGGTGAGGCCCCGCCATGAACCGATTCCCCCTCGCGGCCGGTCTGTCCATCGCCCTGTGCGTCGCACTGGCCGCCTGCCAACGTCCCGCTGAGCCCTCAAGTACGTCCGCTTCCAACGCGCCAGCCACCGCGGCGGCGCCCGAAGCCGCACCTGCCGCCGCGCCAGCGCCACCCGCTGCGAAGGCGCCCACCGATCTGGAGCAGCTGGCCCAGCGTCTGGTCACCCAGTCCGCTGGCGTGCGCGAGGGCGAAACCGTCCTCATCATGGGACGACCGAGCGACGCCGAACTGCTCGAGAACATCGCCGTGAACGTGCGCAAGGTCGGCGCCTTCCCGCTGGTCACCTACAGCAGCGATCGCATGTCCAAGCGCATGTTCTTCGACGTCCCCGCGCAGTACGACGCGCAATCCGATGCGATGGCGCTGAAGCTGGCCGACATCGTCGATGTGGTCATCAGCCTGGGCAACCAGTCCAGCGAGAACCTGTTCGACGGTGCCGACCCCAAGCGCATGGCCGCGCGCGCGAAGGCCGATGAGCCGGTCGGGCAGGCGTTCCTGAAGCACAACGTGCGTACGGTGGAAGTGGGCAACAACATGTATCCCACGCCATGGCGCGCCGAGCGCTACGGCATGACGCCGGACGAGCTGTCCAGCGCGTTCTGGAATGGCGTCAACCTGGATTACAGCCAACTGCAGACGCGCGGCGAAGAGGTGCGCAAGGCCATCGCCGCCGGCAACGAAATCCACATCACGCATCCCAATGGCACCGATCTAAAGATGCGTCTGCAAGGACGCAAGGTGCTGGTGAGCGACGGCATCATCTCCGACGACGACCGCAAGGCCGGCGGCCCCGCATTGGCCGCGTACCTGCCTGCAGGCGAGGTCTACACCACGCCGGTGCCCGGCACCGCCGAAGGCAAGCTGGTGCATACGCGCTCGTTCTACCAGGGCAAGCCGATCGACAACCTCACATTGACCGTGAGCGGCGGCAAGGTCACCTCGATGGCCGGTTCGGGCCCGGGTTACGACGCCTTCAAGGCCGAGTACGACGCCGTCGACGACGCGCGCAAGGACCTCGTCGGCTTCATCGACTTCGGCATCAATCCGAACGTGACGCTGCCGGCCAAGAGCCAGGTCGGCAACTGGATGCCCGCCGGCGCGGTCACCGTGGGAACTGGCGGCAACGCCTGGGCCGGCGGTGAGAACTCCATGCCCTACGGCATCGTCGTGTTCCTGCCCGGTGCGTCGGTCACGCTGGACGGAAAGCCGGTGGTGGAGGCGGGGCAGTTGAAGCTGTAGGAGCGCGTTGCAGATACATGTCGTGATAGGTTCGGTCCGGAAAACACGGGCCGAACCCACCATGCCAGTCGTCCGCACCCCTTGGTACAAGCGCATCGCGTGGACAGGCGTCGTCCTCGGTGGAGTCCTCGTGCTGGGTGGCGCCTCGCTCGTCCTCAATCCGCGCGACCAGCAGTTCACGGACACGTACACGGTCTTCAGTTACAGGGGGAGTTACCCCGGAAGAACCGCGGAACGCAGCAACCGCATCACGCCGACGCAGAGCCGTGTGGGCGGCTTGATGATCGTGGTCCTTGGCGTCGGCCTGGTCGTGTTTTCCGTGTACGACTGGGATCGTCGGTAGCAGCGGCGGAGCAGTTCCCTCTCCCCTTGCGGGAGAGGGACAGGCCGCGAAGCGGCCAGGGAGAGGGGGCGGCTCGCCGCGCACGCATCGCCTTCGACGACGACGCAGCCATCCATGGCGGCACGTGATCGGCTTCGGGTCGCCCCGGCCGGCCATCCGTGGCCGACCGCTCATCCCACTGCGCGGCAGTGCCGCGCAAGCAGTGGGATGAGCCCATCCATGGCCGGGCGTTCGGCAGGCCACGCGGCAGTGCCGCGTCAGCAAGGTCTTCGATCACGTTGTCGTTGCCATCCATGGCGCCACGCATCGGCTTCGGAACGCCCGGCCCGACCATCCTTGGCCGGGCGTTCGCGGCCGTGCGCGCCATGGCGCGCAAGCACGGCCGCTCACCCCTTAACGCACACCACTTGTCGCAGCGTGTGCACCACATCGACCAGCTCGCGCTGGGCCGCCATCACCGCGTCGATGTCCTTGTACGCGGCGGGCGACTCGTCGATCACGCCGGCGTCCTTGCGGCATTCGACGTGCGCGGTGGCCTCGCGGTGCTGCTTCAGGGTGATCTGCGCACGCGCGGCGGTGCGGCTCATCACGCGGCCGGCGCCGTGGCTGCAGCTGTGGAAGCTGTCCGCGTTGCCCTTGCCGCGCACGATGAAGCTGCGTGCGCCCATGCTGCCGGGAATGATGCCCAGCTCGCCTTCGCGTGCGCTGACCGCGCCCTTTCGCGTCACCAGCAGCGACTGGCCGAAATGGTCCTCGCGCTGCACGTAATTGTGGTGGCAGTTCACCGCCGTCTTGTCCGTCTGGAACTTCGGCAGGCGGTGGCGCATCTCGTGCAGCACGCGCGTCATCATCGCCTCGCGGTTCGCGCGAGCGTAATCCTGCGCCCACGACACCGCCTCGACGTAGTCGGCGAACAGGTCCTCACCCTCCATGAAGAACGCGAGGTCCTTGTCGGGCACATGGAACCCCAGTACGCGCTTCTCCAGCTGGCGACGCGCCAGCTCGATGAAGTAGGTGCCGATCAGGTTGCCGGTGCCGCGCGAACCGGAGTGCAGCATCACCCACACCGCATCGCTCTCGTCGAGGCAGATCTCGATGAAATGGTTGCCGCCGCCGAGCGTTCCGATCTGGCGATCGACCTTGTCAGGCCGGATCTTCGGGTGCTTCTGGCGGATGACCGCCAGGCGCGCCATCAGGTTCGACTGTTCCAGCTTCGTCTCGACGCTGTCGGGAATGCGGCGGTGGTCGCCGCCGGGCCCGTTGCCGACCGGAATGCTGCGCTCGATCGAGTTGCGCAGCAGCGACAGGTCGTCCGGCAGGTCGTTCGCGCGCAGCGTGGTGCGCACGGCCGCCATGCCGCAGCCGATGTCGACGCCGACCGCCGCCGGGATGATCGCGCCCTTGGTCGGCACGACCGATCCCACCGTCGCGCCGATGCCCAGGTGCACGTCGGGCATCACCGCGACCCACGGCCCGACGAAGGGCAGGGCGGTGATGTTGCGCAGCTGCTGCTGCGCCTTGTCCTCCACCGGCACGCCGCGCACCCAGCCCTTGATCGGCGTGGATGCCTCCGGTGCGTGCAGGAGCTCGTAACTGCATTGCGTGTTCATGATTCCTTCCTTATGAAAGCCGTGCAGGCGGATCCTTCCGCCTGCACGGAGCTTACTGCTTGGATGCCTCACGAAGGTCGATGCCTTCGAAAAGCGTCAATTCCTTGTTGCGGATGCACTCGCCCGTTGCCCGCGCCGAAGCATCCAGGCGCAGCGCTTGAAGCGCTTCATGGCTTTCCCTTTCCTCGAAACCAGCATGTTCCGGATGCTTCGGGAGGGCGCGATGCACTCGCGTTGTGATCGTGGGTGTGCCTTTGCGAACGCCCTAAACAAAACGCCCCCGGGTGGTGGACCCGAGGGCGTTCGCGTTCCTCGGGAGGTCGGGGTGACCGACCTCCCGTGTGCAGGAGATCAGTCGCGGTGGTGGCCTTCGTCGCGCAGTCGCGGCGCGTGCACGTACGCGCCGAAGCCGACGGGCTTCAGTGCGTGGTGCAGGGCGATGTGTGCGATGAGGTTCATGGCGTTGCGAAGATCGAAAGAGGTGTGACTGCGAAGGTCGCGCAAGTTACGCATTCGCAAAAACGAATGCAAGACCGCTCGTCGGGAAATGGACGGTCGATGCAATGCCCATGCATTGCATCGATGTCACCGCAGCAGCGGTTCGAGTTGCGTCCATACGTGGTCTCGCAGCTTGGGCTGCGCACTCGCGATCGGATGCAGGTTGTCGTCCTGGAATGCGTTGCGGTCCAGCGCGATCGGTTCCAGCAGGAACGGCAGCAGTGCGATGCCGTGCTGCTTTGCCAGCGCCGCGTAGTTGTCGCTGAAGCCCTGCGTGTACTCGCGGCCCAGGTTGGGCGGCATGCGCATGCCGATCAGCAACACCTTCGCACCGGACGCTTTGGAGGCACGGATCATGCGGTCCAGGTTGGCGCGCGACTGTGCCAGCGGCAGGCCGCGCAGGCCGTCGTTCGCACCGAGTTCGATGACGACGACGGCGGGCTTGTTGCGTTTGATCTCGCCGTCGATGCGCGCCGCGCCGCCTGCGGTGGTTTCGCCGCTGATGCTGGCGTTGACCACGCGCCAGCCCGGCTTCGTCTTCGCCACGCGATCGGCGGTGAGTGCCACCCAACCCTGCGATGCCGCCAGGCCGTAACCGGCGGAGAGCGAATCGCCCATCACCAGCACGGTGCGTGCAGGCTTCGGCGTCGTCGCCGCCTTCGCGGCCGTCTGCGCCATCGCCGGCAGGGCGCACGCCAGCATCAGTGACGCCGCCACCACCCATCCGATGGCACATTGCAGAAGGTGTCGCGATACCCCATACCGGTGGTGCGGGGTGTTCGATGTCGTGAGGAGCGCAGCTCCCACCCGTTCTTTAAGAAACATTTAATCCTCGCTTCCGATGATCAACCCACCGCCTCCGGGCCGCCCCACCAGCATAAGGACGATCATGGCCGATTCCATCGCGCCGCGTGCACACGCTTCCACCGCGCTTCATGTGACCGGGCTCGGCAAGCGCGTGATGTTGCCGACCGGTGAACTGATCATCCTGGACGACGTCGCGTTCGATATCGCGAAGGGCGACTCGGTGGCGATCGTGGGCGCGTCGGGTTCGGGCAAGAGCACGCTGTTGTCGCTGTTGGCCGGCCTGGATACGCCCAGCAGTGGGCGCGTGCAGCTGGATGGCGAAACGCTGTCCACGCTGGACGAGGATGGGCGTGCGCGCGTGCGCGGCGAAAAGGTCGGTTTCGTATTCCAGAACTTCCAGCTGCTGCCGTCGCTGACCGCGCTGGAGAACGTGATGCTGCCGCTGGAGCTGCGCGGCGATCGCGACGTGGATGCGCCGGCTCGCGCCATCCTTGAGAAGGTGGGCCTGGGTCAGCGCCTGGGTCACTACCCGCGGCAGCTCTCCGGCGGCGAGCAGCAACGCGTCGCACTGGCGCGCGCGTTCGTGACGCGGCCTTCGCTGCTGTTTGCCGACGAGCCCACCGGTAACCTGGACACGCACACGGGGCAGGCGATCATCGAGCTTCTGTTCGAACTCAACGCGCAAGCCGGCACGACGCTGGTGCTGGTGACGCACGACGAGCACCTGGCTTCGCGTTGCGGTCGCCTGCTGCGACTGGACAGCGGCCGCCTGGTGGACGCGTGAGGACGGCGACGCTCGCCTGGCGCCAGCTGCGCCGCGATCTCGCGGCCGGCGACGTGCGCATCCTGATCGCGGCGCTGGTGCTGGCGGTGCTGGCGGTGACGGCGGTGGGTTTCGTTACCGATCGCGCGGAACGTGCGCTCGCGATGGAAGCCAATCGCCTGCTCGGTGGCGATGCCGTCGTGCGAGCGGACACGCCGATCACGGGCGCCGTGCGCGAGGCGGCCGATGCGCCGCAGCTGCAACGCACCGAGACCATGGAACTGCAGACCATGATCCGCGTGGGTGAACGCCTGCAGCTCGGCGATCTGCGCGCGCTCGGCGAGGGTTTCCCGTTGCGCGGCAGCTTCCGCATCGTCGATGCGGGTGGCGCAGAGCGCGACGCGGGGCGCGTGCCGGAGCGTGGCACCGTCTGGATGAGCCGCGCCGGCGCCGACACACTCGGTGCGACGCTCGGCGACGAGATCGCGCTGGGTGACTCGCGCTTCCGTCTTTCCGCACTGGTCGTGCAGGAACCCGATGCGGCGCTCGACTACTTCAATGTCGCGCCCAAGGTATTCCTCAATCTCGCCGACGTTTCCGCAACCGGGCTCGTGCAGGAGGGCAGCCGCATCCGCTACCGGCTGGTCGTGGCCGGCCCTGCGGCGGCGGTGGAGCACTTCGTTGCGACGGCCAAGCCGGCACTGGGGCGCGGTCAGCGGCTGGAAACCATTTCCGATGCACGTCCCGAGATCCGCTCCGCACTCGATCGCGCCGGGCGCTTCCTCGGCCTGGCGGCGTTGGTGTCGGTGGTGCTGGCGGCAGTGGCCGTGGCGATGGCCGCACGCCGGCACAGTGCGCGGCACCTGTCGGGCACGGCAGTGATGCGCTGCCTGGGAGCGACGCAGCGCACGCTGGTGGGCATCCAGGTGGGCGAGTTGCTTTTGCTCGGAGTGATCGCCAGCACGATCGGCGTCGTCATTGCGTTCGCGCTGCAATGGGCCATCGGCGGCTGGCTTGCGCAGGCACTGAAGCTGTCGATTCCGCCGGCCAGCTGGCTGCCCGCGCTTCAGGGCTACGGTGTCGGGCTGGTGGTGCTGATGGCCTTCGGCGCGCCGCCGGTGCTGGCGCTGCGTCGTGTGCCTGCGTTGCGTGTGCTGCGCCGCGATCTGGATCCGACCGAGCCCAGCGCATGGCTGGTCGCCATTGCGGGGCTCGTCGGGCTGGGTGCGCTGCTGTGGTGGAAGGCCGGTTCGGCGGCACTGGGCCTGTCGATGCTGGTGGGCATCGTCGCGACGCTGGCGGTCCTGGCGTTGCTGGCGTGGTTGCTGATCGTGGTGGTGCGGCGCACGCGTTCGCGGCTGCGTGGCAGCCTGCGGTATGGCCTGGCGAACGTGAGCCGCCGCGCCGGCGCGAGCATCGCGCAGGTGTCCGCGCTGGGGTTGGGCCTGATGGCGCTGCTGCTGTTGACCTTCGTGCGTACCGATCTGCTCGACCGCTGGCAGTTGGCGCTGGCCGAAGAAGCGCCCAACCGCTTCATCGTCAACGTGCAGGACGACCAGGTCGCCGACGTGCGTGCGTTCATCGCCGCGCAGGGCGTGGCGCCGCCGACGCTGTTCCCGATGATCCGCGGCCGGCTGGTCGCGCACAACGGCAAGCCCGTCACCGGAAAGGTTTACGTGGAACAGGGCGAGCGCGCACAGCGACTGGCCGAACGCGAGTTCAATCTGTCCGTGACCGATCGCCTGCGCGACGACAACCGCGTCACCGCCGGCGAGTTCTGGACCGGCCGCACGCCGGCGAAGCCGGAAGTGTCGGTGGAGGAGGACTTCGCCGAACGCCTGGGCTGGAAGATCGGCGACCGCGTGTCGTTCGACATCGCAGGCCAGCCGTTCAGCGCCACCATCACCAGTCTGCGCAGCGTGGACTGGGAGAGCTTTCGCCCGAACTTCTTCGTGATCGCCTCGCCGGGCTCGCTCGATGGGTTCCCTGCCAGTCACATCACCGCCGTCAGCGTGCCACCACAGCGCACGCGCTTCACGGCCGATCTGGTGGAGCGCTTCCCCAACCTGTCGGTGATCGACGTCGACGCGGTGCTCAAGCAGGTGCGCAGCACGGCGGACCAGGTGTCCACGGTGGTGGAAGTGGTCTTCTACTTCTCGCTCGCCGCGGGGCTGCTGGTACTGATGGCGGCGGTAAGCGCGAGCCAGGACGAGCGTTTGCTCGAAGGCGGCGTGATGCGCGCCATCGGCGGCAGTCGCCGCCAGCTGCGCCTGGCGCAGGCGTCGGAATTCGCGGCGATCGGTCTGCTGTCGGGTCTGACCGCGGCCATCGCGGCGTCCGTGCTGGCGGGCGTCGTCGCCACGCGCGTGTTCGACCTGCCATGGGAAGCCGACTGGCGCCTCGCGGCCGCCGGCGCCGCGGTCGGCGTGCTGGCCGCGCTGCTGGCGGGGTTGTTCGCGACGCGGCGCGTGCTGGATGCGCCGCCGTCGGTCACGCTGCGTGAGTTGCAGGAGTGAGGCGCGCCTTGCCTTCTACTGGAACACCGACTTGGGCTGGGCGCTGAACCGGCGCGAATAGTCGCGTTCCTTCGCCACGCGCTCCACCTCGTTGTCGGGCAGGTCCGGCGCCCCGTAGACGGCGTAGGCGATCTCGCCGTCGCGCAGCCCGATCTGGTGCAGGCGATAGCGCGGACGCCCGGCACCGGTGTTCTCGGGGTAGTGCAGGGGCGGCTCGGCGCCGTCCATGTCGAGTTCGCTGTTGTCCACCAGACCGCCGACGAAGAGGGCGCGCATCGCGTTTCTCCTACCTGACCTGGATCGATGTTCGCCCGCGCCGTGTTGTGTCGGCATGAAGCCCGGGCGCCCGGATCCGCAAATGCGCCCGCGCGGCCGCGTAGAATTGATCACGCTCACATTCCCGGACCCACACATGCGCGCCGACGACGGCGACGTCGCACTCGAAACCCTGTTCCTGCCGTTCATCGACGGTTCGTTGCCGTGGCCGGCCGAAGGCGGCGCCCTGTTCCTGCGTGCCCGCGACGGCTGGCCGCTGCACCAGCGCGCCTGGCCGGGCCTGGTGTGCGAGCAGAGCTTCCGCCCCGAGGCCGACGCGCTGGAGCGATCGGGCGCCACGCTGGGTCGCGCCGACGACGACAGGCGCCACGCGCTGGTGCTGGTGCTGGCGCCGCGACAGCGCGACGAGGCGCGTGCGCTGTTCGCGCGCGCGATCGCCCGCTGCGCGCCGGGCGGCCGTGTGGTCGCCTGCATCCCAAACAACGAAGGGGCGAAGTCGGGGGAATCGGATCTGGCACACCTTGCCGGTCCGGTATCCAGCCTGTCCAAACACAAATGCCGCGTGTTCTGGACCGCGCCGCTCGACGGGCCGGTCAATGCCGACCTCGCCGGCGAATGGGCGCAGGCCGACGCGCCACGCGCCATCGTCGACGGCCGCTTCGTCAGCCGGCCCGGCGTGTTCGCGTGGGACCGCATCGATCCGGCGTCGCGATTGCTCGCCGAACATCTGCCTGCACACCTCGCGGGCGCCGCGGCGGATCTCGGTGCGGGGTACGGATACCTTTCCACCGAGCTGCTCACGCGTTGTGCCGGCATCGTGTCGCTGGATCTGTATGAGGCCGAAGCGCGTGCGCTCGATCTGTCGCACATCAACCTGGCGGCGTTCGAGTCGCGCGTGGCGCTGTCCTTCCACTGGCACGACGTGACGCGCGGCATCGAAGGCGCGTACGACGTGATCGTGTGCAACCCGCCGTTCCATGCACAGGGGCGCACAGACCGTCCCGACATCGGTCGGCGCTTCATCGCCGTCGCGGCGCAGGCGTTGAAGCCGGGCGGGCGCCTGTGGTTGGTGGCGAACCGGCATCTCCCGTACGAGGCCGAGCTCGATGCGCGTTTCGGCCAGGTGAAAACCGTGGCACAACAGGGCGGCTTCAAGGTGGTCGAAGCGGTGCGTTCCAACGACAGGATTTCCCGATGAAGCTGGTCAAACTCATCGCCAACCTCGGCTATGGCAGCCGCAAGGACGTGATGGCGATGTTCCGTGAAGGTCGCATCACCGATGCGCAGGGCGAGGTGCTGTACGCCGACGACAAGGTGGAACACGACGCCATCCGCATCGACGAACAACCGCTGGACCCGCCTGCCGGCCTCACGCTGATGCTGCACAAGCCGGTGGGCTACACCTGTTCGACGAAGGACCCGGGGCGCGTCATTTACGACCTGCTGCCGCCGCGTTTTCGTCTGCGTTCGCCGCTGCTGTCCAGCGTCGGCCGGCTGGACCGCGACACCAGCGGCCTGTTGCTGATGACCGACGACGGCGCGCTGCTCCACCGCATCGTCTCGCCCAAGGCAAGGTTGCCGAAGGTGTACGAGGCCGCGCTGGCGCAGGACCTGCGCGGCGACGAGGGCGCGGTGTTCGCCAGCGGCACCCTGCTGCTGGAAGCGGAGACCACACCGCTGGCGCCGGCGGCGCTGCGCGTGGACGGTCCACGCCAGGCGTCGCTGACGCTGACCGAAGGCCGTTATCACCAGGTGCGGCGCATGTTCGCCGCGGTGGGCAACCATGTCGATGCGCTGCACCGCAGCCGGATCGGTGGGCTCGCGCTGGGCGACCTCGCGCCGGGCCAATGGCGCACGCTGGATACGGCGGACCTTGACGTGATGTTCGGAGAAAGCCGGTGAGCCTGTTGCAGCCAGTGGAATTCTCGCCCGTCGCGGTGCTGTTCGACATGGACGGGCTGATGATCGAGAGCGAACGCGCGCTGTTGGAATGCTGGCGCGAGGCGTCGACCGAGCTGCAACTGGAACTGGACGATGCGTTGTGGCTGTCGTTCGTCGGCCACTCCGATCGCGTCTGCCGGGACCTGCTGCGCGAACGTCTTCCCGAAGCGCAGGTCCAGGCGCTGCTGGCCGGTCTGCAGGTGCGTTACGACGCACGCGTGGAAGCGGGGCTGCCGATCAAGGCGGGTGTGTTCGAACTGCTGGCGCTGCTGCACGAGCGCGGCATACCGCGTGCGGTTGGAACCTCCACGCGTCGCCCGCGCGCGCTGCAGAAGTTGGAACTGGCCGGCCTGTTGCCGCACTTCGACACGATCGTCACCGGCAGCGATGTCGAACATTCGAAGCCGGCGCCGGACATCTACCTGCTGGCGGCGAAGCAGCTGGGCGTAGCGCCGGAACGCTGCATCGTGCTGGAGGATTCGGCGGCCGGTGTGCGCGCCGCGCTCGCGGCGGGCATGACACCCATCCAGGTGCCGGACCTGGTGGCGCCGGATGACGAGGTGCGCGCACTGGGCCACCGCATCGTCGACTCACTGCTGCATGCGCGGGCGCTGATCGAGCCCGCATTGGGTTAGCGCGCCCTCAGGGCGTCATCAGCTTCCGCCAGCCTTCCACACCGAGCTGCTCCAGCGCCGCGATGTTGCGCTCGACGATGACCTCCGGGTCCGGGAACGCCGCGACCGCGCGGTCGATGCTGGCCTCGCGCAGCAGGTGCAGAGTGGGGTAGGGCGAACGGTTGGTGAAGTTGCCCATCTCGTCCGGCGCGGTGCCGGCGAAGCGATAGTCCGGATGGAAGCTGGCGACCTGGATCTCGCCCTCGAGGTCGAGCGCCGCGACGGCGGCATCGGCCCGGTCCAGGAAGTCGTTGTAGTCCAGGAAGTCCGTCAGCACGTGCGGGTGGATCAGCAGCGTGGTGTCGGTGACGTCGGCGGCGGTGGCGGACAGCAGCGACAGTTCGGCGGTGAGTTCCTCGAGCAGCGCCTCGGGCGTGGTGGCCGCACTGACCACTAAACGCACCTGCTGCTTGACGTACACCGCCTTGGCGAACGGGCACAGGTTCAGCCCGATCACCGCGCGCTCCAGCCAGCGGCGCGTCGCGGCGATGACGTCTTCGTCGCTCACGGCTTCAGTCGCGGAAGTTGTCGAACTGCAGCGGGCGCTCGTACTCGGTCGCCTTGAGCAGCGCGATGGCGGCCTGCAGGTCGTCGCGCTTCTTGCCGGTCACGCGCAGCTTGTCGCCGTTGATCTGGCTTTCGACCTTGAGCTTGGCGTCCTTGAGCGCGCCCTGGATCTTCTTGGCCAGATCGCGCTCGATGCCCTGCTTGACCGTGATCTTCTGTCGCGCACCGGCCAGGTTGGTCTCGACGTCGCCGAACTCCAGGCAGCGCGAGTCGATGCTGCGCGCGATCAGGCGCGCACGCAGGATGTCGGTCATCTGCTTGAGCTGGAAGTCGCTCGGCGCGGACTGGGTAATTACCTGCTCGTCCAGCGCGAACTTCGCGTCCACGCCCTTGAAGTCGAACCGCGTGCCGAGCTCGCGGTTGGCCTGGTCGACGGCATTGGTGAGTTCGTGGCGGTCGACTTCGGAGACGATGTCGAAGGAGGGCATGGCCGGCTCCGGCGTGTGTGCGGGGGCGCAAAGGGTAGCGCAGCGGGCGCGAAGGCGCAGCCGCGGCACGCTGTGTTGACCGCCATGCGCACAGCGCACCCACCCGCGCGGGACTAGACTTGCGCGGTCCTTCGATCGGGAACCCCGCCATGCTCAAGACGCCTGCCTACGCCGCGCTCGACGCGACCTCGCCCCTGGCTCCGTTCAACATCGAGCGGCGCGAGCCCGGCCCGCGCGAGGTGCTGATCGACATCCTCTATTGCGGCGTGTGCCATTCCGACATCCACCAGGCGCGCGACGGCTGGGGCGGCTCGGTCTTCCCGATGGTGCCGGGTCACGAGATCGTCGGGCGCGTGTCGCGGGTCGGCTCGCAGGTGGAGCGTTTCCAGGTCGGCGAGGCGGTCGGTGTCGGCGTATTCGTCGATTCGTGCCGGCGCTGCCCGTCGTGCAGGGACGGCGAGGAGCAGTACTGCGACTTCGGCATGAGCGGCACCTACAACAGTTACGAGCGCGACCCGGTCGAGCACCGCTTCGACAAGAGCCGGCCGACCTACGGCGGCTACGCCACGATGATCACGGTCGACCAGGACTACGTGCTGCGCGTTCCCGAGGCGCTGCCGCTCGACCGTGCCGCACCGCTGCTGTGCGCGGGCATCACCACGTACTCGCCGCTGAAGCATTTCGGCGTGAAGCCGGGGGATCGCGTGGCGGTGGTGGGGTTGGGTGGCCTGGGCCACATGGCGGTGAAGCTGGCCGCGGCGATGGGCGCACACGTCACGGTGCTGAGTACCTCCGAATCCAAGCGTGCCGATGCGCAGGCGCTGGGCGCGCAGGACTTCGCATCCACACGCGATGGTTCGGTGTTCAAGGAGAAGGCGAACACCTTCGACTTCATCATCGACACGGTCTCGGCGAAGCACGACTACAACGCCTACCTCAACCTGCTCAGGCTCGACGGCACGATGGTGCTGGTGGGCCTGCCGGAGGAGCCCGAAGTGGTTTCCGCCGGCAGCCTGACCCGCAAGCGCCGCCGCCTGGCCGGTTCGATGATCGGCGGCATCCGCGAAACGCAGGAAATGCTGGACTTCTGCGCGCAGCACGGCATCGCCTCGGACATCGAGCTGATCCGCATCGAGCAGATCAACGAAGCCTACGAGCGCATGCTGCGCTCGGACGTGCGGTACCGGTTTGTGATCGACATCGACAGCCTGCGACGTGGGGGTGGGTGAGGAGCGGTGTTTGCGCGCCATGGCGCGCTCGCGACGAACGCCGGGCCAGGATGGCCGGGCCGGGCAATCCGAAGCCTGCAACGCGACGCCATGGATGGCAGCGGCATCGCCATCGAAGACGGTGCGTGCGCGGCACTGCCCACTTCTTCCTTCGCGGGAGAAGGTGGCGCGCAGCGCCCGAAGAGGGGGCGCTCGCAGCGCGTGCGTTGCGTACGTGCGCCGCATACCCCTCTCCCTGGCCGCTTCGCGGTCTGTCCCTCTCCCGCAAGGGGAGAGGGAGAACGTAGTGCCGGGGATGGCATTAGGCAACCTCATCGAAGCTCGTGCCGCAAAGCGGCCATCGGCTCTCCCTTCTCCCCTTGCGGGAGAAGGTGGCGCGCAGCGCCGGAAGAGGGGGCGCGCGCAGCACGTGCGTTGCGTTCGTGCGCCGCATACCCCTCTCCCTGGCCGCTTCGCGGTCTGTCCCTCTCCCGCAAGGGGAGAGGGTGAAACGTAGCGACCAGCCATCAATGGCATAGTTCGCTTCCCCCGCACATCCCGTCGCCATGCCCACGTCCCGCAATCCCCACCGGAACCGCGCCATGCTGACCATGCTGGTGGCGGTCGCGATGTTCGCGATGATGGACGCGGGACTCAAACAGCTGTCCACGCACTATCCGCCCTTCCAGGTGGCCTCGCTGCGCGGCGCGGCGTCGTTGCCGCTGGTGCTGGCGTGGGCGCTGGCTACCAGCGGTATCCGCCCGCTGCTGCGCGTGCGCTGGTCGTTGCACCTGCTGCGTGGCGTGCTCGGCGTGGCGATGATGGCGACCTTCGTCTACGCGGTTTCGAAGCTGCCGTTGTCGACCACGTACTCGGTCTTCTTCGTCGCCCCGTTGCTGATCACCGCGCTGTCCGTGCCCCTGCTGGGCGAGAAGGTCGGGCCGCGGCGCTGGATCGCCATCGCGATCGGTCTGGTCGGCGTGCTGGTGCTGCTGCGTCCCACCGGCGAAGGTCTGATCAGCGTCGCGGCGCTCGCGGTGCTGGTGGCCGCGGTGATGTACGCGATCAGCGCGATCACCGTACGCATCCTCGCCCGTACCGACAGCACGCAGTCGATGATGGTCTGGCTGATGGTGATGATCGCGCTGGGCGCGGGCGTGATGGCCTGGCCGGAATGGGTGCCGATCCAGCGCGAGGACCTGTGGCTGATCGCGGGCATCGGCGTTGCTGGCGCGCTGGGCCAGTACGCGATCACCGAAGCGTTCCGTCTCGGCGAGGCGTCGTTGATCGCGCCTTTGGAATACACCGCCTTGATATGGGGTGTGCTGTTCGACATGACGCTGTGGGGTGTGCTGCCCGACGCCATCACCTGGGTGGGCGCATCGATCATCGTGGTCAGCGGTCTCTACCTGATCCGCCGCGAACGCGTTCACGTCGAGGCGGAGCACCCCTGACGCGGTGAGCGGTCAGGTGTTGCGGTTTCGCAGCGACCATCGATGCGATGGCGGTCGGGCGGCATGAAACGCAAGCGCGAAGCCGGGAACCGGATCTGCACAGCGCGGTGATGCGCTCACCGCGCGTGCGCTGCAGGTCGAGCCGGCGGTTGCCGGCCACCTGTTCCACCACACGCCGCGGAGTTCCGCCCTTCATCCCGCTGGATGACGATCGACGGCCCTTCGGGCGCCCTCCGTGCTCAGCGTTCCGTGCTGGCCGTCAGCGCCGCGCTCAACGCGGCATTGCCGCTGACCAGGTCCGCCCAGCGCAGCTCCTGTCCGTTGCGGCGCCCTTTCTCCACGAGCTTCAGTCCATCGGCGTCGATGGTGAGGGTGTACGGCCGCTCCTCGATCACGATCTCGCGACGCAGGGGTTTGTCGAGCTTGGTGGTCATGCGCAACTCCTCCGGGGAAACACCGCGACCCTAACGAGAGGCGGTTATCGCGGCGTGAATGTGGGGCAGAGGGCCCAGCGGGTTTCGTGACGACTGTCCGGCAAACCCGGACGGGCATGAAGGAAATGAAACGGAACGGGCCCCTCGCGGGGCCCGTCGTGCCGAGCGTGGTGCGGATCAGAAGCGGGCGCCGACGCCCACGCCCACGGTGACCGGATTCAGCTCCGCCTTGCCGACGTTGGTGCCGTTCACGGCGACGTTCGGCTGCCCGGTGGTGTCCTGCATGTAGCGCACGTCCGCACGCGCGAACCAGGTCGGTGTCATGTTGAGGTCCACGCCGGCGGTGGCCATCGCGCCCTTGGCGGTCTCCACGCCGATGCGCTGGCCCGCAAGCGGACCGCTGGGCTCGGCCTTCTCGCCGCTGGTGTTGGCCTCGTAGTAGCCCAGGCCCACGAATGGGCGCACGGTCTTGTCGGCAGTGCCGAAGTGGTACTGGGCACTCAACGCGTAGGGCTGCGTATCGACGCTGGCGATCTTGCCGTTGGGCGAGCGCACGCGGTTGCCGAACTTGTCGGCCGAACCCCACGCCTCGACGGCGATGTTGTCGGTCACGTAGTAGTTCGCGCTGAGCGTGGCGGCGCCGTCGCCGTCGAACGTGGTGCGCGTGCCGGCGATCTGCGGGTTGCTGGTCGGCTCCGACAGCGCGTAGCCGCCGACGACCGCGAAGCGCTTGCCGCCCGCGCTGGAAGTCGTGCCGGCGTCCTGTGCGAACGCGGCGGGGGCAATGGCCAGAGTGGCCACGACGGCCAGGGTCAAATGACGGAAATGCATCATGGAGTGGTCTCCTCGTTATTGATGACGCCTTGGGGGAGGCTGCCTTTCGCGAAGGCGGAGCCACCGTAGCCACCCCTGCATGAACCGTCCTTGCCCCCGCGGGCAACGCTTCAGGAACATCACGAAAATGCGGTGGTAGCGGGCGTGCGCGCGTTCGCACAGCGGCGATGAACCTGCCTTGACCACCGGTGCGAAGCGGCTTGTCGACGCGCGGCGAAGACAATCCCCGCAGGATCGAGGCAAGATGGGTGCGTCGAAACCGCCAGGGGTCGTCCATGCATCGCCTGCTTGCGTACAGCGTGTTGCTGGTGGCCGCATTCGGCGGACGTGCCGAAGCGGCGGACGTGCACATCGACGCGTCCTGCAACATGGACAGCGACTACGACCTGAGCATCGACGAGCGCAGCGTGATCCTCACGCGCACGACGGGCGTACCGAAAGCGATCGTGATGCGCCAGGGCCGGTTGTTCGTCGACGACCGCTGGGTCGAGCTCAGCGACGCCGACCGCCAGCGCATCGTCGAGTTCGAGAAGGGCGCGCGGGCGGCGATGCCCGAAGCGCAGGCGATCGGGCGCGATGCGGCGGAGATCGCCTTCGTCGTGCTGGGCGAAGTGGCCGAAGGCTTCAGCAGCGACCCCGCTGCGGTGCGCGCCAAGGTGGCGCGTGCGCGTGCGCAGATCGATGCGCGCCTGGCGCGCTCGGTCACCCCAACTCGTTTCAACGGAAACGATCTGGGCAAAGGCATCGGCGAGGCGGTGGCCGAGGTCATCCCGAGCATGATCGGCGACATCGTCAGCGGCGCCATCGGCGCGGCCTTCAGCGGCGACAGCAGCCGCCTGAAGAAGATGGAGGACCTGGACGCGCAGATCGACCAGCGGGTCGAACCGCGTGCCCGTGCGCTGGAACAGCGGGCGCAGAGCCTGTGCCAGCGGATGATGGAGCTGGATCGAATCGACGACGCGCTCGAATTCCGCCTCTCCGGCGGCCAGCCGCTGGACCTGCTGCGGGCCCGGCCGTCCGACCGGAACGACCCGGCTGCCGAAGCCGCTGCCGCCCCGGAATCCAGGTCGACCGATGTGCAGTGACGGGTGGATACCGTGACGTATGTAAGGCGCGGTTGGCGCGGTCGCCATTGCAACGCACAATAGGGTTTTCGCGTCTGCGGGACCCCCACACATGGCTGAGCTCAAAGAAGCACGCGTTCCCGACATCGGGGATTACGACGGCGTGCCGGTGATCGAATTGCTGGTCGCGGTTGGCGACACGGTCAAGCAGGACCAGGGTCTGGTCACGCTTGAGTCGGACAAGGCGACCATGGAGGTTCCGGCGCCGTTCGCCGGCGTGATCCGCGAGATCAAGGTGAAGATCGGCGACGAGCTGGCCGAAGGCAGCGTGGTCGCGTTGATCGAACCGACCGATGCCGCGCCTGCGGCCGAAGCGTCGAAGCCCGCCGCCGCCCCGGCCCAGCCCGCTGCGCCGCCGCGTGCCGAACCTGCCACGCCCGCGAAGCAGGTTGCAGCCTCCGAGACCGGTGCGAAGGTCGAGCCGGTCGTCGTGCCGCAGCAGGCCGACCGCATCGCCCAGGCCGCGATCGACGCCTCGCGTCCGGGCATGGATCCCGAAGCGATGCCGCCGAAGTCGCCGCCGGTCACCTTCGATGCCAATGAGCTGATGCCGGACAAGGTGCCGTATGCCAGCCCGGCGGTGCGCCTGTTCGCGCGCGAGCTGGGTGTGGACCTGTCGCAGGTCACCGGCTCCGAGCGCGGCGGCCGCATCGCGAAGGAAGACGTGCAGAAGTTCGTGAAGTCGGTGATGGAGGGCGGTGCTGCTCCGTCGGCCGGCGCGGCACCCGTGGCCGGTGGCGGTGGTCTCAACCTGCTGCCGTGGCCGAAGGTGGACTTCAGCAAGTTCGGCGAGATCGAGACGAAGGCGCTGTCGCGCATCCAGAAGCTGTCGGGTGCGAACCTCGCGCGCAACTGGGCGATGATCCCGCACGTCACCCAGCACGACGATGCCGACATCACCGACCTGGAAGAGCTGCGCGTCGCGCTCAACAAGGAAAACGAGAAGAGCGGCGTCAAGCTGACCATGCTCGCTTTCCTGATGAAGGCGTCGGTCGCCGCGATGCAGAAGTACCCCACGTTCAACGCCTCGCTCGACGCGACCGGCGAGAACCTGGTGCTCAAGAAGTACTTCCACATCGGCTTCGCCGCCGACACGCCCAACGGACTGGTCGTGCCGGTCGTGCGCGACGTGGACAAGAAGGGCGTGATGCAGATCGCGCAGGAAACGTCCGAGCTGGCGAAGAAGGCGCGCGACGGCAAGCTCGGTCCGGCCGACATGAGCGGCGGCTGCTTCTCGATCAGCTCACTGGGCGGGATCGGCGGCACCAAGTTCACGCCGATCGTCAACGCTCCGGAAGTCGCCATCCTGGGCGTGTCGAAGTCGGCGATCCGGCCGGTGTGGGACGGCAAGCAGTTCGTGCCGCGCCTGATCCTGCCGTTGTCGCTGAGCTACGACCACCGCGTCATCGATGGCGCCGCCGCCGCGCGTTTCACCGCCACGCTGGCGCAGTTGCTGGCCGACATGCGGCGCGTGCTGCTGTGACGGTGCGCGCCCTGGGCCTGGCCGCGGCCGTGCTCGCGGCGCAATGGCTGGCGATGCCGTCGGCACATGCCGCCGACGATGCGTGCAAGCTCGATCTCGGTCGCGGCTGGCCGCCGGCGACCGAGAACTACGGCAACGCGGTCGAGCAGCTGTTCTTCGCCGGTGCCAAGCCCACGCTCAGCCTGACGCGCCTGCCGGCGCGCAGCGTCGAGACCGGCCTGCAGTTGTTCGCCGGAGAAGGCGAAGGCGACTGGCGCCTGCGTTACACCGAAGCCGACGAACGCATCGACGTGTGGAGTGCCGGCAAGCGCGAACTGCGCGTGGCGCAGCAGCCCGATGTCGTCGAGGTGCCGATGCCGGCCGCACTCGCACGGCGCGTGCTCGCCGACTGGCAACGCGTGCTGACCGAACAGGTGCCCGCCAATCGCGCGGCCGAATTCCACGACGGCGAGGTGTTGCTGTTCGTCGTGGACGATGCCGCCAGCGGCCAGTCGTTTCGCGTGAGCGGCCTGGTACCCGGTTGCGGCCCGGCCGCGGCGTTGATTAAACAGATGGGCCTGATGATCGAGGCCACCGACAGCAGCGACGAGAAGCGCTTCAAGCGTTGGCGCGAACTCGAGGAATCGCTGGACGAACTGGAACAGACGCTCGCCGGCGCCACCGGCTGAGCCGCAGGAGAACCCCACAATGGCGACCATTGAAGTCAAGGTGCCGGACATCGGCGATTACGACGGCGTGCCGGTGATCGAACTGCTGGTCGCGGTCGGCGACACGGTGAAGAAGGACCAGGGCCTGGTCACGCTCGAATCGGACAAGGCGACGATGGAAGTCCCGTCGTCGGCCGAAGGCGTGGTGAAGGAAATCAAGGTGAAGGTGGGCGACAAGGTCGCCGAAGGCGCCGTGATCGCCATCCTGGAAGGTGCCGGCGAAGCCGCCGCGCCGGCGAAGGCCGAAGCGCCTGCCGCCGCGCCTGCGGCGGAAACAGCCAAGCCGCCGGTCGCGCCGTCTCCGGCCGCGCCGCCGAGCGAAGCACCCAAGCCTGCGCTGGGCACCGGCCGCAAGGCCGACATCGAATGCCGCATCGTCGTGCTGGGTTCCGGCCCGGGCGGCTATACCGCCGCGTTCCGCGCCGCCGATCTTGGTCTGGATACGGTGCTGGTCGAGCGCTATCCCTCGCTCGGCGGCGTGTGCCTCAACGTCGGCTGCATTCCGTCGAAGGCGCTGCTGCATGCGGCGGCGCTCATCGAGGAAGCCGCGCATTCGGCGGACATCGGCGTGAGCTTCGGCAAGCCGAAGATCGACCTCGACAAGCTGCGCGACTTCAAGCAGAACAAGGTGGTCGGCCAGTTCACCAAGGGCCTGGCCGGCATGGCCAAGCAGCGCAAGGTGCGCACGGTGCAGGGCGTTGGCAGGTTCGTTTCGCCCAACGAACTGGAGATCGCCGGCGACGACGGCAAGACGCAGCTGCTGCGTTTCGAGCAGTGCATCATCGCGGCCGGTTCGCAGGCGGTGAAGCTGCCGAACTTCCCGTGGGACGACCCGCGCGTCATGGACTCCACCGACGCGCTGGAGCTGGCCGAAGTGCCGGCCAAGCTGCTGGTGGTCGGCGGCGGCATCATCGGCCTGGAAATGGCCACGGTGTACAAGGCGCTGGGCAGCGAAGTCACCGTCGTGGAATTCATGGACCAGCTGATGCCGGGCGCCGACAAGGACCTGGTCAAGCCGCTGGCCGATCGCCTCAAGAAGCAGGGCGTCGCGGTGCACCTGAAGACCAAGGCCGCCAAGGTCGAGGCGTCGAAGAAGGGCATCACCGTCTCGTTCGAAGCAGCCGAAGCCGGCGCCGCACCGGGCATCGAGTCGGGCACCTGGGACCGCGTGCTGGTCGCCGTAGGTCGCGCGCCCAATGGCAACAGGATCGACGCCGACAAGGCCGGCGTGCAGGTGACCGACCGCGGCTTCATTCCGGTCGACCGCCAGATGCGCACCAACGTGCCGCACATCTTCGCCATCGGCGATCTCGTCGGCCAGCCGATGCTTGCGCACAAGGCCACGCACGAAGGCAAGCTGGCGGCGGAAGTCGCCGCGGGCGAGAAGCGTGAGTGGGTCGCGCGCGTGATCCCGTCGGTGGCCTATACCGATCCGGAAATCGCATGGGTGGGCGTCACCGAAACCGAGGCGAAGGCCAAGGGCCTGCACGTGGGCGTGGGCAAGTTCCCGTGGGCCGCATCGGCGCGTGCCGTCGGCATCGGCCGCGGCGAGGGCTTCACCAAGCTCATCTTCGACGAGAAGACGCACCGCATCGTCGGCGGCGGCATCGTCGGCGTGCACGCGGGTGATCTCATCACCGAGATCGCGCTGGCGATCGAGATGGGCGCGGAGGCGGGCGACATCGGCGCCACCATCCATCCGCACCCGACGCTGAGCGAAAGCGTCGGCATGGCGGCCGAGGTGTACGAAGGCACCATCACCGACCTGTACATCCCGAAGAAGAAGTAACTCCGGCGATGTCCACGAAACAGGCGCGAGCGATCGCGCCTGTTTTTGTTTGTGTCGTCAGAACGGGAGCGACACGCCCGCGTGAAGCGGGCCGACGGCGCGCGCACAGCCAGTGCGCGAGTGGTGCCACACCCTGGCACGCACTGCGGACAAAACGAAGCCCCGGGGCGACCGGGGCTTCGGAGGGCCCACCGCAGCTTTGCCGTTGACGAGGAGAGAGACTCGGTGGGCGATCGGTAGGTGGGACCGGGTGATTGCGGAAAGGTTCCGCAACGGCTGGTCGGATGTCACACGGCCATCGCGGTCGGGTCCGTCCCGGTTTGCCGACCCTGGCGTCGGGTCTCGATGCGCTTCCAGATCTTCTCGTGGAAGTGGAAGGCGACCGTGTTGCAGGCCGGCTCGACGAGGGCCAATGCGCCGCCCACCCACACGCTGCCGGTCATCAGATAGCCGACGGTGAAGGCGACGCTGAAGTGCACGGCGGCGAAGCTGAAGGTCTTGGCCATGGCCGGGTCCCTGGAAATGAGAGTAGCTCTCATCATGGGGAACGGCCCGTGGGAGGTCCAATCGAACGTACCAGCCGTCACGATTGACGCAGGCTATCGAACTGCCGCCCGGGCGGGCGGCCACCGAATGCCCCGCATCCGCCGATTCATGACCCTTGCCGGTTGCCCGGACTTAAGGCTCCCTTTATACTTTTGCGGCTCTACCGGGCGCTTTGCGCCTGCCCCAGACCGACGAGTCCCGCGTGCACGATCCCTTGTCCGCAGGTCGCCGGCTGGCGTCGCGCGCGACTGCCTGGCAGGCCGGCGCGGCAGCGCTGGTCGCGCTGGCCTTCCTCCCCCTCGGGGCGCCTTCGGCGCTGGCGGCGGCGGTCGGCGGCGGTGCGGTCGTCGCGGGCGGACTGGTGGCGGCCTTCATGGCCTTGGGCGGCGGCATCCAGCCGGCCGGCATGGCGATGGGGCGGCTCCTGGCCGGGGTGATGTTGAAGTGGGTAGTGGTGTTTGCAGTTTTAACGCTCGGCCTCGCCGCGTTCAAGCTGCCGCCATTGCCGATGCTGGTGGGAGTGCTTGCGGCAACGCTCGCATTCGTACTGGCCAATCTTTTGAAACGATAAGGTGTCTTTCGTGAGCGAACAGACCGGTTCGGGCGGCCTGAACGAATACATCCAGCATCACCTCCACCAGAACACCATCGAGGTGTTCGGCGGTGCGTTCCATGTCGATACCTGGGCGGTGTCGCTGGTGCTTGGCCTGATCTTCATCGGCTGGTTCGCGTTCTTCGCGCGCAAGGCCACTTCCGGCGTCCCGAGCAAGGGGCAGGCCTTCGTGGAGCTCATCCTCGAGTTCATCGACGGCCAGGTGAAGGACAGCTTCCACGGCGACCGCCGTTCCATCACGCCGCTGGCGCTGACCATCTTCGTGTGGGTCGTGATGATGAACTGCATGGACCTGCTGCCGCTCGATGCTCCGTACACGGCCATCAAGCTGGCCGCCGGTGCGGAAGTGGCGCATCACACCTATTTCCGCTGGGTCCCGACCGCCGATCTCAACACCACGCTGGCCATGTCGTCGGTGGTGTTCTTCCTGATCCTCGGCCACTCCATCAAGGCCAAGGGCGGCTTCGGTTTCGGCAAAGAGCTGCTGACCGCGCCGTTCCACGCGCACGGCATCGCGCCGAAGATCGCGCTGGCGCCGGCCAACCTCGGCCTCAACGTCATCGAATACCTCGTCAAGCCGGTCAGCCTGGCGATGCGACTGTTCGGCAACATGTACGGTGGCGAGCTGGTCTTCATGCTCATCGCCGGCCTGCTGGGCGGTGGCCTGCTGATGTTCGTGCCGGGCGTGATCTTCAACGTCGCCTGGGCGCTGTTCCACATCCTGATCGTGCTGCTGCAGGCCTTCATCTTCATGATCCTCACCGTCGTCTACATCGCCGGCGCGTACGAGAGTCACTAAGCCTGCTCCAGAACCTCGTGTCACCGTTTCCGCTTCACCCTTCCCGTTAGTCCAAACCAAAACGTTTCAGTAGGAGAAAACCATGGAATTCATCGCCAGTGTGCAGGGCCTGACCGCTATCGCGATCGGCATGATGGTCGGCCTCGGCGCGATCGGCGCGTGCCTCGGCATCGCGCTGATGGGCTCGAAGTTCCTTGAGTCGGCTGCCCGTCAGCCGGAGCTGGTTCCGATGCTGCAGGGCCGTATGTTCCTGCTGGCCGGCCTGATCGACGCCGCGTTCATCATCGCGCTGGCCGTCGGCCTGCTGTTCGCCTTCGGCAACCCGCTGCTGGGCGAAGTGAAGAACGCTTCGGCCGCCGTCGCCGGCGCCGCGCAGTAATCGCTGCACAAGCAACCGTTGAGCCGTCCGGCCCAGGCCGGGCGGCTCTCCCGGGCATACCGCCCGACAGAAAAAGCGTTCCATCGGAGCTGTCATGAATCTCAACATGACCTTCTTCGGCCAGGCGATCACGTTCATCGTGTTGATCTGGTTCACGATGAAGTTCATTTGGCCGCCGCTGAACAAGGCGATCGAAGAACGTCAACACAAGATTGCCGAGGGTCTGGCTGCTGCCGAGCAGAGCCAGAAGAACCTCGCGCAGGCCCAGCAGAGCGTCGATGCCGAGCTGCGCTCCGCGCGTACCAAGGCCAACGAGATCATTGAACAGGCGCATCACCGCGCCAATCAGATCATCGACCAGGCCAAGAACGATGCGGTCTCCGAAGCCAACCGCCAGAAGGCGGCGGCCGAAGCCGAGATCTCCGCGGCCTCGAACCGTGCCCGCGAGGAACTGCGCAAGCAGGTGTCCACGCTGGCCGTGACCGGTGCCGAGAAGCTGCTCAAGCGCGAAATCGACGCCAACGCCCACAAGGCGCTGCTCGATGAGCTGGCGGCTCAGCTTTGATCCATGCGCGTGCATCGAGCGGAATGATCTGAAATGACCCAGGCCCTGACCCTCGCCCGACCGTACGCCCGTGCCGCCTTCGCGCTTTCGCGCGAAGGTGGTCGCACTGCTGCGTGGTCGCAGGCGCTCGCCTTCGCTTCGCGCGTGGCTGCCGACCCGCAGGCCCAGACGCTGCTCAGCCACCCGCTGCTGAACCCGGCCGACGCCGTCGGTCTGCTGGCGATGGACGGTGCGGACGAAGCCTTCACCCGCTTCCTCGGCCTGCTGGCCGACAACCGCCGACTGGCGCTGCTGCCGGAGATCACCGGCCTGTTCGAAGACCTGCGCGCCGAAGCCGAGCGCGTGGTCAAGGCTCGGGTCACCGCTGCCAGCGAACTGCCCGCGGCCGAACTCGAGGCCATCAAGGTCGCGCTGAAGAAGCGCTTCGGCCGCGACGTCGAGATCGAGACCGCGATCGACGCCTCGCTGATCGGCGGCGCCGTGATCGACGCGGGCGACGTGGTCATCGACGGCTCGCTGAAGGGCAAGCTCGAACGCCTCCAGTCGACGCTCTCGCAATAACGAATTCATCTGCAAATTCCGGGTAACGCCGGATCAAGGGACTCACCCATGGCAACCACCACGCTCAACCCGTCCGAAATCAGTGAACTGATCAAGACCCGCATCGAGAAGGTCAAGCTGACCGCCGAAGCGCGCAACGAAGGCACCGTGACCTCGGTGTCGGACGGCATCGTGCGCATCTACGGCCTGGCCGACGTGATGCAGGGCGAAATGATCGAGCTGCCGAACAGCACCTACGCGCTCGCGCTGAACCTGGAGCGCGACTCGGTCGGCGCCGTGGTCCTGGGTGACTACGAGCACCTGCGCGAAGGCGACGTCGCCAAGACCACCGGCCGCATCCTCGAAGTGCCGGTCGGCCGCGAGCTGCTCGGCCGCGTCGTCAACGCACTGGGCGAGCCGATCGACGGCAAGGGCCCGATCGGCGCCTCGCTGACGGCTCCGGTGGAGCGCGTCGCCCCGGGCGTGATCTGGCGCAAATCGGTCGACCAGCCGGTGCAGACCGGCTACAAGACCGTCGACGCCATGATCCCGATCGGCCGCGGCCAGCGCGAGCTGGTCATCGGTGACCGCCAGACCGGCAAGACCGCCCTGGCCATCGACGCGGTGATCAACCAGAAGGGCACGGGCATCAAGTGCGTGTACGTGGCGATCGGCCAGAAGGCCTCGACCGTCGCGAACATCGTGCGCAAGCTCGAAGAGAACGGCGCCCTGGCGCACACCATCGTCGTCGCCGCCACGGCGTCCGAGTCGGCCGCCATGCAGTACATCTCGGCGTACGCCGGCTGCACGATGGGCGAGTACTTCATGGACCGCGGCGAAGACGCGCTGATCGTGTACGACGATCTGTCCAAGCAGGCCGTCGCGTACCGCCAGATCTCGCTGCTGCTCAAGCGCCCGCCGGGTCGCGAAGCCTACCCGGGCGACGTGTTCTACCTGCACAGCCGCCTGCTCGAGCGCGCCGCGCGCGTGTCCGAGGAGTACGTCGAGAAGTTCACCAACGGTGAAGTGAAGGGCAAGACCGGTTCGCTGACCGCGCTGCCGATCATCGAAACGCAGGCCGGCGACGTGTCCGCGTTCGTGCCGACCAACGTGATCTCGATCACCGACGGCCAGATCTTCCTGGAAACCGACCTGTTCAACGCCGGCATCCGCCCGGCCGTGAACGCCGGTATCTCGGTGTCGCGCGTCGGTGGCGCGGCCCAGACCAAGATCATCAAGAAGCTGTCGGGCGGCATCCGCATCGCGCTCGCCCAGTACCGTGAGCTGGCTGCGTTCGCGCAGTTCGCATCCGACCTGGACGAAGCCACCCGCAAGCAGCTCGAGCGCGGCCAGCGCGTCACCGAGCTGATGAAGCAGAAGCAGTACGCGCCGATGCCGATCGCGCTGCAGGCCCTGTCGATCTACGCCGTCAACGAGGGTTACCTCGACGACATCGCGGTCAACAAGATCCTGGCGTTCGAAGAGGGCCTGCACGCCCACTTCGTCAACACGCAGGGCGAGCTGATCAGCAAGATCAACAGCACCGGCAACTGGAACGACGAGATCGAGGCGACCTTCAAGAAGGGCATCGCCGAGTTCAAGCAGACCGGCACCTGGTAAGCGACGAAAAGTCGGTCATCCGCGCGGACTCCGGTCCGCGCCGTTGAATCCAAGCAGACGAGAGCAGCATGGCAGGCGGACGCGAAATCAAATCCAAGATCAAGAGCGTGCAGAACACCCGCAAGGTGACGCGCGCGCTCGAGATGGTCTCGGCTTCCAAGATCCGCAAGGCGCAGGACCGCATGAAGGTCTCGCGTCCGTACGCACGCGTGATGAAGCAGGTCATCGGCCACCTGGCCCAGGCCAATTCCGACTACCAGCATCCGTACCTGGTCGAGCGCCAGGACGTGAAGCGTGTCGGCTACATCATCGTGTCGTCCGATCGCGGCCTGGCCGGCGGCCTCAACAACAACCTGTTCCGCAAGCTGCTGGGCGAGTTCCGCAAGTGGCAGGAGCAGGGCGTCGAGATCGACGTCGTCACCATCGGCCAGAAGGCGTCGGTGTTCTTCCGTCGCATCAAGGTCAACATGGTCGGCTCGGTCACGCACCTGGGCGACCAGCCGAAGCTGGAACAGCTGGTCGGCGTCATCAAGGTGATGCTGGACGGCTACAGCGCCGGCAACCTGGACCGCGTGTTCATCTGCTACAACGACTTCGTCAACACGATGACCCAGCGCGCAGCGTTCGATCAGCTGCTGCCGCTGCCGCCGGCCGAGACGCAGGTCGCCAAGCACGACTGGGACTACATCTACGAACCCGACGCGGCGACCGTGCTCGAGCACGTGCTCAACCGCTACGTCGAGTCGCTGGTGTACCAGGCGGTGCTTGAGAACGTCGCCTCCGAGCATGCCGCGCGCATGGTCGCGATGAAGGCCGCGTCCGACAACGCCACCAAGCTGATCGGCACGCTGAACCTGGTCTACAACAAGGCCCGCCAGGCGGCGATCACGCAGGAAATCTCGGAAATCGTCGGCGGCGCCGCCGCGGTCTAACCACACACGCGCGGGCGCGCCAATCCGCGACCGCACAACAGATTCAAGTTAGAGGAAACCACCATGAGTCAGGGCAAGATCGTTCAGATCATCGGCGCCGTCGTCGACGTCGAGTTCCCGCGCGAGTCCGTGCCGAAGGTGTACGACGCGCTGAAGGTCGACAACACCGCCATCACGCTCGAAGTCCAGCAGCAGCTCGGTGACGGCGTCGTCCGCACCATCGCCCTGGGCTCCACCGACGGCCTCAAGCGCAACCTCGTCGCCAACAACACCGGCAAGGGCATCTCGGTTCCGGTCGGTGCCGGCACGCTGGGCCGCATCATGGACGTGCTCGGTCGCCCGATCGACGAAGCCGGCGACGTCGCCGCTTCCGACCACTGGGAAATCCATCGCGCCGCTCCGTCGTACGAGGACCAGTCCTCGGCCAACGACCTGCTGGAAACCGGCATCAAGGTCATCGACCTGATGTGCCCGTTCGCGAAGGGCGGCAAGGTCGGTCTGTTCGGCGGCGCCGGCGTCGGCAAGACCGTCAACATGATGGAACTGATCAACAACATCGCCAAGGCGCACTCGGGTCTGTCCGTGTTCGCCGGCGTGGGCGAGCGTACCCGCGAGGGCAACGACTTCTACCACGAGATGAAGGACTCCAACGTCCTCGACAAGGTGGCGATGGTGTACGGCCAGATGAACGAGCCGCCGGGCAACCGCCTGCGCGTCGCGCTGACCGGCCTGACCATGGCCGAGTACTTCCGCGACGAGAAGGACGCCTCGGGCAAGGGCCGTGACGTGCTGCTGTTCGTCGACAACATCTACCGTTACACGCTGGCCGGTACCGAAGTGTCGGCGCTGCTGGGCCGCATGCCGTCGGCCGTGGGTTACCAGCCGACGCTGGCCGAGGAAATGGGCGTCCTGCAGGAGCGCATCACCTCGACCAAGACCGGTTCGATCACCTCGATCCAGGCCGTGTACGTGCCCGCGGACGACCTGACCGACCCGTCGCCGGCGACCACCTTCGCCCACCTCGACGCCACCGTCGTGCTGTCGCGAAACATTGCCTCGCTGGGTATCTACCCGGCCGTGGACCCGCTGGACTCGACCTCGCGCCAGCTCGACCCGAACGTGATCGGCCACGAGCACTACGACGTCGCGCGCAAGGTCCAGGCGACGCTGCAGAAGTACAAGGAGCTCAAGGACATCATCGCGATCCTGGGCATGGACGAGCTGTCGGAAGAAGACAAGCAGGCCGTGTCGCGCGCCCGCAAGATCGAGCGCTTCTTCTCGCAGCCGTTCCACGTGGCCGAAGTCTTCACCGGTTCGCCGGGCAAGTACGTCGCGCTGAAGGACACGATCCGCGGCTTCAAGGGCATCGTCGAAGGCGAGTACGACCACCTGCCGGAGCAGGCGTTCTACATGGTCGGCGGCATCGAGGAAGCGGTCGAGAAGGCCAAGAAGATCACCGGTTGATCTTCGCCGGGGCGAGGGCGCAAGGCGACCTCTCCCCGATCCCAGCCCTCTCCCGCTCGCGGGGGAGGGGGACAAAGTTGAAAGGCGTTTCTAAATGGCATCCACGATTCGTTGCGACATCGTCAGCGCCGAGCAGGAGATCTTCCACGGTGAGGCCGAGCTGGTCGTCGCCACCGGTGAGATCGGCGAGCTCGGCATCGCGCCGAAGCACGCGCCGCTGATCACCCGCCTCAAGCCGGGCAAGGTCGTCGTGACCCTGCCGGGCGGCGAGCAGCTGGACTTCGCGATCTCCGGCGGCATCCTCGAGGTGCAGCCCACCGTCGTCACCGTGCTGGCCGACACCGCCGTGCGCGCGCAGGACATCGACGAAGCCGCCGTCCGCGCCGCCAAGGAAGAAGCCGAGCGGATCCTGTCCAAGAAGGATCCGAAGATGAGCATGGAAGAAGCCCAGTCGCAGCTGGCCATGAGCATCGCCCAGCTCAGCGCGCTGGAGCGTCTGCGCAAGAACATGAAGCACTGACATCCATTGGCCGAAGGCCTTCGGATACGAAAACGCCGGCCTCGCGCCGGCGTTTCTGTTTCAACGCAACGCCAGGCTCAGCGGCGATACACCCAGTGCCGTGAGAGCAGGAAGCCTGCGATGCTCAGTACCAGCTCGATCGCGGGCTTGGCGAGCCAGGTCCATCGCAGGCCAACCGTGTCGTCGATATGGCCGACGGCCCACGTGCTCACCACCGTGGTGACCAGCCACATCGCCAGGAAACGCGCGAGCTGGCGGCGACCGATCGCGGTGTCCTCGCCGGCGAACGTGAAGCGACCATTGAGCCAGAACCCGAGCGTGGCGCCGCTGATGCGGCCGGCGACGTTCGCCGGTTCCACCGGCAGGCCGGAGGCGCTGAGCATCACGAACGTGGCCCAGTCCACCAGCAGCTGGGCCACGCCGACCACGATGTAACTCCCGCTCTGGCGGATCAGGGGGGAGCCGTTGAGCCATCTACGCATGCGGGAATTCTAGACAACATGGCGGGGCACAGCTCCCCCGCGTGAACATGGCCTTCAGTCTCCGGTTGCCCGATGCCCGGAATGAAGCCGGTTGCTAAGATTCCGCCACGCCGGTGGAAGACAAACCCAGGACAGGAAGAACGCATGAACCCGTTGCACGTCGTGATCCTCGCCGCGGGCGAGGGCAAGCGGATGAAGTCGGCCACCGCGAAGGTGCTGCAGAAGGTCGCCGGTCGTCCCATGCTCGCGCACGTCATCGACACCGCACGGCAGCTCGGCGCCGCCGGCATCCATGTGGTCTACGGCCATGGTGGCGAGCAGGTGCGCAGCGCCTTCGCCGACCAGACCGATCTGCACTGGACCGAGCAGGCGCAGCGTCTGGGTACCGGCCATGCGGTCCAGCAGGCGATGCCGGCCGTTCCGCAGGATGCGCGCGTGCTCATCCTCTACGGCGATGTGCCGCTGATCGCCGCCGACACGCTGCAGCGCCTGCTCGCGGCACCGGGGCGCATCGCCGTGCTCGTGGCCGACATGGCCAACCCGACCGGCTACGGCCGCATCGTGCGCGATTCGCAGGGTCGCGTCGGACGCATCGTCGAGCACAAGGACGCCAGCGACGAGGAGCGCGAGATCCGCACGGTCAACACCGGCATCCTCGTCGCCGACGGCGAAGCGCTGCGTCGCTGGCTGCAGCACCTGGGCAACGACAACGCGCAGGGCGAGTACTACCTGACCGACGTGTTCGCCTTCGCGGCGGATGAATTCAACGCCGCCGAGATGGTCCACGTGCACGATGCGATGGAGGTCGAAGGCGCCAACGACCCGTGGCAGCTCGCGCAGCTTGAGCGCGCGTACCAGCGCCGTGCCGCACACGCGCTTTGCCTGCAGGGCGCACGCCTGGCCGATCCCGCGCGCTACGACCAGCGCGGCAGCGTGACGGTCGGGCATGATGTGGAGATCGATGTCGATGTCGTGTTCGAAGGCAGGGTCGAACTGGGCGATGGCGTCCGCATCGGTCCGTTCTGCCGCCTGAAGGACGTGACGCTCGGCTCCGGCACCGAAGTGCGCGCGCATTGCGATCTCGATGGCGTGGTCGTGGAAGGCGCCGCGCAGATCGGACCGTACTCGCGACTGCGCCCCGGCACCGTGCTCGCCGACGGCGTGCACGTGGGCAATTTCGTCGAGACCAAGAACGCCCGCATCGGCGTCACCAGCAAGGCCAACCACCTCACCTACCTGGGCGATGCGGTCATCGGCGCGGGCGTCAACGTGGGCGCGGGCACCATCACCTGCAACTACGACGGTGTGAACAAGTCGACCACCGTCATCGGTGACGGCGCGTTCATCGGTTCCAATTCGTCGCTGGTGGCCCCGGTGACCATCGGCAAGGGCGCGACCATCGCCGCCGGTTCGGTCATCACGCGCAACGCTCCGGACGAGAAGCTCACGCTCGCTCGCGCGCGACAGACCACCATCGATGGCTGGCAGCGTCCGAAGAAGAAATAAGGCGACACGCCCGCGTTTGGTTACGCGGGCAGCGTGAGGCTCACGCACAGGCCGCCGCCGACGCGGTTGAGCAGCGCGATGCGGCCGCCGTGCGCTTCGATGATCTCGCGCGTCAGCGCCAGGCCCAGGCCGGTACCGTGGCGCTTGGTCGAATAGAACGGCAGCAGCGCATTGGCGAGCACCGCCTCGTTCATGCCGCTGCCGCGGTCGAGGATCTCCAGTCGCCACGCCTCCGGCATGCGCCGCAGGGTCAGGCTGACTTCCTCGGCAGACGAGCCGGATTCATGCGCATTCTTGATCAGGTTCAGCATGGCCTGCTCGAACTGCGCGGTATCGAGGCGCACGATCCCGTCGCCCACGCGATGCTCGTAGTGGAACTCCACCTGCGCGCGCAGGCGCTCGATGAAGCGCGACCACTCGACCGGTTCCAGTCGCGGCGCCGGCAGCTTGGCGAAGCGTGCGTAATCGCGGATGAAGCCTTCCAGATGGCGTGCGCGCTCTTCGATCGTCGCCAGCGCGGTGGGCAGCTTGTCATGCTGTCCGCGCTTGAGCAGCTCCGCGCCGGAATGCGCAAGCGAGGCGATCGGCGCCAGCGAGTTGTTGAGTTCGTGGCTGATCACGCGGATCACCTTCTTCCACGTCTGCACTTCCTGACGGCGCAGTTCGGCGGTGAGCTGGCGCAGCAGGATCAGCTCGTGGCGACGTCCGTTGAGGCGGAACTGCCGGCGGGCAAGGTGGTAGATCTCCTCCTGGTCCTGCTCGCCGACACTGAACATGCCATCGCCGCCGCGTTCGAACGCGTCACGGAACTCCTCCGGCGCCTGTGCGACGAGTGCGTCGAAATCGTGGCCTTCCAGGCGGCGGCCGTCGCCGAGCATCTTGCGTGCGGCCAGGTTCGCAAGGACCACATGCCGGCCCGGATCGACCAGCACCATCGACACCGGCGTGTTCTGCACCAGCGTGTCGAGCAGAAGCTCGCGTTGCACCAGCGCCAGCCGCTGCTCACGCAACGCTTCGCCCAGCAGGTTGTGCGCGGCAACCAGGTCGCCCAGCTCGCCCTTGCCCTTCCAGGCCAGGCCGAAGCTGTAGTCGCCGTCGCGGTAGCTGGCGACGGTGCCGGCGAGCGCGCGGAACAGCGAGTGCATCGGCGCCAGCGTGCGTCGCACGTGGTAGATCGCCAGTGGCAGCAGCACGCCTGCGCTGATGGCGATGGCGTGCCATGCGTGCGGTAGCAAGGTCGCCAGCCACACCGCCAGTGCTGCCGCCGCGCTCATGTAGGCAAGCACCAGCGCGGAGATCAGCACGGTCAGGGACATCTGGCGCAGCCGACGCATGACGGTGTCCCTCAGTCGCGGCGAATGCCGAGGCGGTCGAGCCGGCGGTACAGCGCCTGGCGCGACATTCCCAGCTCATTGGCGGCCTGTGCGAGCACACCGCCGTTGCGTTCGATCGCCGCTTCGATCGCGGCACGGTCGGGCTCCGGGCCGAAGCTGATCGCGTGCTCGTGGTGCGGTGCCGATGGCAAGCCCAGATCGGCCGCGCCGATCACGTCGCCGCGCGTCAACAGCATCGCCCGTTGCAGCGTGTTGCGCAGTTCGCGCACGTTGCCGGGCCAGGCATGCGCGAGCAGCGCGCGTTCGGCATCCTCGCCCAGGCGCTTGCCGTCGTTGAGGAAGTGGCGCGCGAGCGGGAGGATGTCGTCGCGACGCTGCGCCAGCGGCGGCATGTCGATCTGGATGGTGTTGAGGCGGTAGTACAGGTCCTCGCGGAATCGTCCGTCCCGGATCATTGCCGGCAGGTCGGCGTTGGTCGCGCTGATCACGCGCACCTTGACCTGCCGCTCGCGGTTCGAACCCAACCGCTCGAAGCGCCCGGTTTCCAGGACGCGCAGCAGCTTCATCTGGCCCGCCGCCGGCAGGTTGCCGATCTCGTCGAGGAACAGCGTGCCGCCGTCGGCCGCTTCGAACTTGCCCTCTCGCGCGCGGTTGGCGCCCGTGTAGGCGCCCGCGTCGGCGCCGAACAGTTCCGCTTCGATCAGCTCGCCCGGCAGCGCGCCGCAGTTGAGCGTGACGAACGGTCCGGCCTTCACCGACGAGTTGGCCTGGATGATCTCGGCGATGCGTTCCTTGCCTGCGCCGTTGGGGCCATTGATCAGCACCGGCACGTCGGCACGCGCTACCTGGCCGGCCAGTTCGATCACGCGCGCCATCGCGTCGGAAGCGAACACCAGACCACGCAGGTCGAAACGCTCCGTCAGCTCGCGATGCAGACGGCGTCGTTGCTCGTGCAGGCGCGATACCTCGCGCGTGCTTTCCGACAGCTCCAGCAGGTTCTCGACCGACGCCAGCAGCTTGCGATCGTCCCACGGCTTGGCCAGGTAATCGGCCGCGCCGGCCTTGGCCAGCTCCACCGCGGTGTCCAGATGCGTCCACGCGGTCAGCAGGATCACCGGCAGGTCCGTGTGCCGCGCCCGGATCGCACGGAACAACGCCACACCTTCCTCACCGGAGGTGGTGTCTGCGCGGAAGTTCATGTCCTGCACAACCAGATCCACGTCCTCGCGCTCCAGCACCGCAAGGCCCGCCTCGGGCGAATGCGCGACCAGCGTGCGGAGGTCGCGCAGGCCGAACAGCACGTCCAGGGCAGTGCCAACGGAAGGGTTGTCGTCGATGACCAGGACAGTGGGCATGAAGGACCGGCGAGGTGGCGGGGGTCGAAATGCGTCAGCGGGGTGAGTTTGCCGGTGCGCCTGCAAGGCGTCCAACGCGAGGACGCACGGCCGGGGCCGGGACTTCCGTGGAAGCGTCCCGGGCCCGACCGGCGTTAAAGCAGTCAGACGCTGCGCGTCGCGACGGCCGGCGGCACGGATGCCGCGCGACGCGCGGGCCCGAGCACGGCCAGCTGCCCCAGCAGCCACAGCGCCAGCGCACCGACCGGCAGGTACATGGCCGGAAGACGCGGCAGTTCGTAACGCGCCATCAGCAACTGGTTGATGCCGTAGGCCAGCAGCATGCCGATCACGATGCCGACCGTGGCCAGCAGGAAGTTCTCGGTCTGGAAGTAGCGCAGCACCTGGCCACGTGTCGCACCCAGCGCACGGCGCACGCCGATCTGCTTGGTCCGCTGCTGCACCCAGAAGCTGGCCAGGCCGACGATGCCCAATGCCGTCACCACCAGCAGCGCGACGCACACGGCCGTCAGCAGCCACACCATCGTGCGCGGCTGGCGATAGAAGTCCTCGCGCATCTCCGCCATCGTCTTGGTGTTCTTGTCCAGGATGATGCGGGTGGGACCGTTCTTCTCCAGCGCTGCGACCGCGGCCTTCAGCACTTCTGCGCGACGCGAGGAATCCACGCGCAGCAGATAGTTGCCGCCCACCTCATAGGTGACCCGAATCGGGAACATCACCGAGTAGTCCCATTGCGCGTGATCGCGGTTGCCCGGACGCACGAGGTGCTCGACCACGCCGACGATCTTCGTCGGCTCGTCGCCCCAGCTGTAGAACGACTTGCCGATGGGGTTCTGGCCGGGGAAGAGCTTCTCGGCCACGGCGCGCGTCACGATGGCGCTGGGAATGGCGACGTTGGTGTTGGGCTTGTTCAGCAGATCCCATTCGATGTACTCGTCGGCGCCGAAGTCGCGGCCGGCGACGAGGTTCACGCCAAGGGTCTGCAGTCCCTGCTCCTGCAGCATGTAGGTCGTGGCGCTGAGCGTGGGGAACTTCTGGTCGCGGGCCAGGTTGACGCCGCTGTTCCAGGACGAGTTGCTGTACGGCACCTGGTTGAGCGCGGTCGCGGCCTTCACACCCGGCAGGCCGCGGAGCACCGCCAGGTCGGACTTCGTGGTGGCCGCCGCGCTTTCGTCCTTGATGCTGGTGAGCTGCACGCGGACGATCTCGTCCGTGGCGATGCCGCCGGGGCGGTTGATCTGCTCGACGCGCTGGTTGATCAGGAAAATCGCGTTGCAGATGATCGCGCAGCTCAGGGCGATCTCGAGCACGATCAGCGCGGCGGCCGTCTTGTGGCGACGCAGCGTCGTCAGGATGGGTCGGATGTCCATGGCAGGCCTCACTGACTCTTGAGCTGGATGGCGGGCGTGACCTGGCAGGCGCGCCAGGCCGGCAACAGGCCGGCCAGGACCGCGGCACCGACCGAGATCACGAAGGTGACGATCAGCATGGTGGGATCCAGGTGCGCCAGTTCGGCGTAACCGACCGGCTGCTGGCGCACGGCCCACAGACCGACCATCGCCAGTCCCAGGCCGAGGATGCCGCCGACCACGCCGACGGTGCCGGCTTCGACCAGGCACTGCGCGAAGATCGCGCGACGCGACGCACCCAGTGCGCGACGCACGCCGATCTCGCCGGAACGGCGCAGGAATTTCGCCAGCAGCAGGCCGATGGTGTTGACGATGCACACCAGCAGGAAGCCCATGGCCAGCCACAGTTGCATGCGCACGTCGCTGGGCACGGCGTTGTTCTTCTCCAGCCAGCCCATCACGTCGGTGACGGCGACGTTGGTCGGGCGGACGAAGCGGCCGGCCTGGCGCTGCTGGTCGGAGTAGTTGCCCAGGTACTGGCGGTAGGCGGCGACCTTCTCGGACGTCGGCAGTTCCACCCAGTACTGCAGCCACGCGCAGGGCGCGTTCAGGCCGTGCGATCCCTCTTCGTCGCTGTTGCTGTCGCCCCAGCACGTCATGTCGCCGTCGTTGCCCATCTTCAGCGCGATCGACGTGGACAGCGGGATGAAAACTTCCTCGTCCTTGCCGAAGCGGTCGCCGGTGATGTCATAGAAGCGCGGCGAGGGCCTCCAGTCGTCGAGCACGCCGATCACGCGGAACTCGGTCTGCTGCAGGTGCAGGCTCTTGCCGACGCTGTTGCCGCCGCCGAAGACGCGGTCGTTGAAGTCGCGGGAGATCACCGCCACGCGCGCGCGTCCTTCGTCGTCAGAAGGCTTCCAGCCGCCGCCGTACTGGAACGGCACGTCGAACATGGGGAAGAAATCCGCGGAGGTGTAGCGACCGCTCGACAGGAACGGCACCACGCCCTGGCGCTGCGGTTCGACCGCGACGCTGCCGGCGGTCATCAGCGCCTGGCGATCGGCCCGCTTCTCGCGCAGCAGCGCTTCGCCGTCGAAGCGCGTCATCTGGAAGTTGGGATCCTGCCCAGGCGTGTATTCATCCATGTTGCGAGGGTCCAGCTGCACGTAGAACAGCCGGCTGCTCTTCTGCGGAATCGGATCGCCGGACAGCACGTGGAACACCGTCAGCGTGGTCATGCACGCTCCGATACCCAGCGCGATGGCGACCACCATCAGTGCGGTGAGCATCTTGTTCCGCCGGAAACTGCGCAGCGCGAGATCGAAGTAGTAACCGAACATGGGCGGTTCCTCAGGCGATCGGGTTGGACTCGGCCGCATCGGCGAGCTGGCGGGCACGCATCAGGCTCGACTCGACCGAAAGATCGGTCGCCATGCCGTCGACGATATGCACATTACGTTGCGCGCGTGCGGCGAGCTCCGGGTCGTGCGTGACCATGACGATGGTGGTGCCGCTGGCGTTGATCTCCTCCATCAGCTCCATCACGCCGCGCGCCATCTGCGAGTCGAGGTTGCCGGTGGGTTCGTCGGCGAGCAGCAGGCGCGGGCTGCCGGCCAGTGCACGCGCGATGGCCGCGCGCTGCTGCTGGCCGCCCGAGAGTTCGGCCGGATAGTGCTTCATGCGCGAACCCAGGCCCACGCGCGAGAGGGCTTCCTCGATGCGCTGGCGGCGTTCGGCCGACGACATGCCGCGGTAGCGCAGCGGTACGTCGACGTTGTCGAACAGGTTGAGGTCGGGAATCAGGTTGAAGCCCTGGAAGATGAAGCCGATCTTGCGGTTGCGCATGCGCGAACGGTCGTCGTCCGACATGCCCTTCACGTCCTCGCCATCGAGCAGGTACGTGCCGCCGGTGAAGGTCTCCAGCAGGCCGGCGATGTTGAGGAAGGTGGTCTTGCCGGAGCCCGACGGGCCGGTGACCGCGACGAACTCGCCCTCGCGGACGTGCAGGTCGAGCGAGCGCAGCGCGTGCGTTTCGACGAGTTCGGTGCGGTAGACCTTGGTGACGGCTTGCATGTGCAACATGGCGGGCTCCGGTGGCGTGGAGAGAAGTGGAAGGTCAGCGCACGCGCACGAGCGCGGGCAGGGCGGCCGTGGCGATGAAACCCTGGCGCCACTGCGGCCGGGTCGGCGCGGTGTGGTTGGCGGCGTGGGCGACATCGGCGTCGAAGTCGATCAGTTCGAACAGGCGCAGCGGCACGGCATCGGCCAGTTCCTGTGCGTTCCAGTGCGTGAGCGGGAAGCGGTTGGAAGTGCGGGCGGACATGGTCATTCTCCTGAGATGCGTACGCGTTCGGCATCGCCGAACAGATCGCTTCCGGAAACCACGATGCGGTCGCCGGGCTGGGCACCGTCGAGGACTTCGACGGCATTGAGACTGCTCACGCCCGTGCGGACGGGGCGGCGGATCGCCGTGCTGCCGTCCATCACGTAGGCGAGGTTGCCGCCGCCCTGTTCGACGAACGGGCCGCGCTCGACCATGAGCACGTTGCGGCGCGTATCGAGCACGATGCGGGCGCTCAGACGCTGGTTCTGGCGCAGGCCAGGCGGTTGCTTGCCGGTGAAGCGCAGGCGGCTGGTGACTTCGCCGTTGACCACTTCCGGCGACACCGCCGACACCTGCGCGGCGAAGGCCTGGCCGCTGCCGCTGGTGATCTGCGCGGGCATGCCGATGCCCAGGTCGCGCGCGAAGCTCTCGGGCACCTTGATCTCGACTTCGAACACGGTGAGGTCGACGACGCTCAGCACCGGCGCGTTCGCGGCGACGTTGGCGCGCTGCGCGATCTGCACCTGGCCCACCTGGCCGTCGAACGGCGCGCGCAGGGTCAAGGCGTCCACCTGGCGACGCAGCTCGGTGACCACGGCCTTCTGCCGGTCGGCGAGCAGCGCCTTGTTGCGCGTGTCCAGGCCGGCACCGCGACCCTGCAGCGTCGCGTCCTGGCGGCTGTGGGCCAGGCCGATGTCGGCCTTCTTGAGTTCGTCCTGCGCCTTGGCCAGTTCGATCTGCGACACCGCGCCGCCGTCGAAGCCGCGCTGCTGGCGTTCCAGGTCGCGCAGCGCAGCGGTGCGGTCGATCTCGGCCTGGTTCAGCGCCTTGGTCGCGGCCGACCGAGCGAGTTGTGCGTCGAGTTCGGCGCGGCTGGCTTCGGCCTGCAGGCTGGCCAGCGTGGATTCTTCCTGCGCCAGTTTGCTGCGCAGCTCGGGGCTGTCGATCTCGGCCAGTTCCTGGCCTTTCTTCACCACGTCGCCGGCCACCACCTTCAGCGTGACCGTGCCGCCGGAGATGGCGTAGAGCACCGGGCTGTTGGCGGCGATCACGCGGCCGTCGGCGGCGATGTCGCGGACCAGATCGCCGCGCGTCACTTCGGCGATGCGCACCCGGGAGCCATCGAACGAGCGGCCGCCGGCGCTCCAGCCGGAGACCAGCCAGGCGACCAGCGCGAGCGCGGCTACGCCGGCGCCACCGATGAGGAGCCAACGCCGGCGCGGGTCATGGCGCTGGGCGGCGGTGGCGACCGGGCGGTCCTGGGCGGAGGTGTCGCGGATGCTCATGCGGGCGGACGGTGGTTGGGCCTGCCTTCAGTGACGCAGAAACCGTGCCACTCGTAACCATTTGATTTGAAAGAGATGGCGCGCCCGAGATGGGCGTCCGCGCGGACAGCGCAGGTGTCCGCGGACGCCCGAGGCCGAGCTCCCCGTTAGACTGTCCACCACCCTGAAGGAGCAACCTCCCCCATGTGCGGAATTGTTGGTGCGATTGCCGGTCGTGACGTCGTTCCGGTGCTGATCGAAGGCCTCAAGCGCCTGGAATACCGCGGTTACGATTCGGCCGGCATCGCCGTGCTGGACGGCGACGACGTGCGCCGCGTGCGCCGCACCGGCCGCGTTTCGGAGATGGAGTCGGCCGCCCAGGCCGAGGGGTTCCACGCCACGCTCGGCATCGGCCACACGCGCTGGGCCACGCACGGCGGTGTCACCGAAGCCAACGCACATCCGCACATCAGCTACGGCGAACTGGCCGTGGTGCACAACGGCATCATCGAGAACCACGATGAGCAGCGCGAACACCTGAAGACCAAGGGTTACACCTTCGAGTCGCAGACCGACACCGAGGTCATCGCGCACCTCATCCATCACTACCAGTCGCAGGGTGCGGATCTGCTGGCCGCCGTGCAGGGCGCGGTGCGCGAGCTCGTGGGCGCCTACGCCATCGCCGTGGTCAGCAAGCACGAGCCCGGTCGCCTGATCGCCGCGCGCATGGGCTGCCCGCTGCTGGTCGGCCTGGGCGAAGGCGAGAACTTCGTCGCCAGCGACGTGTCCGCCATCGTGCAGGCCACGCGCCAGGTGATCTTCCTGGAAGAGGGCGACACCGCGGAAATCACGCGCGAGGGCGTGCGCGTGTTCGACATCGGCGGCGCGGCCATCGAGCGCGACGTGCATGTCTCCGACGTGTCGCTGGCCTCGCTGGAGCTGGGCCCGTACCGCCACTTCATGCAGAAGGAAATCCACGAGCAGCCGCGCGCGATCGCCGACACCATCGAAGCGGTGATGGATGCCAACACGTTCACCCCGCTGCTGTTCGGTGCGAAGGCCGAAGAAGTGCTGCGCGACGTGGAAGGCGTGCAGATCCTCGCCTGCGGCACCAGCTACTACGCCGGCCTGACCGCGCGTTACTGGATCGAGGCGATTTCCGGCCTGCCGTGCTCGGTCGAGATCGCAAGCGAATACCGCTACCGCAAGGCGGTGGCGAACCCGAAGCACCTCATCGTCACCATCTCGCAGTCGGGCGAAACGCTCGACACGATGGAAGCGCTGAAGTACGCCAAGTCGCTGGGCCACGACCGCACGCTGTCCATCTGCAACGTGCCCGAGAGCGCGATCCCGCGCGCCAGCCGTCTGGTCTACTACACCCGCGCCGGTGCCGAGATCGGCGTCGCATCCACCAAGGCGTTCACCACGCAGCTGGTCGCGCTGTTCACACTGGCAGCCACGCTGGCCAAGCTGCAGGGCCGCCTGACGGTCGAGCAGGAAGGCACGTACCTGGACGCCCTGCGTTACCTGCCCGGCAGCGTGCAGCACGCATTGAACCTGGAACCGCAGATCGTCAGCTGGGCGGAGCGTTTCGCGCCGAAGCAGCACGCGCTGTTCCTCGGCCGTGGCGTGCATTACCCCATCGCGCTGGAAGGCGCGCTCAAGCTCAAGGAGATCTCCTACATCCACGCCGAGGCGTACCCCGCGGGCGAGTTGAAGCACGGCCCGCTGGCGCTGGTGGATGCGGCGATGCCGGTGGTCGTCATCGCGCCCAACGACAGCCTGCTGGAGAAGGTGAAGTCGAACATGCAGGAAGTGCGCGCGCGTGGCGGCGAGCTGTTCGTGTTCACCGACGAGGACAGCCAGTTCGGCCCGTCCGAGGGCGTGCACGTGATCCGCGCACCGCGCCATGTCGGCGTGCTCTCCCCGGTGCTGCATGCGATTCCCGTGCAGCTGCTGGCGTACCACGCTGCGCTCGCGCGCGGCACCGACGTCGACAAGCCGCGCAACCTGGCCAAGTCGGTGACGGTGGAGTAACCACGCGTTGCCGAATACATCGGCACTCAGGAGTGGCTGGTCCGACCAGCCCACTTGAGGAGCGCAATCTACGTCGCGTGTGACGCGGGGATGAGGCAGACCGCTGTCGTCCCTTGGCTTGCTGCCGGGCTTGATACCGATTCACGTCCCAGGTGACCCGCCGGGCCAGCAGGTATCGAACATCCGCCTCCGGTCCGTGCCGTCAGCCGACGACCCGGAACGGCAAACCCCAGAAGACAAGTCCGGCGGACGACGCAATGAAGTGGGCGATCGCGGCGACACAGACGATGGTCGGCGCTGCGAGGGCCAGCGCATGACGGAAGCGCAGGCGCCGAACGAAGTGTCCGAACGCGATGCTCATCGACAGCCACGCCATCACATCCCACAGATGGGTGCCGGATTGAATGATGGGCGCCAGCCCATCCGCATCCTGCGTATGAAGGTACGCCAACGGGAGCAACAGGCGCCCGGCGAAGAACAGGATGTTTGCGAGCACGTTTGGCAAGTGACGCGTGCCAGCCTCGAAGATCACCGACAGGGCGAACGGAAGCAATAACAACGGCATCGCGAGGAAGGTCGCCCTGCGCAGAAGCGCTTGCGATGCCAGGGTCCGGGGCCAACTGGCCGCCCGATCCTGTTGCCCCAGCAAGACGACGGCGAAGATCACCAGAAGCACCACTATCAACCCAAGCAGCATCAGCGCACTCTCCCCCCGACAATGCCAACCGGCGAATGCTATCGAACAGCGCTTTGCGGCGCGAAGGTTGCCTCGGCGCGAAAGAACGACTAGGGGGCGACTGCCTGCGGGTACAAGCGCTTTGCGTCATTGAGGTTGTCGGCCAACTTTCCGACCTTGGACAGCAGCTTGCCGATGTCTTCTTCCGGATCGACGTAGAAGTAGTCGATGGTGAACCGGAGTGTCTTGCCGAACTGATTACCTACAGGCGGGAGAGCAAGGCTCCTGACCTGCATGGGTTCACGGGCCCGCGCCGCATCGCGCACCCACCAGGAAATGAACTCGAGCGCCTCGAGTCCCTTCGGACTGGGCGTGATGCCGAAGTTGATCGAGATGACAACTTCGTTGGCCAATCCGCCCTTGGTGCGCCTCAGCGCGCCGAGGGGCAGGTCACCGTAGGGAACCAGGCCAAAATCGCTTTCAGGGATGTCCGATAGATCAACCTTGCCTACCGTTGCATCGGTAATGCCGGGAATGGACTCGATGGCCTGTTGCAGCTTCTCTACTTCAGGTGGCATTTCGGCCCCAAGCGAGCGGAACGGAACAAGCAGCACAAGCAGGAGTAGCGCGCGAACCATCGTTTGTCCCCTGATGTGAAGCGGACGTCTCGGGCGACGTCCTGCGCCGGTCATTTCGACGCAGGGCAAGACTATCAGCAAGACCCGCTCGCGGAAGGCCTGCGGTGCGCGCAACGTTGACCCGCCAGCCCATCGCTTGTGCCACCCTTGGGTCTCCCGGTCGCCGGCCGGCCCCGTGCACCCGAGCCCGAATGACGAAGCCCGCCGCCTCCCTCCTGCGCCAGCGTGGCACCGCGGAGAGCAACCGCGTCGCCATGGTCGAATTGTTCTTCGATCTGGTGTTCGTGTTCGCCGTTACCCAGCTATCGCACACGCTTCTCGAACACCTGGACCTGCAGGGGGCGCTGCAGACACTGCTGCTGTTCCTGGCGGTGTGGTGGTTATGGATCTTCACCTCGTGGGTCACCAACTGGCTGGATCCCGACCGCACGCCTATGCGGGTGATGCTGTTCGCATTGATGCTTGGCGGACTGCTGCTGTCGTCCTCGATTCCGCACGCGTTCGCGGAACGTGGGTTGATGTTCGGCGTGGTGTTCGCGGCGATGCAGGTGGGCCGGACCGTGTTCGTCGCCGTGACGACGCGGCGCCACCATCGCGTGCTCCACGAGAACTTCGTACGCATCGCCCTGTGGCTGGCGATGTCGGGCGTTCTGTGGGTGGCCGGAGGTCTGGCCGAAGGCGCGACGCGTGCAGCCTTGTGGGTTGGCGCGGTCGCCATCGAGTACCTCGCGCCTGCGCTCTACTTCTACGTGCCGGGCATGGGGCGTTCAAACACCACCGACTGGGATGTCGACGGCCACCACATGGCGGAGCGCTGCGCGCTGTTTGTGATCATCGCGCTGGGTGAGTCGATCCTGGTGACCGGCGCCACGTTCGCCGGGCAGGCCTGGTCCACGCCGACGGTTACCGCGTTCGTCGTGGCCTTCCTCGGCAGTGTGGCGATGTGGTGGATCTACTTCGATACGGGCGCCGAGCGCGCCAGCCATCGCATCGAGCACTCGGACGACCCCGGACGCCAGGCGCGGCTGGCTTACACCTACCTGCACCTGCTGATCATCGCCGGCATCATCGTGTGTGCGGTGGCGGACGAACTGACGCTCGCGCATCCCGACCATTTCGCGGACATTGGCCGCGCAGCGATGGCGGCGATGATCGGCGGGCCGATGCTCTACCTGCTGGGAGTCGCGCTGTTCAAATGGGTCTGCAACGAACGTCGCGGGCCGCCGCTCTCGCATTGCGCAGGCATCGTCCTTCTCACCGGATTGGTTCCGGTGACGATCGCGCACCTGCTTTCTCCGCTGGCGCTGGGAATGGCGACGACATCGATCCTGATGCTCGTGGCCATCTGGGAGACCATCGCGCTACGTCGCGTTAAGGAGACGGCGGGGTAGTGCCAGGGAACGTTTCGGCAGCTGACGTCTCCTGTGGCGGGTGGCACACTGGCTGCATGCGCAAACGTCCGCCCAGCATCGATGGACTGGCTGCCAGCACGCTGCAGTTGCCGAGGGGTACGTGGTCGACGGTGCTGGACTGCCTGTGCGAACGGTTCCCGGCGGTGGCGCGCGCGCAGTGGCTGGAGCGAATGGCGCGAGGGCGGGTGGTGGATGGCGCCGGGGAGTGGGTGGCGCCGGACACGCCGTATCGCGTTGGTCTCGAGGTCCATTACTACCGTGAAGTGGCGGACGAATCGCTGATCCCGTTCGATGAAGTCATCCTGCATGCCGATGCCGACGTGCTCGTGGCGGACAAGCCGCACTTCCTCCCGGTCACGCCTGCGGGCGCACACGTCCATGAAACCCTGCTGGGACGCCTGATCCGCCGCACAGGGAACCATGCGCTGGCGCCTCTGCACCGGATCGATCGCGAGACCGCTGGTCTGGTGTTGTTCTCGACCAATCCGGACAGTCGTGCGCGCTACCAGGCGCTGTTTCGCGAACGGCGGATCGAGAAGGACTACGAAGCGATTGCACCGGCGTTTCCGGGCAGCGCATTCCCCTGCGTACGTACCAGCCGCATGGTCGCCGGCGAGCCGTTCTTCCGCACGCAGGAAGTTGAAGGGCCGCCGAACAGCGAAACCCGCATCGATGTGGTCGCGCGCGGCGAACTCCGCTGGTGTTATGCGCTGACGCCCATCACCGGGCGCAAGCACCAGCTGCGCGTCCACATGGCCGCGCTGGGAGCACCGATCGTCAACGACGCGCTCTATCCATCACTGTCCCATCGCGCCGCTGGGGACTACTCGGCGCCACTGCAGCTGCTGGCCAAGCGGCTCTCGTTCGTCGATCCGATCAGCGGCGTACGTCGCAGCTTCTCGAGCCATCGCCAGCTCCTGGGTTGATCGAGAGCTGCCAGCCGCCCGGGTGCGTTTCGCTTATCCGGGCTACGGCTGGCCCGCTGTCAGGAATGCGCGTCGCCCTGGTGGGAACACAGCCATTGGAGCAATGCATCGGCCGGCGATCCGGCCGCTTCGAGCGGCAGGTGCATCCAAGTGGCTCCATCCTTGGACAGGTGAATCTCCGCGATGCCTCGATCACGAACAATCTTGACTGTAATGCCGCGCCCCCCGTACTCAGCCACGATGTTGCCGAAGTGAGTTTCGTCATATGCGAAGCCGATCAGCTTCATTGCGAAGCTGCGCTCCAGGAACGCAAATGCCTGCTTGAACTCTTCGGAACTCTCCATGGGTTCCCCGCATCCCAATCGCCGCGACGCTTCAACCTGCCTCTGCCAAAGTAGACGGCGGGACTTGGCACCCGCACCAGGCCGCCGACCTCCCCAATTTCTGCTTTCGGCCAGGAGCGGACATTCCCGAGCGCCTAAGTTTGGCCGGATCGCGACGCGGCTTCGGCGTTACCCAGCTTGCCAAGGTGCCTCCTGGCCACGAACAGAAGAACTCTAAAGCGTCTACTTGGATGCTTCATCTTCATCATCGAAATGAATGACACCAATCCCATCGGCTTGCAGTGGTCGAGTTGCGCCTAGGGCTCCTCGTGCGCACCGCTCGTTGTAGTGCTCAACCATGCGCGCAAGCACATTGTTCAAGTAGACCACTTGATCGAGCAGTTCATCAGGAAACTGCGGATTGTCGATATTCCGCATCCATAGCTTCGCGTTGTCATTTGCGATGCTAGCCAAGGAACTCAGTGTGTCGCCATGCAGGCAAACTGCCGGCGTCCCCCTTGTGGGCAAGCGGACTATGGTGAGATTCGTGTCAAGACTCAGTATTTCGGCATTCATCACTACCTGCCCCTGGATTCGAACCTGACGCGCGGCCCCAACCGGTCCACGGTCAAGGTACTGATGATCGACCTGCGCCCCGACCAAGGTCCGCTAACGGCCAGGAGCGGTCATTCCTACTGACGCTGGGGCAACCTCGCTGCCACTGGCGTAAGAACCAATCTGCCGAGATCGCCCCCTGACCTCTCCTTGACCGTCACTGGTGCATACCCCTCGCAAGCAAACGTGATCGCCACGGCTTGAAAGCCCACCGCATAGCCTTCGTCGAAGCGCGGTGCGTCGAACGCACCAGACATTCGCCTTCCCCGGCTTTCAAACTCGTAAGTGCAGTTCTTCAACGGCTGCCCATCCAGTGCAGCGACCGTGCCTCTAAAAGTCGTGTGCCTGTCGCAAGCGGTCAAGGCTGTGAGTCCGAGCAGCAGGAACGAAAGGTACTTGCTCATCATCTTCAGTCGGAAAGCCGATGTCCGCTTTGGGTCAAAAGCAGACATTAGCACCGCAGGCCGCATCGCCCCCGCCCGAGTGTCGGCAGCGAACATCAGCATCCGTCCAGCGTCCCGCACCGCATCGCGTTTGGCACTTCAGATCTGCGTTGCCGACCGATATAACGTGGCTTCGGCCGTGGCGATTCGGCATTCGAATCCGCGCCTTCAACCCAGTCGACAATCGGGAGACACCGGATGATCTCCAAGCTCCGTATCAGCGCGACGATGCAGGCATGGGTATGGCTTGCGCTGGCGTGTGCCACCACGGATGGCCGCGCCGGAGACATCGATACCGCCGCGGCCGTTCGCGTGACACCCGATGCGCTGTCCAGTGGCGAGTACGACTCCTCGCCGACGTTCTCGCAGGACGGCAAGGAGGTGTACTTCTTCCGTGCCGATCGCGGCTTCGGACGCTACCGACTACTGACCTCGCGGTGCGTCGAAGGTCGCTGGACGGAGCCTGTCCCGCCCTCCTTCGCCACAGCGGGCGTGTCGGAAGCCGACCCCGCCCTGAGCGCGGACGGCCGCTGGCTTTACTACGTTTCCGCCCGCGCCGATCCCGCCGGGGAGCGACTCGACATCTGGCGCGTGAAGCGCAACGCCGAAGGCGAATGGAGTGAGCCCGAACGCCTGCCTGAACCGGTCAACTCCACGGACTCGCAACTGTTGCCGCGACCGCAACCGGACGGCCGTCTGCTCTTCGGGTCCAGTCGGCCCGGCGGCATGGGGCAGGGCGACATCCATCTGGCCACGCCGGGCACGGACGGACATTGGCGTGTCGAGAACATGGGGCCGCCCATCAGCACGGGTGCCAACGAGTACGAAGCCGAACTGGCGCGCGACGGGAACGTGCTGGTGACGGTCGCGGACCGTGGAACCAGGTCCCAGCTCTATGTCTACGTGCGAGACGGCGCGACCTGGCGCGAACGCGGCCGCGTGCCGGCGCGAACGGATGTCTTCCAGGTGGGGCCGCTGCTCTCGCCTGACGGTCGTCGCCTGCTGTTCTCGCAGGCCGACACGGAGGCACGCTCGGGCGAATGGTTCCTGATCGACCTGGAAAAGAACGCCGACCCGAACTGGCCACCGCGCTGCGGCGGGTGATGCGCGCCGCAGGCAGTGAGGCACTTCAGGCGCGGTCGGCGCCACTATCCTTGAATACCACTCATCCCGGACGGAAAGGACGCGCCATGATCCGCACGATGTCGATGCTCGCCCTGCTGTTGGCCGTGGCTCCCGCGTTCGCGCAGGAGTCACCGAAAGTACAGTCCGTGCAGGTAACCCCCGGTCTGTGGAAGAAGGGCGACGATGGACAGCCCGTCGCGTGCACCCGTTTCCTGCCGCCGAAGAAGACCGTCTGGGGCCCCAAGCTCGAGTGCGACAACGCCTGGGTCACGCCGCAAGCCTTCCTCGACAACTGGTTCAAGGGACGCGCCCGCCTGGTGGATGCAAAGCCGACCGGCGGAAGCCTGATCATTTCCTTCACCCTGGTCCCGGGCCAGACGGAAGCGGCGATCCCGCCTGCCGTGTCGCCGCCGACCGGTGAAGCGCCGCCTTCGGGCAGTTAGTTCGAAGCGCGCCTAGCCTCGGCCGCGCGGCTTGGGCGGAACGGCCGGCTTCCGATCCTCGCTGCGCCCACGCAGCCGCAGGCCGTACTCGTGGTCGTACTCGGCCGACCTGCGCCGCCGTTCCAGCGGGGTGGGAGCTCCCTCGGCGGGTGGAGGGGGATTGCCGCCGGGCCGTTTCGTCTTCATGTGGCACCTCCGGATCGCGTGTCCTCCACAGGCAACGAAGCCACCCCGGCGGGCAGGCCAGCACGCCTCACCCCTGCGCTTCCGCCCGACTCGGCACAGTCCCGTGATGCCGGCTTTCCGGCTCGAAACGACGCAATCCACACTTTCGCCACTGCGGGCATGCCGGTCATGCCCGTGTAGCCCGAACGTCACTTGACGCCAGTCGATCCCTCTGGCCACAGTCCGAACGCTTTGATTCGTTCGTTTGCCCGGGGCGTCGTTGCGACGTCCTGCGGGCCCATCCGGGGGAAATACCACAGTGGATAGACGTTCATTCCTGACGATGTCGGGTATCGGTGTGGCCGGCCTGATGCTGCCGTTCGGCCGCACCATCGCCGCCGAGCAACTGGTCACCACGATCGACGTGGCCAAGAAAAAGTCGTTGGCCGACGCCGCGCTGGCGGCCGCGACCGCGGCCGGAGCCGGTTACTGCGACGTGCGCATCGGCCGCTACCTGCGCCAGTTCGTGATCACGCGCGAGGACAAGGTCCAGAACGTGGTCAACACCGAATCCACCGGTGTGGGCGTACGCGTACTGGTGAACGGCGCGTGGGGCTTTGCCGCGACCAACGACCTGAGCACCCAGGGCGTGGTGAAGGCCGCCCAGCAGGCCGCCGCGATCGCCCGCGCCAACGCCAAGACGCAGACGTCCCCCGTGCAGCTGGCCAAGGCGCCGGGCGTGGGTGAGGTGAGCTGGAAGACGCCGATCCGCAAGAACGCGATGGAAGTCCCGCTGAAGGACAAGGTCGACCTGCTGCTGGGCGTCAACGCCGCAGCGATCAAGGCCGGCGGTGATTTCGTCAACTCGATGCTGTTCCTGGTGAACGAGCAGAAGTACTTCGCCTCCACCGACGGCAGCTACATCGACCAGGACGTGCACCGCATCTGGGCGCCGATGACGGTCACCGCCATCGACAAGACCACCGGCAAGTTCCGCACGCGCGAAGGCCTGTCCTCGCCGATGGGCATGGGCTTCGAGTACCTCGACGGCGCACAGGCCGGCAAGGTCGTCTCGCCCAACGGCGTGGTCAACTACGGCCTGTCGTACGACATGATGGAAGACGCCGTCGCCGCGGCGAAGCAGGCGCGCGCCAAGCTCACCGCGCCGTCGGTGAAGCCGGGCAAGTACGACCTCGTGCTGGACCCGTCGCACACCTGGCTCACCATCCACGAGTCCGTCGGCCATCCGCTCGAACTCGACCGCGTGCTCGGCTACGAAGCCAACTACGCCGGCACCAGCTTCGCCACGCTGGACAAGCAGAAGGAACGCTTCCAGTACGGCAGCGGCAACGTCAACATCTTCGCCGACAAGGTGCAGCCGGGCAGCCTGGGCGCCGTCGGTTACGACGACGAAGGCGTGAAGACCAAGAAGTGGAACCTGATCAGCGAAGGCAAGCTGGTCGACTACCAGACCATCCGCGACCAGGCCCACATCCTGGGCAAGACCGAATCCGATGGCTGCTGCTATGCCGACTCGTGGTCGAGCGTGCAGTTCCAGCGCATGGCCAACGTGTCGCTGGCGCCGGGCAAGAACAAGCTGTCCGTGGCCGACATGATCAAGGACGTCGAGAACGGCATCTACATCATCGGCGACGGTTCGTTCTCCATCGACCAGCAGCGCTACAACGCGCAGTTCGGCGGCCAGCTGTTCTACGAGATCAAGAACGGCCAGATCACCCGCCAGATCGAGGACGTCGCCTACCAGATCCGCACGCCGGAATTCTGGAACGCCTGCGCCGCCGTCTGCGACGAAAGCGACTACCGCCTGGGCGGTTCGTTCTTCGACGGCAAGGGCCAGCCGGGCCAGGTGTCGGCCGTCTCGCACGGTTCGAGCACGGCGCGCTTCAACGGCATCAACGTCATCAACACCGCCCGCAGCCTCGGCTGATCGTGCTGGAGAAATAACCCATGAGCATCTTCACCGAAGAACAGGCCAAGGCCATCCTGGACAAGGTCATCAAGCTGTCCAAGGCGGACCAGTGCACGGCCACGCTGGCCGGTTCGATCGACGGCAACATCCGCTTCGCGCTGAACAACATCTCCACCAGCGGCATCGTCGACAACACCGAGCTGGCGGTCGAAGTCGCGTTCGGCAACCGCGTCGGCACCGCCACCATCAACGAGTTCGATGACGCCGCGCTCGAGCGCGTCGTGCGCCGTGCCGAGGACCTGGCCCGCCTGGCGCCGGAAAATCCGGAGTTCATGCCGGCCATCGACAAGCAGACCTACAAGTCCAGCCCGACGTTCAGCCCGTCCACCGCGGCGATCACGCCGGAGTACCGCGCCAAGGTCGCGTCCGACTCCATCGCGCCGTGCCGTGGCGACAAGCTGATCGCGGCCGGCTTCCTGGAAGACGGCCAGAACTTCGTCGCCATCGCCAACAGCAAGGGCAACTTCGCCTACCAGCGCGGCAGCAACTTCAACTACACCTGCACCGTGCGCACCGAAGACGGCCGCGGTTCGGGCTGGGTGGGCCGCAACCTGAAGGACGCGTCCGACTTCCACGCCGACGCCGACATCCAGACCGCCATGCGCAAGGCGACCGAGTCGGTCGAGGCCAAGGCGCTGGAGCCGGGCAAGTACACGGTGATCCTGGAGCCGGCCGCGGCCGCGGGCCTGATCTCGTTCATGATGAATTTCTTCGACGCGCGCCAGGCCGATGAAGGCCGCAGCTTCCTGTCGAAGAAGGGCGGCGGCAACAAGCTGGGCGAGCAGGTCTACGACCCGCGCGTGAACATCAGCGCCGACCCGTGGGACGAACGGGCGCCCGTGCTGCCGTGGGACAGCGAAGGCATGCCGCGCGAGAAGATGGCCATCGTCGAGAACGGCAAGGTCGTCGCGCTGAACTACTCGCGCTACTGGGCCAAGAAGCAGGGCAAGCGCGCCGTGGGCGAGCCGGGCAACCTGCTGGTGGCCGGTGGCGACAAGTCCACCGCCGACCTGGTGCGCTCCACGCAGAAGGGCATCCTGGTCACGCGTACCTGGTACATCCGCATGGTCGATCCGCAGACCGTGCTGCTGACCGGCCTGACCCGCGACGGCACCTTCTACATCGAGAACGGCCAGATCAAGCACCCGGTGAAGAACTTCCGCTTCAACGAGTCGCCGGTGATCATGCTCAACAACATCGAAGAGCTGGGCAAGCCGGTGCGCGTGGCCGGCGACGAGTCCTCGTTCGTGATGATGATCCCGCCGATGAAGCTGCGCGACTTCACGTTCACTTCGCTTTCGGATGCCGTCTGATCTGGAGTGAAGGCTCGTGCAACGTCGTGATTTCCTCAGTCTGACCGGCCTCGGCCTTGCCGGCGTGCTGCTCCCCTACGGGCGCAGCATCGCCGCCGAAGCGTTGCTGGAACCGGTCGATACCGCGCGCCGCCGGCAGCTTGCCGACGCCGCGCTTACCACGGCCCGCAGCGGCGGCGCGCAGTATTGCGACGTCCGCGTGGGCCGCTACCTGCGCCAGTCCGTGATCACGCGCGAAGCGCGCGTGGAGAACGTGGTCAATGGCGAATCCTCCGGTGTCGGCGTGCGTGTGCTCACCGACGGCGCGTGGGGCTTCGCCGCTACCCACGTGCAGACGCCCGAAGCCGTAGCGCAGGCCACGCGCACTGCGCTGGCCATCGCCAAGGCCAACGCGAAGAACCAGACGCGCAAGGTCGAGCTGGCGCCCACGCCGGGCGTCGGCGACGTGCGCTGGGCCACGCCGATCCGCAAGAACGGCATGGCGGTTCCGATCAAGGACAAGGTCGACCTGTTGCTGTCGGTAAACGCCGCGGCGATGAAGGCCGGCGCGGACTTCTTCAACTCCACGCTGTTCCTGATCAACGAACAGAAGTACTTCGCGTCCACCGACGGCAGTTACATCGACCAGGACATCCATCGCATCTGGCTGCCGGTGACGGCGACCGCGGTGGACAAGGCCAGCGGCAAGTTCCGCACGCGCAACGGCCTGTCCGCGCCCATGGGCATGGGCTACGAATACCTGGACGGTGCGGAGTCGGGCAAGTTCCGCCTGCCCGGTGGCCTCACCGGCTACGGCAACAGTTACGACGTGATGGAAGACGCCGTCGCTGCCGCACGCGATGCGCGCGCCAAGCTCAAGGCGCCTTCGGTGAAGCCGGGCAAGTACGACCTGGTGGTCGACCCGACCAACCTGTTCCTCACCATCCACGAGAACGTCGGCCACCCGCTCGAACTCGACCGCGTGCTCGGCTACGAGGCCAACTACGCCGGCACCAGCTTCGCCACGCTCGACAAGCGTGACGCCGGCTACCGCTGGGGCAGCGACATCGTCAACTTCGTCGCCGACAAGACGCGTCCGGGCAGCCTGGGTGCGGTGGGCTACGACGACGAAGGCGTGAAGACCAGGCAGTGGGACCTGGTGCGCGACGGCATCCTCGTCGACTACCAGGCCACGCGCGATGAAGCGCACATCCTCGGCCACGCGGAATCGCACGGCTGCAGCTACGCCGACTCGTGGTCCAGCGTGCAGTTCCAGCGCATGGCCAACGTCTCGCTGATGCCGGGCAAGAAGCCGCTCACCGTGGCGCAGATGGTCAAGGACGTGGAGCGTGGCCTGTACGTGCATGGCCGCGGTTCGTACTCGATCGACCAGCAGCGCTACAACGCGCAGTTCGGCGGCCAGCTGTTCTACGAGATCAAGAACGGTGAGGTCACCGGCCTGGTCGAGGACGCCGCGTACCAGATTCGCACGCCGGAATTCTGGAACGCATGCGTCGCGATCTGCGACGAACGCGACTTCCGCCTCAACGGTTCGTTCTTCGACGGCAAGGGCCAGCCGAGCCAGGTGTCGGCGGTCACGCACGGCGCAGCCACCACGAGGTTCAACGGCGTCAACATCATCAATACCGCGCGGTCGATATGAACCGCGCGCAGTTCCTCCGCCTGATGCTGACAGGCGCGGCGGGGGCGCTGCTGTCGCCGGTCGTGCGAGCGGCCGGCGCGGAGTACGACTTCTGGCTGACCCGCCTGAAGTACGACTCCGGCGACTGGGACGTCGACCAGCGCATGCCGGCGAACCTGATCACGTCGCTGATCGACTACACGACCCTGCGCGTGGACCCGAAGGAACACGTGCTGGCGCTGGCCGATCCGAAGATGCTCACCGCGCCGTTCTGCTACCTGGCCGGCCACAAGCTGGTGGAGTTCAATCCGGCCGAGCGGCGCAACTTCGAACGCTACGTGCGCAATGGTGGCTTCGTGTTCGTGGACGACTGCAATCACGACATCGACGGATTGTTCGCCAAGTCGTTCGAGTCGCAGATGGCATCCATCTTCGGGCCGAGCGCGCTGAAGAAGCTGCCCAACAATCATCCGCTGTACCGCAGCTTCTTCGAGTTCAAGGAAGGTCCGCCGGCCACCGGCTTCGAACTCAACGGCTGGGGCGACGATCTGGTGCACGATTACCTCAAGGGCATCGAGATCGACGGGCGCCTGGGCGTGCTCTACAGCAACAAGGACTACGGTTGCGAGTGGGACTACGACTGGCGCAACAAGCGTTTCCTCGCCGAGGACAACACGAAGTTCGCGGTCAACATCGTGATGTATGCGTTGAATAGCTGATGTGCGATGAGTTGATGTGACAACCACCCCGCGCAATGCTGTCATTCCCGCGAAGGCGGGAATCCATGCATCCGCGGCGACATGGCAACCGGAGAGTTGGATCCCCGCCTTCGCGGGGATGACAGCTTCGAAGCAAAGACGCGGAAACCCCATGAACGACACCCTCACCGAAGCCGCCATCCAGAACCAGCTCGCCAAGCTCGGCACGCTGCGCAACGCCATCGCACAGGCCATCGTCGGCCAGGAAGCCGTGGTCGAGCAGTTGCTGATCGGCCTGCTCGCCGGCGGTCATTGCCTGCTCGAAGGCGTGCCCGGCCTGGGCAAGACGCTGCTGGTGCGCTCGCTCGGCCAGGCGCTGGAGTTGCAGTTCCGCCGCGTGCAATTCACGCCGGACCTGATGCCCAGCGACATCCTGGGCACCGAGCTGCTGGAAGAGGACCACGGCACCGGCCATCGCCATTTCCGCTTCCAGCCGGGCCCGATCTTCACAAACCTGCTGCTGGCCGACGAACTCAACCGCACGCCGCCGAAGACGCAGGCCGCGTTGTTGGAGGCGATGCAGGAGCGCACGGTCAGCTATGCCGGCGTCACGCATACGCTGCCCGCGCCGTTCTTCGTGCTGGCCACGCAGAACCCGTTGGAGCAGGCGGGCACGTATCCGTTGCCGGAAGCGCAGCTGGACCGGTTCCTGCTGCATATCCGCGTCGATTACCCGACCGAGAACGAGGAGCGCGACATCCTTGCGCAGACCACCGGCACGCGCCATTCCGAAGTGCCCAGCGTGATGCACGGAGAGGAAGTCCTGGCGTTGCAGGCGCGCGTGCGCGAAGTGCATTTCGGCGAGGACCTGCTGTCGTGGGTCACGCGACTGGTGCGCGCAAGTCGTCCGGGCGAGAACGCGCCGGCGGAAGTGCGGCAGTGGGTGAAGTGGGGCGCGGGCCCGCGTGCGGGACAGTCGCTGGTGCTCGCGGCCAAGGCGCGCGCGCTGCTGCATGGTCGTCTGGCCGCGACGCGCGAAGACATCGTCGCGCTGGCCGCGCCGGTCATGCGCCACCGCCTGCTGCTGTCGTTCGCCGCCGAAGCCGAGCAGAAGAGCGCGGACGACGTCATCGCCGCCCTGCTGCGCAGCGTGCCGTTCGCGGGTTGATCCAACGTCCGTGACGACGCCGGCCTCCATCGCCGACTTCATTCCGCCGCAGGTACGCGCGCGGTTGAAGGACCTGCGCCTGACCTCGCGCCGCGCGGTCGGGCTGCAGGGGCTTGGCCTGCATCACAGCCGCAGTCGCGGTGCCGGCCTGGAGTTCGCGCAGTACCGCGCGTACGAACCGGGCGATGAACTGCGCCAGATCGACTGGAAGCTCTACGCGCGCTCGGACCGCTTCTTCGTGCGCGAAGCCGAACGCGAAAGCCCGCTGGCGGTATGGCTGCTGATCGATGCGAGCGCATCGATGGCGCAGGAGGATGCGGCGCGTCCCGGCTGGTCGCGCCTCGCCGCGGCGAAGGGACTGGCCGCCTGCATCGCCGAACTCGCGCTCCGTCAGGGCGACCGCTTCGGCCTGGTGGCCTTGCGCGACGACGGCGTGCGACTGCTCGCGCCAGGCGCGGGTGCGCGCCAGCGCGACCGTTTCCTGCTGGAGCTGCACGGCCTGAAGGCGCGCGGAAGCTGGCCGGCGCCGGAGCAACTGCGTCCGTTGTGGGAACGCATCGGTGCGGGCGATCTGGTGGTGCTGCTCAGCGACGGATTCGACGTAGGCGCGGTGGACGTCATGACGCGCCTGGCGGCCGCGCGACGCGAGGCGCTGACGATCCGCATCCTCACTGCCGAGGAACGCGACTTCCCGTTCCAGGGTGGACATCGCTTCCATGATCCGGAAACCGGTGAGGAACTGCTGGGCGACGGCGCCGCGATGCGCGCCGAGTTCGTCGCCCGCTTCGCGCAGGCGCGTCGCGAACTCGATGCACGTCTGGATGCCAGCGGCATCCGCCATGCCGAGTACGTCCTCGACCAGCCGCTGGACCTGCCGCTGCGACGGCTGTTCGGTTCGCGTGATGCCGCGGAGTACGCGTGAGCCTGGCCTTCCTGATTCCGGCCGCGCTGGCCGCACTTGCCGCACTGCTGTTGCCGCTGCTGATCCATCTGGCGCGACGCAGCGAACAACGGCCGACTGAATTCGCCGCATTGCGCTGGCTGCGCCAGAAGCCCAAGCCGCGCCATCGCATCCGCTTCGACGAATGGCCGCTGCTGCTGGTGCGCCTTCTGCTGCTGGTGCTGTTCGCCCTGTTGCTGGCGCGGCCGGTGCTGTTCGGCAGCCAGAGCCACGCACCCTACGTGGCGGTCGCGCCCGGTGCGGATGCCTCGCAGGCGCGTGCCGCGCTGAAGGTGGCGAACGCGCGCTGGCATTGGCTGGCGCCGGGTTTTCCGGAACTGACCGCCCAAGCACCTGCATCGACGGCGTCCGTCTCCAGTCTGCTTCGCGAGCTGGATGCGAGCCTGCCGATCGACGTGCCGGTGACCGTGTTCGTGCCGTCGCAGCTGGACAGCATGGATGCGCAGCGCATCATGCTGGCGCGCAAGGTCGACTGGCACGTGTTGCCATCGCGCGCAGCGAACGTTTCGCCAGCGCCCGTCGCAGCCGTGTCCGCACCGATCGTCCGTCACGCGCCGGAGCGTGAAGCATCGCCGAGGTATCTGCGCGCCGCGTTCGTCGCATGGCGACCCGCAGACGCGCCGGCGACCGCGTTCGACATCGCCCCGCACACCACGCCCCTGCCGCATGACGCACGCCAGCTGGTCTGGCTGGTGCCCGGCGACGTGCCGGCCGCCGTGCGCGACTGGATACGCGAAGGCGGCGTGGCATTGATCGACACGCAGGCGCGCCTGCCCGATGCGCCGGCGATGGCGCCCCTGTGGCGCAACGACATCGGTGTCGCGTTGGTCGAGGGCGCCGCCTACGGTCGGGGACGCGTGATGCGCCTGCGGGGCGCCATGGTTCCGGAGGCGATGCCGGAACTGCTCGACCCCGGTTTCCCACAACACCTGCGCGCGCTGTTCGCGCCTCCGTCGACCGCACCGGCGCGGGTCGCGTCGGCAACGCACGCGCCGGTCACGGGTAGCGCCGTCTACGCACCGCCACCGCGTGATCTGCAGCCGTGGCTGATCCTGTTGATCGTCCTGGTGTTCGCGGTGGAACGCTGGCTCGCGACCGCATCGCGACGGGCGGTGGCGCCGTGAACGTGATTGCCGCACTGAACCGACGCCTTGCGGGCGCGCGCTTCCGTCTCGGTGCCGATACTGCGCTGCGCGCGTTGCCTTGGGTGGTCGTCGCCACGGCACTGGCGTGGCGGATCTCCGGCGTGCCGACCGCCGTCGTGGTCCTGCTGGTGTGCACTGTCGTCGCCAGCGCATGGGCGCTTCGCGCATCGAGTGCGCTCGATACGGCGTGGCTGGTGCGTGAACTCGATCGCCGCCGTCGCGATCTGGACGACAGCGCGGACCTCCTCTTTGCTCCCGACGCGAAACTCAGCGGACTGGAGCGCCTGCAGCGCGCCCGCCTGGTTGAGCGCCTGGAGGAATCGCCCGCGCCCGATCTTCGTCCGGCGTGGTCCACGCGGCCGCACGTCATCGGCACAGTGCTCGGTGCGCTGGCCATCGCGGCCATCGTGTTGTGGCCGGTGCGACCGCGTGCGGCGTTCGAAGACGTGGTCGCCCAGGTCACCGGTGAAGTGGCACGGCCCACGCACACGCGCGTGCTCGATCAACAACTGCACGTCACGCCGCCCGCATACACGCGCCAGGCCGCGCGCGACGAACCCACGCTGGATGCGAAGGCGCCGCAGGGCACGCGCCTGCAGTGGGCCTACCGTTTCGCGCCGCAGCCGACCGCCGCGGAGCTGGTGTTCCACGACGGCCGTCGCGTGGCGCTGCACCGGGACGGTGATGTCTGGCGCGGGGAACACGTGCTGGTGAAGTCGGCGCTGTATCGACTGGAGCTGCGCGATTCGCTGCCGCTGCGCGAATCGAAGGCGCATCGCCTGGATGCCATCGCCGACCGTCCGCCACAGGTGCGGGTGCTTGAACCCGATCGAAGCCTCAGCCTGATCACGCCCGGCCAGCGCAGCTGGAATGTCGCGTTCGAGGCCAGCGACGATTACGGCATCGCGCCGTCCGCGCGCCTGCGCATCACGCTGGCCCAGGGCAGCGGAGAGAACATCACCTTCCGCGAGCACAGCGCGACGCTCGCCGGATCCGGCAACGCCACCACCCGGCGCTACACGCATCGACTCGATCTGGCCGCGCTGGGGCTGGCGGCCGGCGATGACCTGATCGTGCAGCTGGACGTCAACGACAACCGTGCGCCGTCGCCGCAGAACGTCCGCAGCGCGAGTCTCATCCTGCGCTGGCCGTCGGACCTGGGCACGGAAACCAGCGGCCTGGAAGGCATGGTCAAGAAAGTACTGCCGGCGTACTTCCGGAGTCAGCGCCAGATCATCATCGACGCCGAAGCGCTGCTGAAGGAGAAGCGAACGCTTCCCGCCGAACGCTTCCTCCAGCGCAGCGACGCGATCGGCGTGGACCAGCGCATCCTGCGTCTGCGCTATGGACAGTTCCTGGGCGAGGAAGCCGAGGGTGCACCGAAACCGCCGCCGACGAGCGATGCGAATGCGGCAACGGGCGACCACGAACAGGACGGCACGGCGCAGGAATCCGGTCACGACGACCATGATCACGTCGCGAGCGAAGCGCCCTCGGCCACGTTCGGTCAGGAAGGCTCGGTGCTCGAGGAATACGGACACACGCACGACCATGCCGAGGCAGCGACACTGCTCGATCCGGAGACGCGCACGATCCTGAAGGCCGCGCTGGACGCGATGTGGCAATCGGAACTGCACCTGCGCCAGGGCGATCCGAAGCAGGCGCTGCCGCACGCCTATCGCGCGTTGGCACGGATCAAGGAAGTGCAGCAGGCCAGCCGCATCTATCTGGCGCGCGTGGGGCCGGAACTGCCGCCGATCGACGAGAGCCGGCGCATGGGCGGCGACCGTGCCGGCATCGACAACCGCGCCGAGGTGATGGCGTCGGCGACCGCGCCGGACCCCACGCTGTCCGCGCTGTGGCGCGCGCTGGACGATTCGCCGTCGACGACCGCGCAACCCCCGGTCGATTTCCCTGCTCTGGAACGCTGGCTGCGCGCCAACGAGTCCCGCATCGCCGATCCCCTGTCATTCATCGCCGCGGTTGAAGCACTGCGCGCCGACCCGCAATGCGCGCGTTGCCGTGACGACCTGCGCGCCCAGCTGTGGCCGCTGCTTCCGCGACCGGCGACGTCCGTGCCGCGGCGCGACGATGGCGATGCGAGTGGTCGTCGCTACCTGGATGCGCTGCGCGGGGAGTCGGCGCGATGACCTCCATGCTCACACCGCAGAATGCGACCATCGCGGTCCTGATACTCGTGGTGGCGATTGCCTGCACGCGCCTGTTGTTGCGACAGCGTGGCGCGGAGCATGCTGCGCGTTCGCGCGCGTGGCGAGTCGCGCTGTTGCTGATCGCACAACCGGTCTGCGCGGCGTTGCTGTACTTCGCCTTGTGGCCGCCGACGGTGCCCGGCGAGGCGGGCACGCTGGTCGTGGCGACCGCCGGTGCCACGGCGGCGCGCATGGAGGCCGTGCCCGGCGACGCACAGCTCGCTTTGCCTGAGGCGCCCGCGCTGTCGGGTGTCGCGCGCGTGCCCGACCTGGCCACCGCGTTGCGCCAGCACCCCGGCACGCAGCGCGTGCGCGTGGTGGGGCAGGGGCTGGTGCCGCGCGATCGCGACGCGGTGAGCGGCATCGCGCTCACCTTCGATGCGGCGCCGCTGCCGCGTGGACTGGTCGAACTCGACGGGCCCGATCGCGCTGCCGCGGGCACCGCGTTCCGCGTGAGTGGTCGCGCCGAGGGCGTCTCCGATGGATTCGCCGAACTGCTCGATCCTGCGCGCCGCCGCGTCGACCGCGTTGCCTTGCCGGCCGATGGCCGCTTCTCGTTGTCGGCCACCGTGCGCACGCCCGGCGCGGCCGCGTTCAACGTGCGCGTGGTCGATGCACGCCAGCGAACCATCGATTCGGTCGCCTTGCCGTTGCAGGTCGAAGCGGTCGCACCGCCGCGCGTCCTGCTGCTCGCCGGTGCGCCCGGACCGGAAGTGAAGTACCTGCGTCGCTGGCTGCGCGATGCCGGATTGCCGTCGCATGCACAACTCACGGCTGGCGGCGGCGTGCAACTTGGCGATGCGCCGCTGGTGGTGAACGCGGGAAATCTTGCCCGCTTCGACGTGGCCATCGTTGATGAGCGCGCCTGGTCGGCGCTGGGCGAAACATCGCGTGCCGCGCTGGACGAGGCGGTGCGTAACGGCATGGGACTGCTGGTCCGCATGACGGCGACGCCGTCGGATGCCGAGCGCCGCCGTTTGCGGGCGCTGGGGTTCGACAGCAGCGGTGGCGGCGATACCACGGCCGCGCGTCCACGCGTGGCGATCAGCGACGACGACGCGACACGCGCGCGCATCGGTCCGGGTTCGCGCGATGCGCCGCGCGCGCACGATGCGCAGGTCGAGGACGTACCTGAGCTGACGCGCCGGACGCTGCGTCTGCAGGCTGGCGACGCCGTGCCGCTGACGACCGAACAGGACGGCACCGCGCTGGGTTCATGGCGTGCCGTGGGGCGTGGGCGCGTCGGCGTCTGGCCGGTGACCGACAGCTATCGCTGGGTGCTGGCCGGACGCAGCGACCTGCACGGCGAACTCTGGTCCTCGCTGGTCTCCACGCTTGCGCGGGCGCAGTCCGGACAGCGCTTCCTCATTCCAGGCGACGCGCGCGAGGGACAGCGCATCGCGTTGTGCGGCGTCGACGCCACGGCCAGCGTGATCGCGCCCGATGGCTCGATCGCACCGGTGCTGCGCGATCCGGCAACGGGCACGCGTGCCTGTGCGGCGTTCTGGCCGCAATCGCAGGGTTGGCATCTGCTGCGTTCCGGTGAGCGCACGCAGGCGTTCTTCGTTCGCGGCGCCAGCGAGGCCACCGGCCTGGCGAGCGAGGACATCCGCACGACGACGATGCGCCTGATGGCGTCCGCGCCGACGACCGTGTCCGACGTGGCCGCGCCGCGCCATCCCACCGCGCGATGGCCGTGGTGGCTGGCCTGGTTGCTGCTCAGTGGCGTGTTGTGGTGGCTGGAGCGATCGCGCCTAGGTCGCCGTTGAGTCTTTGAGGGCGCGGCTCCAGCGCGATGCGCCGCGCCTGCGTGCGAAACGAAGAAGCCCGGCTGGCGCCGGGCTTCTTCATGCGTGGTGCTCGCTCGCCGCTTCAGTCGGCGGGCGCGTAGCGCAGCGTCAGCCACCACTCGCGGCCGGGCTGGTTGTAGAACGACACGGTCTCGTACTCGCGATCGAATACGTTGGAGACGCGGCCCTGCAGCGTCAGTGCCGGGGTGAGCGCGTACTCCGCGCGCAGGTCCAGCGTGCCGTACCCGGCGAGGCGTCGCGTGTTGGCGACGTCGTCGAAACGCGGGCCCTCGCCGCTGGCGGTGACGCCGACGCGGAAATCACCGAAGGCGCGGTCGATGTCGATGCGCCCGCTGTTGCGTGCACGACGCGCCAGCTCGTTGCCTTCGAACACGCCGCTGCGGTTCTCGGTGTCCAGCCAGCTGACCGAGCCGGCGATGTCCCATTGCTCCACCGTGGCCTGCACGCCGAGTTCGGCGCCACGCATGCGCGCGCTGTCGACGTTGTTGGGACGGTTCTGGCTGGCATCGAACGCGATCAGGTCGTCGACGTCGGTGGTGAAGGTGTCGAGGTTGACGGTGATTCCGTCGCCCAGCCACGCCAGGCCCAGCTCCCAGGTCTCCGATTCTTCCGGGTCGAGATCCGGATTGCTGAAGAACGGGAAATACAGTTCGTTGAAGGTCGGTGCCTTGAACGCGGTGCCGACACCGGCACGCACGCGCCAGTGCTCGGCGAAGGTCAGTCCCCAAGCGCCGCTGCCGGTGGTATGGCCGCCGAACTGGTCGTTGTCGTCGCGGCGCACGCTGGCTTCCAGCGACTGCGCGCCGAAGTGGCCCTGGTACTGTACGAAGGCGGCCTTGTTGGCGCGTTCGGTCTCGTCGTACTGCGTGGTGGCGTCCACGCTGTCGCGCAGCCAGTCCAGCCCCAGCGTCAGCAGCTGGCCGCTGGCCAGGCCGAAATCGCCCTGCAGCGTGGCGCTATCGCGGTCGGTGCTGAAGAAGTCGACGAATGCATCGCCAAGGAAATTGTCGGAGGCATCGACGTTGCGGCCCGCGGTGAGGTGCAGGTCAACGCGCTCGCTCGGACGCCAGCGCAGCTTGCCGCCAATGACCTGCTGCACCGTCTCGGAACGGTCGGCGAAGTCGCCGTCGTATTCGTTGTCGCCTTCGTTGCGCAGCGCGTGGCCTTCAAGCGTCCATTGTTCGTTGATCGTCACGCCACCGCGCAACGACAACGCGTCCTTGGTGTAGCCGTCGCGGTCGGGTTGCGAGTCGGGCAGGATGAAGCAGCCCGCGCCGTCGAATGTGTCCGGATCGAAGTAGCCGTTGCAGGCGTTGATGCCGCTGGTGCGGCTGTGCTGGTAGTCGGCGCCGTACCAAGCGCGTTCGTTCGCACCGCCGAAGCCCATGCCGTAGCCGAAGCTGTCGTTGCTGCCGCCTTCCACGCGCACGCGCGGCACGAAGCCGCCGCGGTCCCGGCGCGTGAACACCTGGATGACGCCGCCGATGGCGTCGCTGCCGTACAGGCTGGCGCGCGGGCCGCGCACGATTTCCACGCGATCGATCATCTCCACCGGCAGGTCCTGGAACGAGGCCAGGCCCGAGGTCGAGGAACCGATGCGGATGCCGTCGACCAGCACCAGCACGTGGTCGGATTCGGCGCCGCGCAGGAACAGCGTGGTCAGCTTGCCCTGTCCGCCCTGGTTGGACATCGAAATGCCGGCGCGGCCCTGCAGCAGTTCCGGCAGCGAGCGCGCCTGGCTGCGACGGATCGCTTCGGCGTCGATCACCTCCACCGGCGTCAGCGCGTCATTGACGCTGACAGCCGTGCGATTGGCCGTGACCACCACCTCGTCGAGGTCGGTGGCGGGCGCCTGCGCGTGGACGAGGGACGGCAGCGCGAGCGAACAGGCAAGCGCGAGGGCGTGGATCGGGGCGGAACAACGCAGGGACATCGTGGGTTCTCCAGCGCGCGGACGTGCCGCGTCGGCATGACGGAAAGTCGTGGAGAGAACCGGGCTGCGTGACGGGGACGGAATGCGCGCCGGCAACGCCGCCGCGACGCCCTCCGCATCGCAACCAGTGTCGGGCCGTGACGACCCTTGCCTGCAGGCCGGTCTCCGGGCTTGCGAGTGGAGGTTTCCCTCGGGCGCGGCGCCTTCCCATGCAATCGCACAGTGGCGGTGTGCCGTGCCTGATCTCGCTTACCGTTGCGGGGGCAGCGCCGGAATGGCCGCGCGAATGCGTGGCGTCACCGGCTTCCCGTTTCAACCCGTTGGCGTCATGCCTCGGGGTCACCTGCTGGCGCGCGCAGTCTACGCGATCGGTCGGTCGGCGGCGACGTGCGGCCGCTCAGGGTGTCACTCGCGTTCGGCGGGCTCGTCGAACAGCGTGGGCATGGCCATCGTGTCTTCGCCCATCTGCGTCGTGGTGACAGGCGCGGCCGCGGGCTTGTAGCGCGGCGGGGGCAGCAGGGCGATGGCGGCTTCAGCGGCGGCGATCAGTTCGCCGCGGCGTGCTTCGGAGATCTCCTGCCAATGGCAGTCCTGCAGCGCGCCTTCGATGGCGTACAGCAGGTTGAGGGTGGGCTTGAAGCCGGCGCGTTTGACGCGCATGAAGGCCTCGACCGTGCCGGCCGCGGCGAGGTCTTCGCGGGTGCGAAGCCCGACCTGGCGGAGCCAGGCGGCGGACTTGGGTCCGATGTTGCGAAGCTTGTCGGTGCTCGTCGTCATTCCAGTGACTCCATGAAGGCCTTTGCGATTGCCTCCAGGCCGTGCTGGTCTTCAACGTCAAAACGGCCCAATTCAGGACTGTCGAGATCGAAGACGCCGACCAGCGTGCCGTCGGCGTGGGTCAGCGGAACCACCAGCTCCGAATTGGAGGCCGAATCGCAGGCGATATGGCCCGGGAATGCGTGCACGTCGGTCACCCGTTGCGTCTGGCGGGTCGAAGCGGCCGCGCCACAGACGCCCTTGTCCAGCGGAATGCGCACGCAGGCCGGCAGGCCCTGGAAGGGGCCCACGACCAGCTCGGTACCGTCGTAGAAATAGAAGCCCACCCAGTTGAGCGAGGGCAGCGAGTGGTAGACCAGCGCCGACAGGTTGGCCGCGTTGGCGATGCGGTCGCGCTCGCCATGGAGCAGCGCGCGCGCCTGCGCGAGCAGCTGTGCGTACTGTTCGGTCTTGGTGCCGCTTAGACTTTCGCTGGTGAACATGAGCGCCTCTTTCATGCAGTCTATCAGCGTAAATGGGGGCGGCCCGGCCGGTCCCAACCGGTGCGCGCCGTGACCCGCGGCTGGTTCGTCACCGGAACCGACACCGGCATCGGCAAATCGGTCGCCAGTGCGACGTTGCTGCACGCGTTGAGATTGCGTGGGCTTCGCGCGGTCGGCATGAAGCCGCTGGCGAGCGGTTGCGATGCCACGCCCGGGGGATGGCGCAACGAGGACGCGCTCGCTCTGCAGGCCGCAAGCGATCCGCGCCCGGCCTACGACGACGTGAATCCGTTCGCGCTGCCCCTTCCGTTGGCGCCGGAGCTGGCGGCTGCCGATGCCGGCATCCGGGTTACCCTTGCGCCGATCGAGGCGGCGTTCGCGCGCCTGTCATCGCAGGCCGATGCGGTGGTCGTGGAGGGCGTCGGCGGCTGGGCCGCGCCGCTGTCGGCGGACCTGGACCAGTGCGACCTGGTGCGCGCGCTCAAGCTTCCCGTGGTGCTGATCGTCGGGTTGCGCCTGGGCTGCATCAACCACGCCCGGCTCACCGCCCGCGCCATCGAGGCCGATGGGCTTCGTCTGGCGGGCTGGATCGCCAACGACATCGATCCGGCGATGGCGCGCGCCGACGACAACTTCACCCTGCTCAGGCAGCGGATGCCGGTACCGTGCTGGGGTCGTCTTCCGTTCCACAACTCACCCGATCCGGCAAAGCTGGCGCATTTGCTTGAACCGGCGTGATCGCCCCATCCCGTGACCAATGGGGGATGGGCTGTTCATCGACAATGTTAGACTGGGCGGTATAGGAATTAGAACCAATCTGAGCTGCAACGCTCGTACATGACGGAACCGGAGTCTTCCCCCATGGTCAAGAACCCGCGCACGGTGGCGCTTGCCGCCGCGTTGGCCCTCGTACTGTCCGCCTGTGGCGGCAAGGATCAGGCCCAGCAGGGCGACATGCCCCCGCCGGAAGTCGGCGTCGTGAAGCTGCAGCCGTCCGATGTCCCCCTGCAGAAGGATCTGGTCGGCCGCCTGGCCGCATTCCGCAGCGCCGACGTGCGCGCACGCGTTGCCGGCGTGCTGCAGCGCCGGGTGTACGAGGAAGGCAGCGACGTGAAGGCCGGGCAGGTGCTGTTCCGGATCGATCCGGCACCCCTGCAGGCTGAAGTGGGCCAGGCGCAGGCCTCGCTGGCGTCGGCGCAGGCCAACTACGCCAACGCCAAGGCCGCCGCCGACCGCGCGCGCCGCCTGGCGCCGGACAAGTTCGTCTCGCAGTCCGACCTGGACAATGCGCTCGCCGCCGAACGCAGTGCCGGCGCATCGGTGAAGCAGGCCGAGGCCGCACTGGCCAACACCCGCATCAACCTGGGCTACGCCACGGTGACCGCGCCCATCAGCGGTCGCGCCGGCAAGCAGCAGGTCACCGAGGGCGCGCTGGTCGGGCAGGGCACCGCGACCCTGCTGACCACCGTCGACCAGATTGATCAGCTGTTCGTGAACTTCTCCCTCAGCGTGACCGAGCTGGAGCAGGTGCGCCGTGCGCAGACCGGCCCGAATGCGGGCAAGGTGCAGGTCCTGCTGCCCGATGGCACGCCGTACGAGCACCTGGGCACGCTGGATTTCTCCGGCGACATCGTCGATCCGGCGACGGGCGCCATCGCCTTGCGCGCACGCATCCCGAATCCCGAGAAGACCCTGCTGCCGGGCACGTTCGTGACGCTGAAGGCCACGCTGGGCCAGCAGTCCAACGCGTACCTCGTGCCGCAGGTCGGCCTGCAGCGCGATGCCAAGAGCGCCTACGTGCTGGTGGTCGGCGCCGACGGCAAGGTCGTGCGCAAGGACGTCACCGTCGATCGCCAGCAGGGCGCCAACTGGGTCGTGTCCAGCGGTCTGTCTCCGGGCGACCAGGTGGTCGTGTCCGGCGTGCAGCGCGCGCAGCCGGGCCAGCCGGCCAAGGCGACACCCGTGGACGCCACCGGCCAGATTCCGCAGGCGCCGGCCGGCAAGGGTGAGGCCGACAAGGGCCAGGCCCAGAAGAAGGACTAATCCCCCGCCATGTCCAGATTCTTCATCAACCACCCGGTCTTCGCCTGGGTCATCGCGATCCTGATCTCGCTTTGCGGCGTGCTCGCGATCATGAACCTCGGCGTGGAGTCCTACCCGAGCATCGCGCCGCCGCAGGTGACGGTGTCCGCGTCCTATCCCGGCGCCAGCGCCGAGACGGCCGAGGGCGCGGTCACGCAGGTGATCGAGCAGCAGCTGACAGGCATCGACAACCTCGTCTACTTCAGCTCGTCCTCCAGCTCCAGCGGCGGCTCCAACATCACCCTGACGTTCGAACCGGGCACCGACCCGGACATCGCGCAGGTGCAGGTGCAGAACAAGGTCGCGCTGGCGACCCCGCGCCTGCCCACCGAAGTGACGCAGCAGGGCGTCGTCGTGGCCAAGGCCAACGCCGGCTTCCTGAAGGTCGTGGCGTTGCGCTCGGAAGACGAGTCGATGGATCGCGACGCGCTCAGCGACATCATCGCTTCGCGCGTGCTCGACCAGATCGCGCGCGTTCCAGGCGTGGGCAGCACCCAGCTGTTCGGCAGCGAATACGCGATGAACATCTGGTTGAACCCCGACCAGCTGCGCGGCTTCGGCCTGTCGGCGACGGAAGTGCTGCAGGCGGTGCGCGGCCAGAACGTGCAGTTCGCGGCCGGCAAGATCGGCGCCGACCCGGCCCCGGAAGGCCAGGGCTTCACCGCCACGGTGTCCGCCGAGGGTCGCTTCAGCACGCCCGAGCAGTTCGGCAACATCATCCTGCGCACCAACGCCAACGGCACCAGCGTGCGCTTGCGCGACGTCGCGCGCATCGGCCTGGGCGCCACGTTCTACGGCTTCGACAGCCGCTGGGACGGCAAGCCCGCAGCCGGTTTCGCCATCCAGCTGGCGCCGGGCGCCAATGCGCTGGGCGTGGCGGAGGCCGTCACCGCGCGCATGAACGAACTGCAGTCCACGTTCCCCAAGGGCGTGACCTGGTTCTCGCCGTACGACAGCTCGACCTTCGTTGCCGTCTCGATCAAGGAAGTGATCAAGACGCTGTTCGAGGCGATCGTGCTGGTCTTCCTGGTGATGCTGATCTTCCTGCAGAACTTCCGGGCGACGCTGATCCCGACGCTGGTCATCCCGATCGCGCTGCTGGGCACGTTCCTGGGCATGTACTTCATCGGGTTCACGATCAACCAGCTCAGCCTGTTCGGCATGGTGCTGGCGATCGGCATCGTGGTGGACGACGCGATCGTGGTGATCGAGAACGTCGAACGCATCATGACCGAGGAAGGCCTGTCGCCGAAGGCGGCCACCCGCAAGTCGATGACGCAGATCTCCGGCGCAGTCGTGGCGATCACGGTGGTGCTGGCGGCGGTGTTCATCCCGTCGGCGTTCCAGGGCGGTTCGGCCGGCGAGATCTACAAGCAGTTCGCCATCACCATCGCCATGGCGATGTTCTTCTCGGCGTTCCTCGCGCTGGGCTTCACGCCCGCGCTGTGCGCGACGCTGCTCAAGCCCACGGCCGACCACCACCGCGACAACATCGTCTTCCGCACCTTCAACAAGTATTACGACAAGGTCGCCAAGACGTACATCGGCCACATCGGCAGCGCGATCAAGCACACGCCGCGGTGGATGGCGGTGTTCGGCGTGCTGGTGGTGCTGTGCGGCTTCCTGTACACGCGCATGCCGGGCAGCTTCCTGCCCGAGGAAGACCAGGGCTATGCGATCGCGTTGATCAACCTGCCGCCGGGCGCATCGATCACGCGTACCAACGCCGTGCTCGACCAGGTGCGCGAGACGATGAGCAAGGATGAGGCCTTCGACGGCATCTTCACCGTCGCCGGCTTCAGCTTCGTCGGCCAGGGCGAGAACGTCGGCATCGCGTTCATCCGCCTCAAGCCGTGGGACGAGCGCAAGGTCACGGCGTCGGAGTTCATCCAGAAAGCCAACGGCGCGCTGTTCGGCATCCGCGATGCGCAGATCTTCGTGATCAACCTGCCGACGGTGTCGGGCCTGGGCCAGTTCGGCGGCTTCGACATGTACCTGCAGGATCGCCAGGGCCAGGGTCGCGACGCGCTGACGCAGGCGCGCAACACGCTGCTGGGCAAGGCCAACCAGACGCCGGCGCTGACCGCGGTGCGTCCGAACGCGCTGGAGGAATCGCCGCAGTTGCGCCTGGATGTCGATCGCGTGCAGGCGCAGTCGATGGGCCTGTCGGTGGGCGACATCTACAGCGGCATCCAGCTGATGCTGGCGCCGGTGTACGTCAACGACTTCGTCGAGTCCGGTCGCGTCAAGCGCGTGACCATGCAGGCCGACGCGCCGTACCGCACGGGGCCGGAATCGCTGCAGCGCTTCTTCACGCCCAGCCCGCTGACTGCGTCGGACGCCGACACGCCGTCGATGATCCCGCTGTCGAACGTGGTGCACAGCCGCTGGATCACCGCCTCTCCGTCGCTGACGCGCTACAACGGCTATGCCTCGGTCGAGATCGTGGGTTCGCAGGCACCGGGCCACAGCTCGGGCGAAGCCATGGAGGCCATGCAGAACATCGTCGAGAACGACCTGCCGGAAGGTTTCGGTTACGACTGGACGGGTCAGTCGTACCAGGAAATCCTCTCCGGCAACCAGGCGCCGGCACTGCTGGCGCTGTCGATCCTGGTGGTGTTCCTGTGCCTTGCGGCGCTGTACGAGAGCTGGTCGGTGCCGGTGGCGGTGCTGCTGGTGGTGCCGCTGGGTGCGCTGGGTGCGGTGCTGTTCTCGCTGCTTCGCGGGCTGCCCAACGACATCTACTTCAAGATCGGCCTGATCACGGTGATCGGTCTGGCGGCCAAGAACGCGATCCTGATCGTGGAGTTCGCCATCGAGCAGCGCCAGCACGGCAAGACCTTGCGCGACGCCACGATCGAAGCGGCGCACCTGCGTTTCCGCCCGATCCTGATGACCTCGTTCGCCTTCATCATGGGTGTGTTCCCGCTGGCGATCTCGTCCGGCGCGGGCGCCAACTCGCGTCACGCCATCGGTACCGGCGTGATCGGCGGCATGATGTTCGCCACGTTCCTGGGCCTGCTGCTGATCCCGGTGTTCTACGTTGCGGTGCGTCGCCTGCTGGGCGACAAGCTCGACGAAAAGCCGGTGCTCGTGCGTGACGAGGACGACGAGGAAGCCACGCCGCGACCGGCGACCTGACGTCCGCGACGGTCGTACAACGAAACAAGCCCGCCATCCGGCGGGCTTGTTTCGTTTGGGTCATCGAAGACGGGCGCTCAGTCGCGTCGCGGCCTCAGCCATTCCAGGTCGCGCCGCGCCGCGTCGTAGGCCAGTTCGAGTTCCGTCGCGCGCGCGCGGGCGTACGCCTGTGCATCCGGCGGCAGGTGTGCGATGCGCTCGGGTCGGTACTCGGCGAACTTGGCGCGGAAGGCTGCTTCGATGGTGTCGCGGTCTGCATTGGGCGGTACGCCCAGCGCCTCGTGCCACATCGGCACGCGTGCGTCCGGCACCGGCGGTGGCGCCGTGGCCGGGACTCGCTTCTCGCGCAGGTGCGGCCACATCACCGATACCAGCCAGTAACCCAGTGCGCCGCCGCCGATCACGACGGCCCATTCGTTCCAGTTCATTGCGTTTCCTCCAGTCGCTGGCGTGCCTGCACGAGGCTGGCCTGTTCGCCGTGGAAATCCATCGCGTAGGCGAGCTGCCCGCGCATGCATTCGCGCGCCTGCCGCGCCTCGTCGTCGTTCAACCAGCGCTGCACCGCGACGATGGCATCGCCGTCCAGTCCGCGGCGCAGCGAAAGCCGCCGCACCAGGTTGATCGCGTGCGGTGGGCAGCACAGCAGCTCGAAGCCCATCGACAGCGCCTCGCGTGGCTGCAGTTCGAGCACGCGACGAAAGCGCCATACGCGCCAGCCCAGCCATGCCGTGGTGGCGTACACCAGGACGGTGAGCGCGAGCAGCGCCAGCGGATGCGGGAATACCCACAGCAGCACCGGCAACCCCACCAGCAGCAGCGCCCACAACCAGCGGCATCCACGCCGCACCGCGGCCAGGCCGCCGATGAAATGCCCTAGCTGGGTGCGTGGACGTTCGTTACGCGCCTGCAACCAGCTCGTGCGGAAGGCGGCCCGGGTGGGTCGCCACGCATCCGGCACGAACAGGCGACGTCCGCGGAATTCCAGCGTGCCACCTGCCGTGGCATGCCAGCGCGACGCGTCGCGCGTCAGCACGACCTCGTCGTAATGCAGCAGCATCGCGGAGTCCTGCAGGTAGAGGGCGATCACGCCCACCACCAGCAGGACGTCCATCGGCAGGTTCATTCCGCGGAGGTGTCCTTGCCGCCGAAGAACTTGCGGATGCCCGCGCCGATCGCGACCAGGCCGACCAGCACCAGCTTCCACAGCTTGGCCAGGAACAGCGCGATGGCGGCGAAGAAGCCCTTCTTCGAAGCCACGGCGGCCGCACCGCCGGTGACCAGCGCCGCCAGGCCGTACTCGGCGATGTGGTCGCCGTCCTTGAACTCGGCGTACTTCTCGCCGCTGTTGTAGGTGTAGCCGGGCAGGAGGCCCTTGAACTGGCTCACCGCCGTGTCCAGGTCTTCCGGCGCGGCCACCAGCACCACCTGCATCACGCCGCGACGGCCGAGCATGCGGGTGTTGTAGTTCACGACCTTGTGCTTGGACGGGTCGGCGTGGGCGAGCACGGCCCACTCGAGCAGGTTGACCTGCTTGTCGTACTGCGGCTTGAAGCTCCAGCCATCGATGACCAGCGTGTCCCAGCCGCGGCTGCGGCGCTCCTCGTTGGACGCTTCGGTGCCGTCCTTGATGGACGTCAGGATCTCGTCCGCATCCAGCTTCTCGTCGTCCTTCACGTAGCCGACGTCTTCGAAGCTGAAGTATGCGAACCAGGACAGATCCTTCGGCGCGATGACGTACTCGTCGACGCCAGCGGGCGGGTTCTCGGTCAGCTCATTGAGCCTGCGTGCGCCATCGGCGCCGAGGAACGCGTATCCGTCCGGCACGTCGATCGTAGCGCGATTGCCGATCTGCCCCTTGGTCGGGCCCACCTGCCACGGCAACTGCGATACGTCATCGCCCTCCTGCGCGGCCACGGGCAGCGCCGTCGCCAAGGCGAGAACGAACGCAGCCAACAGGAACCACCAACGCTTTCCCATGCTCTTCCCCTGAATTGTGATGAGGACACTCTGCGGAGTGTCCGAACGATCCCCATCGTTCACCGCGCCCGACGGACGGGGCGGCACGCGAAGCCTAGTTTCACGCCGCGTGAGACGCAACCGGCGGGCGGGGAGGTTCGGACTACGAGCGGGGCATTACACGGGGAGAGCGATCCATCGGGAATGGGATTCTTCCGAGAGGATGCGTGGCGCGACGCCAGGCCCAGAAAACAAAAAACCCGGCAGCAGGGCTGCCGGGCCTTCCATACCGCCGGGAGGGGTGGCGGAGAGAGTCGGAAAGTAAAAGGAGAGAAAAGAAGCGATAGCTTGCGTCGGTGCGTTACTTCGCGGCCGGGGCCTTCGGGGCGGCGGCCTTCACCGTCTTCTCGACGTTGGCCTGCACGCCGCGGGCAGCGGCTTCGAACTGCGACTTGGCCAGTTCGGTGATCGCGCCCTGCGCCTTCAGCGTGCGGCCGAAGACTTCCTGGCCCGTGGCGATGCCACGCTCGACATTCTCGCGGGCGACTTGCGCGCCCTTCGGCCACAGGGTCTTGAGGCTTTCGAAATCGCGCGCTTCGGCCGCTTCGCCCAGGAAGGCGAAAGTGGCGTTGACGCGGTCCTCGATCGCCGACAGCTGCAGGCCGAAGACGGCCTCGGCGTTGTCGAGAGCGAGGCGGTTGACCTGTGCGGCCGTGTCCGCGAACTGGCGCGTCGCGGCGGCGAACTGTTCGTTGAACGGCTGGTACATGGTGGTCTCCTGGATCAATCCGGGGGAGGGGTCGGATTGTGCGGTGCAGCATAACCCGGTCAATGTTGCAATGCAACATGCCCCAAAGGCCTATTCAGTCCACGGTCGGGGAACGTACGACGGATGGCAGAATCAAGCCGTCCCTGGCTGCCTCCACGGACAACGATCGCGCAGAAGGATGACCAGACGATGATCGCTTCCCCCGTTGGCCGCCGCAGTAGCCCGCGACGCGTACTGGCCTCGCTCGCGCTGGCCGCCGTCCTTCCGTTCCTGTCGGTGGCCCGGGCGCAGGCACCGGCGCCGGTCGCCCCGGCGCCGCCGGACGGCGAACCCTGCGTCGGCCTGGTGCTGGGCGGTGGCGGCGCGCGCGGCTCGGCCCACATCGGCGTGCTCAAGGTGCTCGAGCGCGAGCGCATCCCCGTTTGCCGCGTCGCCGGCACCAGCATGGGCGCGATCGTCGGTGGCCTGTACTCGGCCGGCTACACGCCCGCGGAGATGGAAGACCTGATCCGCACCATCGACTGGGCCGACATGTTCGTCGACGACCCGCCGCGTCCGGGCCAGCCGATGCGGCGCAAGGACGCCGACTTCCGCTACCTGCTCGACCTCGAGATCGGCTACGCCAACGGCCGCGTCGTGTTGCCGGTGGGCATCGTGCAGGGCCAGAAGCTGCTGATGCTGTTGCGCCGTCTCACCATTTCGACCTGGGACGTGCACGACTTCGACCGCTTGCCGATCCCGTTCCGCGCGGTGGCGGCCGACATCATCACCGGCGACAAGGTGGTGTGGGACGAAGGCGATCTCGCGCTGGCGATCCGCTCGAGCATGTCGGTGCCGGGTGCGTTCGCGCCGGTGCGCGTGGGCGACCGCCTGCTGGTCGACGGCGGCATGGCCGACAACGTGCCGGTCGATGTCGTGCGCGGCATGGGCGCGCACCGGATGATCGTGGTCGACGTGGGATCGCCGCTACACAAGGAAGAGGCGCTGACCAATCCGGTCGTGATCATGGACCAGATGATCTCGGCGCTGATGACCGAGAAGACGCGCGCACAGCTGGCCACGCTCGGCGAGGGCGACGTGCTGATCACGCCGGAACTGGGCGACATCACGGCGGCGGAGTTCAACCGCGGTGCCGAGGCCATCGCCATCGGCGAGCGCGCCGCCGAAGCCGCATTGCCGAAGCTGCGCGCGCTGTCGGTCGACGAGGCCACCTACGCTGCCTACCGTGCGCGCCAGCAGCGGCGCGACTTCGATCCGAAGCTGGTGTCGTTCCTCGAGGTCCTGCACGGCCGTTCGCCATCGGCGACGCGACAGGTTGAGCGCGCCGTCGCCAGCAACCTCGGTCAGCCGTTCGAACCCGAACGGGTCGAGAAGACCATCGGCACCGCCTACGGCGATGGGCGCTTCCAGCAGATCGATTACCGGCTGGTCGAACGCGATGGGGAGCACGGGCTGGAGATCCTCCCGGCCGAGAAACCGTGGTCGGCGTTCGGCAAGCTGGGTTTCCAGCTGGACGACAACTTCAACGGCCGCAACAGCTACATGGTGTCGGCCGAGCTGACCTTCAACGACGTCAACGACCTCGGCGCGGAATGGCGCAACGTGCTGCGGCTGGGGCGCATCACCGGACTGCGTTCGGAGTTCTACCAGCCCTTCGGCGCGAGTGGCGCGTTCTATCTGCAGCCATCGCTGGAACTGCGCAACGAATCGCTGCCGTTGTGGAGCGACGGAAACCAGCTCGCGGAATTCCGCGTCAACCGACGCGGCGTGGCGCTGCAGGCGGGCTTCACACCGCAACCGGAATGGCGCATCAGCGCCGAACTGGTGCGTGGCCGTGATCGGGGCGACCTGCTGATCGGCAATCCCAACGACTTCAGCGGCGACAAGGAGGAGTACGCCGGCGTCATCTACAACGCGACCTGGGACACGCTGGACAGCATCAACTTCCCGACCCGGGGCGTGCGCCTCAGCGCCGATTTCGAGACCTATTACGACGCTCTGGGCGCGAACGTGGAAGGCGACGTCATGCGCGTCACGGGCGACTGGGCGCAGGCGTGGGGCCGCTACCACCTGCTGCTGGGCGCGCGCCTGACCAGCGCGCTGGACGACGACAACTTCTTCCAGACACAGGGGTTCCTCGGCGGATTCCTCAATCTTTCCGGCTTCGACGAACGCGCGCTGTTCGGCAACCAGACCGCGTTGGCGCGTGCGGTGATGTATCGCCGCACCGGCAACACCAGCCGTCTGTTCTCGCTGCCGATGTACGTCGGTGCCAGCCTGGAGACCGGCAACGTGTGGCAGAGCAAGGACGACGTCGACGCCGACGACCTGATCCTCGCCGGCAGCCTGTTCATCGGATTCAGCACGCCGCTGGGCCCGATGTTCCTGGCCTATGGCGGAAACGACGACGGCGAGAGTTCGTGGTACCTCACGTTCGGATCGCTGTTGCGGCCCGAGGTGAAGTGATCGGTGTGACCGATCCGAATCCGCTTACGCGCGGTAGTGGCAGCCGGACGTGCAGGTCTCGTGCACGACCACTTCCGACAGCAGCGGCAGCGCAGGCTTGAGCCGGTCCCAGATCCACACCGCGAGGCGCTCGCTGGTGGGGTTCTCCAGGCCTTCGATGTCGTTGAGGTAGTGATGGTCGAGCCGGTCGTACAGCGGCTGGAAGGCGGCCTTGAGGTCGGCGAAATCCATCACCCAGCCCAGCTGCGGATCCAGGTCGCCCTCGACGTGGATCTCGATGCGGAAGCTGTGGCCGTGCAGGCGCGCGCACTTGTGGCCCGGTGGGACGTTGGGCAGCCGGTGGGCCGCTTCCAGGGTGAATGCCTTGAAGATCTTCATGCCGTGCAGTTTACCGCGCCGGCGCGGTGCAGGGCCCCGGAGCGGCCGCTGGGCACACCTGCCACGCAGGAGGCCCGGCCCCGGGGTTGGCCCCGCGCACGCGGCGAGCCACCTGCCGAGCCGAGCGCGTACCGGAACCACATCCGATTCGCGACAGTGAACGGCGCCTGCCTGTCGAACGACGCGCTAGCGCCGATTTCACGCGGCGATACCTGCATCTCGCCAAAGCTCCCTGCGTCATCCGCAACGGGAGTGCGTCAATGAAGGTTCGTTCGAATGCCAAGCTGGGTGTCGCGCTGTTGGGCGCGCTGGTCGTGGCCGTGTCGCTGCCGATGTCCGTGGTCGCGCAGGATCGTGCACAGACTACGGAAGCCGAGGAAGAAGATTCGGCACAGCCGGTCAACGACACCTGGATCACCACGAAGGTCAAGGCCGACCTGATGGCGACCTCCGACGTGCCGGGCACCGAGATCGGCGTGGAGACCGTCAACGGCACCGTGAAGTTGTCGGGTGCGGTCGACAGCAAGGCGAAGGCCGACAAGGCCGTCGCGGTCGCGAAGAAGATCAAGGGTGTGAAGAGTGTGGATGCCAGTGCGCTGACGGTCGCCAAGGCGCACAAGTAAGGAGTGGTGCGATGCGACGCCCGGGTTTCCCTTCCCGGGCGTCGGCACTGGAGCATCGTCGCGGCGGAAAGCTCGCCGATCGCATCGCGCCTGCGATCGCGCCCTGATCGGGCGCAGGATCCTGCGTCAGTCCGGTGCCTTCGCGGGCACGAACGGCGAGACCGGGTCGCTGGCCGGGAAGGTTTCCTCCAGCGCCTGGTCCTGGTTCTCGCTCTCGTGTTGTTTGCGCTTCTCGCGCTCGCGAGCGTCTTCCGGTTTTCCCTTCGCGGGCTTTCCGTCCTTGTCGAGGGGCGGGTCTTTGCGATCCTGTTGCGTCATGTTGCGCTCCCGAACGGCGATGTAATCGACGTCCCGACGATACGGCTGCGCCCGGGTAAAACCGCGTGACGGCAAACCTGCACGCATGAACGCGGCGGAAACATCGGCACGCGCATTCACGTGGCTTTTTCGCGCGGCGGCGGATGTTCGGGTCCCGGCCCCGGCCGCAAGCGGATGGCACGTATGGACTGGCACAGCAATCTGGCCAAGCGGGCGTCGCGCTGGACCGGTCGCGCGTCGTGCTTCGGGCTGGCGGTGCTGGTTGTGGTGGTGTGGCTGGTGACCGGGCCGCTATTCGGATTCAGCGACACCTGGCAGCTGGTCATCAACACCGGCACCACCATCATCACTTTCCTGATGGTGTTCCTGATCCAGAACACGCAGAACCGCGACACCGAAGCCATACAGATCAAGCTCGATGAGCTGATCCGCACCACGCACCGTGCGCAGAACGCGCTGCTCGACCTGGAGGAGCTGGACCAGGAGGAGTTGGATCGCATGCGTATGCGTTACGAAGAGCTGGCACGTCGCGCGCGCGAGCACGGTGAGGCGCGTTCGCACGCGGCAAAGCATCCGCGTCGATGAACCTCAGCGCCAGGCGCTGCCGACCTGGATGTACACCGTCTCGTCCTCGGGGCCCCAGGCGTAATCCGCGCCGACGTACAGGCGCAACATGCGTGCGATGAGATAGCGCACGCCCGTTCCTTTCGCGACCTGGCTTTGAGCATCGCCGAAATCGGCATGCTCGCCCCAGGTGCGGCCCGCTCCGAGAAAACCGACCAGCGCCCAGCGCTGCGTCATGTTCCAGCGCAATTCGGTTTCCAGCACTGCCGCGCGCGTATCGGCGTAGCGCGCCGAACCGATGCCGCGCAGGTCGATGAAGGGAAGCCGGTAGAACGGGATGTCGCCATTGGCCCAGCGCACGTCGGCGCGGCCGCCGAGCACGAAGCGGTCGTCGCCAAATGGAAGGTAGGCGTAGACGCTGCTGCGATAGCTCTGGAAATCGGAGTCGCTGCCGATCGCACCGTCGTAGAAGTTGCCTTCGATCTTGCCGAGCCAACCGCTGTTGGGCGTGAATGAATTGTCGCGCTGGTCGTACTGCAGCGACAGGCCCAGTCCCGAGGTGCGCTCCGCCAGCTCCCTGTCGTTGAACCGATCGCGATCGGAATCGACGTCGAACCCGAGTTCCAGATCCATGTAGGTCCATTGCAGGCCCAGGAACAGGTCCTGCTCGCCGAGCCGCCGCGCGATCTTCTGGAGCGACACCACGCCGTCGGCGTTGTAGCCGATCGCCACCGGTTCGAGGATCTCGCCGGAGGTATAGAAATCGAGGTTGAACGAGGACTTGGCGACACCGCCGGTGTAACGCCAGAGGTCGTCGCGGAAGTGAAGCATCGCGCCGCCGCCATAGGCGTAACTGCCGTTCTCGGTCTTCAGCGCCATCGCGCCGAAGATGTTGGGTGCGATCTGCTGCTCGCGACCGTCGGTGGTCTTGCGCGTGGTCGCCGCGCCCTTGGGGCGTTGGAAGAACACCGCCGCGAGTCCGCCGCCGTAGCCGACGGCCGGATCGCTGATGACGATCGGCACCGGCAGGAAGCCCTTGTGTTCGAGCAGCCAGCGCGACATGTCGAACTCGCCGTCCTGCTGGTCGTGAAGCAGGCCGCCATGGGTTGCAGTGGCGTCCGGGTCCGCTGCCGCCGTGGTTCCGTCCGTCTCCTGCGCAACGACATCGCACGCGAACACGCCTGACAGGCATGCCATGCCCAGCACGCTGGCGACAGTCAGCCCGTGGCGCCGCATCGACCGGTCACTTCTGCGGTACCAGGAACGTGACGACGAAGCGGACGCCCCAGTCGGGTCCACCCGCGGGCGCTTCGGCATAGCCACGCACGCCGCCGGCGAAACTCATCATCTGGCTGCCCACGCGCGCGACCTTCGAATACGTCACGTTGATCGGTACCGTCCACTGCTGGTTCTCCCAGTCGTAGGTCGACTCGGCATTGAAGGTCAGCGTCCGACCGCCGGCCAGATGGCGCGCCAGGAAGGGTTGCAGAAAGGTATTGCTGATGTCCGGATCGTTGCCCGAGCCGCCGACGGACCAGATGTGATTGGCCAGCACACCCACCGTCCACGCCTTCGATTCCTTCAGCACCAGCACGCTCGGCCCTGCGCCCCACTGGTCGGGGCCGAGCAGGTCGTCGCTGGCGGTCGGCAGCAGGAAGACCGGCCCGATACCCCACGTGATCCCGCCCGCGGTCGGCTGCTTCGGCGAGAAGAAGAACGTGGGATTGATGTCGCCCAGTCCGAACTGGCTGTTCGAATCGCCCGAGATGTCGTCCTGGTAGATGACGGGAACGATGATGCGCGAGATCAGGTTCCAGTCTTCCGAGATCGAGGCGGGGATCACCGGCTGGATGTTCAGCGTGTGGCGCGTGCCGTCCTCGCTGCCGTAACCGAAGTCGGCGTTGTACTGCAGGGGAATGCTGATCAGCGACGCGACCGGATTGGAGAGCTTCTTGGCCAGCTCGTCGGCGCTGTCCTGTGCGGATGCCGGGAGTGCGGTCGCAAGGCATATCAGCGCGGTCGGTACCAGGAAGGGCTGTACGTGCTTCGCGGGTCGGTTCATGCCATTCCTCGGCAACGTTGGATCAGAACGCGATCGTGGCGGTGACCATCACCGGGTCGCCCTCGAGGCGACGCTTCACGTCGAACTCCTTGAGCCAGCGCGCTTCGAACTCCACGCTGCCGCCGTCCCGTTTCCTGCTGTAGCTGACGATGGGGCCCAGTGCGAGCGCATGTCCCTTGAAGCCGTTGAGCAGGTCCGCGGTGGGGCCTTCGTCCTTTTCCAGCTGCTGGATCCAGCCGCCCGCACCGCCGACGCCCCAGCCGTTGGGGAAGCGCTTGACCAGCAGCGTGTCGAGGCGGAACACCGCGCCGTTCTGGTAGTCGGTGGCATCGTTCTTCGTATAGAAGTCGACGGCCGCGAGTGCGCTGAATTCCAGCGTGCCTTTCTGCATCAGCTGGGTGTAGCCGATGGTCGGCGAGTAGGTCCAGGTGTTGAGGCTGAGGTTGGCCAGCCGATCCGGGTCGTAACTGCCCCAGTCGCTGTAGATGTACAGCGCCAGCGTCATGTGGTGCGTCTGGTCGAAGTGGTAGCCGGCGATGATCGGCGCGAAGAACGGATCGAACACGTCCCAGTCGGCCTTGTCGCTGCGCGTGCCAGTGACCTGGCCGATCGACACGTTCGCATCCACGTCCACCTCGGCGATGGGCAGCGTCGCCATCGACGCGAAGTTCCAGCGGCCTTCGCCGGTATCCCACACGTACTCGCCGACGAAGGTGAACATCTGGAACGTTGCATCCAGGCCCAGAGTGAGCTGGTTGCCGATCGGAACCTGGCGCTCGGTACCGATATCGCCGGAGTAGTGCGCATAGCCGATCAGTGCGTTGAATCCCGGCTCCGGCGGTACGACTCCTGCGTACGAGGTGATGTTGGTTCCGGTAATGGTGCGCCCGAGCGCGCCTTCCGTGGCCAGTGCGGGAGTAAGAGGCAACACCGCGAGGGCCAGTGCGGGTGCGAGCAGCGTGCGTTTCATCATCGGCTGTTCTCCAGCGTCATCCGTGTCGTTTCCGGCGTGTCGCGATCAGCGGCGACGACCGCCGCCGCGGAAGCCGCCACCCATGCTGGGGCGGAAGCCGCCCGCGGGCCGGCTGTATCCACCGGCGGGCCGGCTGTATCCGCCGGCAGGCCGGTTGTATCCGCCCGTAGGTCGCTGCGCGCGGTTGGTGTTCATCGAACGGTCGAAGCCGCCCTCGATGCGCTCGTTGCCGCGCTCGCGCGCGAAACGGTCGTTTTCCAGTCCGGGCGGCAGGTTCTCGCGCGTGGCGCCACTGAGGTTCTGCGTGCGATCCGGACGATCGACCTGGCTCCAGCCGTTTTCGTCGTGCTTGTAGACGTTGCCGTCGCGCCCGGCATAGACGTTGTCGTTCACTTCCACCACGCCGCCGCGGTGCATCGTTCCGGTGTCCGCGTTGTAGTGGAAGCCGCCCGCGCCACGCGCATCGACGGCCTTGCCATCGCTGTTGAATGCGCCCGCACCCGCGGCGCCGCCCGGTCCGGCGACCGCGCCGCCGGCGCTCTGGGTGACGCGTCCGGTGTTGGTGTTCACCGTCGTACGTTGTCCGCCTGCTGCGGCCTGCCCGGTATACGGGTTCACCGCAACGCCACCACCGCCGGCGACGACGCGCCCGGTCTGCGGGTTGTAGCGGATGCCCTGCGCGCCGGCGCGCGTGGTGCCGGTGTACACGTTGGTGTTGACGGCCGCGCGCCCCACGCCGCGTCCGCCCGTGGCCTGGTTGTAGTAGCCGCCGCGCCCGCCGCGCCCGACGTTGCCGGTCCACGGATTCGCCCAGGCGCCCGCGGTGCCGCGCACCGCGGCATTGCCCCACTGGCCGTAGACGTTCCACGCCGCAGCGCCACCGCCCCACCAGCCCCATGGATACGCCGGGCCATACCACGGACCCCACCACGGGTTGTACGGGCCGTACCAGCCGCCGTACCAGCCATACCCCCAGCCGAAGCTCCAGCCCACCCACGGGTTCCAGCCGAAATACGCGCCCATACCGTAGGTCGCGGGGCAGCCGTACCAGTACGCGCCGACCCACGGGTCGCAGACATAGCCGGTGCCGTAGACAACCACGTTGTCGCTCACCACGGTGCCGTAGTAACCAGGCGTGTAACCGACATACACGTCGTCTCCGCTCTGTCCGTACACCCGCACGTAGGTGACGTAGTGCAGCGGCGAGCTGGTGGGGATCGCGTAGATTTCCGCGGGCACGCTGGTGGCCACGGCCCACGGGCCGGTGGGCGAGGCCGACGTGAACCAGATGCCCTTGTCGACCGCGTAGTAGCTGTCGGCCGCGACGCGGATGACCGGCACGGCCGTGTTGTGCGCGTACTGCAGTTGCGTGCCGCCGATGGGCTGCCATTGCGGAGCGCCGTCGTACTGCACGGTGAGCTTGGCCTCCCCGCGGTTCACGGTAGCGGTCTGGGGAATACTGTTGGCGATCAGCGATTCGCGCGACTCGGGCGTGTTGGGAATCGAAGCCAGCACGCCGCTTTTGAAATTGTCCGGCGGGATCTTCGAGAAGTCGGCCGGCAGCCGCGACGGTGCGACATAGGTCCACGGACCCTTCGCGCCCGGCGCGGTGAACCAGCGACCGGAAACCAGTGCGTACCAGGCGTTGTCCGCGGCGCCGTCGACGAAGACGTCGGCGCCGGTGTTGTCGATGTAGCTCAGCTTCGTGCCGGGGATGTCCACGAACTGTGGTTCACCCTGTACCGAGATCAGTTCGGCCGGCCCCGTGCTGACGTGGATCTCCGGCACACGGCCGGCGGCGTAGTCCTGCTTCAGCGCCTCCGGCGGCTGGTCGAGCGCATCGACCAGCTTGCTCGCCACGGCCTGGTCCTTGGCCTTCGCCAATGCAGGATCCACCGTGCCGATCGCCGACCACGGCCCCTTGAGCGTGGGCGCGCTGGCCCAGTGGCCGTCGATGGAGGTGTAGAAGGTGTTGCCCTGCTGCAGCAGCAGCGAACGCGTGTTGATGACGCGCTGCACGCCGGCGACACCGCTGGGCTTCAGCATCGCCTGCCCATCGACCAGGATCAGCACCGCCGGGTTGGTGCTGAAGATGATGTCCGGCGGGTCGTTGCGAACCGGCAGCGACTCGGGCGTCTTCGCATCCACGGCGGCGATGGCCATCGCCGATTCCAGCTGGTCGAGTGACACGGTCAGTGTCGACTTGGTTTTCAGTTGCTCGCGCGCTAGTTCCAGGTACTGCGCCTGCTTGTCGGTCGCGGTGGGAAAGCTGGCGCTGGGCAGCGAAAGGTCGGTCAGCACCACCGCACGCGCTTCCTTGTCCACCTGCGTGCGCGCCTGGAAATGCACGACGCCGTAGTCGGTCATGTCCTGCGGCTTGCCGTCGGGGCCGCTGCGGGTGCCGCTCTTCACCGACATGACGAAACTGCCCTTCAGCTGGTTGCCTTCCCAGCTCTCGTACTGCGGCTGATGCACGCTGAAGGTGGTGCCGCGAACGGTGAACTCGCGCGGGAAGGGGCGCGCGTCGATGTTGACCGCGGGCGCGTTCTTCGCTGCCTGCATCGCGATGGGCACCGGCGTTCCGCCGGAAACGGGTGACGACGCTGCCGCGCCCAGCACCGCCACGACCAGTCCGGTGTACAACGCCGATGTCAGACGCATGGAGAACTCCTGCGGGGGTAGGAGCAACGCGGGTTGAGGGGATCAGTTCGGCGGGTTGACCACGACGTACTGCACGGTGGTGCCGGCGTACTGCGGCTCGTACCAGGTGCTGCCGCACTGCTGGTACGCCATGCCGTTGACCACCGTGGTCACGCAGCTGGGCGGCACCGAGTACACGATCGAACCGATCGCCGCGGCGGTGACCGCAGCCGCGGTCGTCACCGCTGCGGCAGCCGCGACCGGATGGTCGTACCAGCCGTCGTGCCAGCGGTTGTCCACATCGACGTCGATGTCGTTGTGGATGTTCACGTCGCGGTTGATGTTGGTGTTGCGGTTGACGTTCGTGTTGCGGTTGACGTTGGTGTTCCGGTTGACGTTCGCCGAGCGGTTGGCGGTCGCGCCGCGATTCACGTTGGCGGCGCGTGCGCCGCCTCCTGCATGGTTGACGCTGGTGCGCGCGCCGCCGCGTGCGTGTGGACCGGCTTCGGCGTCGGAACTCACGAGCAGGGCGCCAGTGCCGGTAAGCAGACACAGGCACAGGCCCAGCGAAACAGGGTGACGAAGCGTGTTCATGGCGTGGCCCCCCCGACAGCGACCGCATCGACCTCGACCAGCCGGATCCGGCTGGCATCCTTGGGCGGCGTGAAGGTGAACGCCGAATCCTTCAATGCGGCGTTGGTGTTCCACGTCAGCGTGCTGGCGTACTGCGGCTGCGCGGGATCGTCGGTGGTGGTGATCACCAGCCGGCGCGGAAGCGGCTTCGCACCGGGCTCGATCCAGACCTGCCAGTCCACCCCTTCCTGGCGGAAGGCATAGTGCTCGGTGGGTGAGTTGCCGATACGCGCGGGTCCGACGAACACCGCCGACTGCAGCGACGCGGTCGGTGCCTTGTCCGTACCCCACAGGAAGAGATCGGCGAGCGGAAGCTCGATGCCGTACTTGTCGCTGGCGGCGTCGAGCAGGGCGCCGATGGTCGGCGGCGCGTCGGTGCTCGCATAGAGCTTGTTCTTCGGGCCGTAGACCGTGAGCGTCTTGCCGTCGTAGAAGAGCTGGCGCTCCTTCCGGTCGCTGCGGATATCCAGCTGCAGGCCGTTGGGCGCGCGCACCTTGTAGTCCACGGTGCCGGGGAACTCCAGCTTCTGCCCATCGTCCATCACCAGGTCGATGGTGGTGTCGCCGTGCACGGTGAAGTTCTTCAGGCTGCGCAGGTACGTGCCCATCCGTTCCAGCGCCGCTACGGCTTCGGGCTGAACGGCGGCGGCCGCGCTGGCTGCTGCGGCAGAAGGAGGAGCGTCGCTTTGCGCGGCGGAAGTGGCGGGCAGCAGCAGTCCCAGGGCCAGGCAGATTGCGTGACGCATCTCGCACCTCCTTCCGTTCCACGAGCTATGCATTTCTGCCCTGAGCGCGTGAAAGACCCGTGATGGATACACGCCGCATCGAATGCCGGTCTCAATCCAGATGGCGCCGCTCAGGGCGGCCACTTACATACCTGGCTGACAACGGGTCAAGCGCGTCGTGAATCCGCTCGTCACGGTCCTCTCGCCGCTCAGGAACAGCGAGGGTGGATCGACGTCGTGCCCGCCGGGCATCGGCGTCGATGAGTACTTCCAGATCGCCCTGGACCGATCCCCTTTATGTCCAGCTCGCAACTTGGTTCGGACGCAGGGAAAGCGGACCGTCGTCTCCATCGGGGAGTGATGACGCATCACTGCACCGCGTGACGGCATCGCGGCCATCGACGATGTCGAGCGTCGAAAGGAACATCGCGCAGCCACGCCATTCGATAACCCGTTCCAGTCGAAGCGTGACGACGCTCGCAGCGATGCACTCGACTGATCCAGGCGTTCCACGCGCGGGAGGTGCGGCATCGACGATGTTTGCATCGGCCGACGTCGCTGCGTCACACATCGACGAGGAATCACCATCACGTTTCCGTTGAGAGATCGCGTCGGCTTCTGACAAAGATGCGCAGTTATCGACTCGTTGCGGACAGTTCTGCAATGACCATCTCAATGTATGGCGCATTCAGCCTGTTCTAATCGCCGCCGTTTTGACCGGCAGGGGCGCGAGGCAATCGAAAGGTTGCGTCGCGAAGTCGCCGGTCATGGGGACAACGCATCCACGCCAGCGGACCGCCGCATGCCTGCCTGCCTTCGTGTGGGCTGCATGGAGCGCTGCGCCTTCGTGGTCAGTGGACAGTGAAGGGGATTCCATGAAGAAGGTCTTCTTGTGTGCGGCGTTGCCGTTCGTGCTGGCGTTTGCCAGCGCGACTGCGTGGGCGCAGGACAACGGCTATCGCGAGCAGATGAAGGGACTGGACGAACAGGTGCAGGAGGTGAAGTCCGATGCCCTGTCCATCGCCGCGGAACTGAGCCAGCTCGAAGAAAAGCTGCTGTATCCGTCCGAAACCCAATTCGCGATCTTCATCCAGCTCGCCAAGGGCGACACGCTGCGACTGGACTCCGTGGCGGTGCGCGTCGACGGCAAGCCAGCGGCGCAATACATCTACAGCTTCAAGGAGCTCGAAGCCCTGCAGAAGGGCGGCGTGCAGCGCCTGCACACCGGCAACATCGCCAGCGGCGAACACCAGCTCGAAGTGTCGGTGACCGGCAAGCTTGCCAATGGCAGTGACTACACCCACACCGAGACGGCGGCGTTCACCAAGGAGATCAAGCCCAAGCTCCTCGGCCTGACCGTGTCCAGCAGTTCGACCAGCGTCCAGGACTGGTAAGGCCCGATGCGCTGCGCGTCCATCATCGTGTTGGGATTGGCACTGGTCGTGTTGCCGGGGGTTCGCCCCTGCGCGGCAGCCGATGCGCAGCCCGCCGTGGGCGCGCAGGATCCGTACTTCGGCGAAGCGCTGTACAACGCCTACCAGGGGCACTGGTTCGAAGCGTTGCAGCGCCTGGATACCGAGCTGGCGCAGCACTACCGCGTGGACGACCAGCGGCTGGATTCGCTGTATCCGCTGATCGGACATGCCGAGTTCTCGGTTGGCGATTTCGAGCTGAACTACCGCATGCACCACCGCGCGGGCCGCGCTATCAAGGCGGTGCTGGAAGCGGACGTGGAAGACCTGGTGCGCAACGAGGCGGCGTTCCGTCTGGCGCGCATCCACTTCCAGAAGGGCCAGCCGCAGGACGCCATGGAAGCACTGGGGCGCATCCACGGCGAGGTGCCGAAGGACATCCGCGACGAGATCGAGTTCCTTCGCGCCAACGCCTTCCTCGCCATGGGCCAGCCGGCTGAAGCGGCGGCAGTGCTGAAGAAGCTGCTGGATGCGGACGGCCTGCAGGGCTTCGCCGGCTACAACTACGGCATCGCGCTGCTGCAGGACGGCAAGACCGCCGAAGGCCAGCAGCAACTGGCGAAGGCCGGTGAGCCCAACCGTAGCGACACGGCGGCCGTCGTCGGCATCCGCGACAAGGCCAACATGGTGCTCGGGCGGTTGATGCTTGAGGCCAAGGACTACGGCAACGCGCAGCGCTACTTCGATCGCGTGAGCCTTGACGGGCCGTACTCCAACCAGGCGCTGCTCAGTGCCGGCTGGGCCGATGCGATGGCCGGCAATTTCGAGCGCGCGCTCGTGCCCTGGAACCTCCTGGCCACGCGCGATTCCACCGACAGCGCCGTGCAGGAAGCCAAGCTCGCCCTGCCGCACGCCTACGGCAAGTTGAACCTTCACGGTCGCGCCGCGGTGCTGTACGACGATGCGCTCAACTCCTTCGGCGCCGAGCTGGTCAAGCTCGATGCGTCCACGCGCAGCGTGCAGGAAGGCCGCTTCCTCGAAGCGCTGGTGCGCGAGGAGATCCATCAGGACGCGCTGTGGGTGGTGAAGTTGCGCGATCTGCCGGGTGCGCCCGAGACGTTCTACCTGACCAAGCTGATGGCCTCGCACGATTTCCAGACGGCCCTGCAGAACTACCTCGACCTGGAGGATCTGCGCCGCAAGCTGGAGTCCTGGCAGACGAGCTTCGACGCCTACGACGACCTCATCGGCCAGCGTCGCGCCTATTACGAACCGCTCCTGCCCGGCATCGATGCGACGTTCCGCGAGCTGGATGCGCAGTACAAGCTGCGGCGCGAGCAGCGCAACCTGCTGGCACGCCGTCTCAATGACCAGCTGACCGCGCCGCGGCCGGAACTGTTGGCAACGGCCGACGAGCGCATCGCGCTGGATCACATCCATGCCACGCAAGCAGCCGTGGCCCGGCTTCCGGAAGCTGCTCGCGCCGAACACGCGCAGCGCCTGGAGCGCCTGCGCGGCGTCATCGCCTGGCAGCTGCGCACCGAATACGCCGACCGGCTGACCGTGGCCCACGAACACCTGGCGGAGCTGGACATCGAACTGGCCACGTTGCAGGACCGCTACCAGTCTTTCGTCCGCACGCGCCAGGCGAGCGTCCACAGCTACATGGGTTACGACGATGGCATCCGCGACCTGCGCAACCGCGTGCGCGACTCGCTGGAGCGCGTGGGCCAGTTGCAGAAGCAGCAGGGCACGTTGATCGAAGCGGTTGCCGTCGCCGAGCTCAATGCACGCACCGAGCGCCTGAAGGGCTATCAGACCCAGGCGCGCTATGCCGTGGCCGACAGTTACGACCGCGCCTCCCAGGCGCAGGGCGGCGATGCCCCGACCGATGCGTCGGGCACGCCGGGCGCAGCCGAGGAGGGCAAATGAGGCTTCGTCTTCGCCATGTCGTGGTGGCGGTGCAGCTCGCGCTGCTCACGGCCTGTGCCCACACCGAGCGCGCCAACACGCTGGCTTCGTTGCACCGTGTGAAGCCCGACACCAAGGACGTCCGCGTCGACAACGGCCTGCAGAAGGCGGTCGACGGATACCGCCATTTCCTGCAGGAAACACCGGCCAGCGATCTGACCCCGGAGGCAATGCGCCGCCTGGCCGACCTGCAGCTGGAGAAGGAATACGGCGTGCGCGGCACGACCGAGATCGTCGTCGACCGCGTGCCCGCGGCGATGCCCGCAACCATCGCGTCTGTAACGAATGCAGCCTCCGGGGCGGCCGCGATCGCTTCCGCGCCGACCGCCGGCGCCAAGCCGATGCAGCTGGCCGCGCCGGAAACGGTCGCGAAGATTTCCGCGAACGCCACGACCTCGGGCAAGACGAGCGCCGCCGCGGGCACGCCGAGCGACATCGAGCGCCAGGTCGAACAGCGCGCCACCGAAGGGCAGGCCATCGCCACCGCAAGCACGTCCGGTGTCCAGGCCGCGGCGTCCGGCCCGCTGGAATCAATCCAGCTCTACGACAAGCTGCTGGCCGAATTCCCGAACTACGCCTTCCGCGACCAGGTGCTTTACCAGAAGGCCCGCGCCTACGACGAACTGGGCCGGCCCGACGACGCGATGGCGGTGATGGAGCAGCTGGTCAAGGGCAACCCGGACTCCAAGCTGGTCGACGAAGTGCAGTTCCGCCGTGGCGAGAGCTTCTTCGCACAGCGCAAGTACCACGACGCCGAAGGCGCGTACCAGAGCGTCGTGGCCAAGGGCGGCGCATCCGAGTTCTTCGAGCCGTCGCTGTTCAAGCTGGGCTGGTCGTTCTACAAGCAGGGCGCATTCGAGGAAGCGCTGCACCGCTACTTCGCGCTGATCGACCACAAGGTGTCCAAGGGCTACGTCCTGGGCGAGAAGCACACGGCGGCCGAGGATCGCCGCGTCGAGGACACCTTCCAGGTCGTCGCGCTGTCGTTCTCCAACCTCGGCGGGCCGGAGGTCATCGGCGAGTACTTCGCGCAGTTCGGCCATCGCAACTACGAGGACCACGCGTATCGCTACCTGGGCGAGTTCTATCTGTCCAAGCAGCGTTACCAGGATGCCGCGACGGTCTACAAGGACTTCGTCGCGCTCTACCCGTTCCATGCCACATCGCCGGACTTCAGCCTGCGCGTCATCGACGTGTACGAGAAGGGCGGCTTCCCGCTGCTCGTGGTGGAAGCCAAGCGCGAGTTCGCCACCCACTACGCACTGAAGTCCGAGTACTGGAAGCACCAGCCCATCGGCGAGCGCGCGGAAGTCGTGGCGGCGCTCAAGTCCAACCTGATGGACCTGGCCAACTACTACCACGCGCGCTATCAGGACAAGAGCCTGGCCAAAGACAAGCCGGAGAGCTTCACCGAAGCCGCGCGCTGGTACGGCGAGTTCCTCGATTCCTTCCACGACGATCCGACCGCGCCCGGCGCGAACTACCAGTTCGCGGACCTGCTGCGCGAGAACGGCGATTTCCGACGCGCCGCGACGCAGTACGAGCGCACCGCCTACGAATACCCGGCACACGAGAAGGCCGCGGCCGCGGGCTATGCGGCGATCTTCGCGCACCGCGAGAACCTGAAGGTGGTGGCGCCGGCGGACGAAACCGAAGCCAGGCGCGCGACCGTGGCCAGCTCGCTGCGCTTCGCCGATACCTTCCCGCAGCACGAGCAGGCGCCGATCGTGCTGGTGGCCGCCGCACAGGACCTGTACGACCTCAAGGACCATGCGGCCGCGCGCGATGCCGGACGCAAGCTGCTGGAGAAGTTCCCGTCCGCGACGCCGGAACTGCGTCGCACGGCGTGGATCGTGGTGGCGCATTCCTCGTTCGAGCTGGCGGAATATCCGGTGGCCGAGCAGGCCTACATGCAGGTGCTGGCGGCGACGCCGGCCACCGACGAAGCCCGCGCCAACCTGGTCGAGAACCTCGCGGCTTCGATCTACAAGCAGGGCGAGGCCGCCAATGCCGCCGGCGATTACCGCACGGCCGCAGACCATTTCCTGCGCATCAAGCAGGCGGCACCGACGTCGAAGATCCGCGGTGGCGCGCAGTACGACGCGGGCGCCGCGCTGATGCGCCTGCAGGACTGGAAGGCTGCCGCGCAGGTGCTCGACGAATTCCGTCGCGACAACCCGACGCACGAACTGGTGAAGGAGGCGACCAAGCAGATCGCCAGCGCCTTCCAGCAGGCCGGCGACCTGGGTGGCGCGGCCGGCGAGTACGAGCGTGTCGCCAACGAGGCCGCCGATCCGAAGCTGCGCGCCGAAGCGCTGCTGCTGGCCGGCAAGCTGCACGAGGACGCGAAGGACCTCGAGCGCGCGCTGGCGGTCTACACCCGCTACGTCGGCGAGTTCCCACAGCCGGTCGCCGACGCGCTGGAAGCGCATCAGCGCATGGCGGACATCCACAAGACGCGCGGTGACGATGCGCGCTACCGCGCCGAACTGCAGAGCGTGGTGCGTACCGATGCCGGCGCCGGTTCCGAGCGCACCAGCCGCACGCGCTCGCTGGCCGGTCGCGCCGCGCTGGTGCTGGCGCAGCCACTGTTCGACACGTTCACGTCGATCCAGCTCAAGCAGCCGTTCGAGAAGAGCATGGCCGCCAAGCAGAAGGCGATGGCGGAAGCGATCAAGGGCTTCAACGCGCTGGTGCCCTACGAAGTGGCCGACGTCACCGCCGCCGCCACCTTCTACATGGCCGAGGTGTACGCCGACTTCAGCCGATCGCTCAACGCATCGGAGCGGCCGGGCGGCCTCGCCGGTGCTGACCTGCAGGACTACAACGACCAGCTCGACGAGATGGCGTTCCCGTTCGAGGAAAAGGCCATCGGCCTGCACGAGAAGAACCTCGAGCTGATGGAAGCCGGTGTGCACAGCCCCTGGATCGAGAAGAGCCTGGGCAGCCTGGCCCAACTGGTGCCGGCGCGCTATGCGCGACCGGAAGCGAGCAGCGGCTTCCTCGGCCAGGCCGATCGCTACGAGTACATCCGGCCGGTGCCGCAGGTGGTCGCCGGCGCGCCCGCGCAGGCCGGCGGTGCCGCAGCGACCGAGGGCGATGCGCCTGCCGCCGAAGGCGACGCACCCGCTACCGGGGCCGATGCCCCCGCCACTCCCGACACCCAAGGAGACGCCGATGCCAGCTCGCAATGACCAGAACTTCCGGCGTGCACGGCGTCATGCCATGCGGCTCGGCGCGATCGCGCTGGTCTACGTGGCCGCCACCGCGATGGCCGCGCGCAAGGAACCGCCCGGCGTGCAGGTGACGCAGACCGGTTTCACCATCGTGGAGCCGACCAAGGTCGATGGCGCCACGCGCGCCGACTACGCGCGCGCGGCGGAACTGCTGGCACAACAGCGCTACGCCGACGGCATCAAGTTGCTGCAGGAGATCACGGCCAAGCATCCGACGCTGACCGCCGCGCACGTGGACCTGGGCATTGCCTACGCGAAGACCGATGCACTGGAGCAGGCCGAAGCGAGCCTGAAGCGCGCGCTGGAACTGCAGCCGCGGCATCCGATCGCATGGAACGAGCTGGGCCTGGTGCAGCGTCGGCTGGGCAAGCTGGCCGAGGCGCGCGCCTCCTATGAGAAGTCGCTGGCCGCCGCGCCGGGATTCCATTTCGCCCGGCTCAACCTCGCCGTGCTGTGCGACCTGTACCTGGGCGACGCGGCCTGCGCGCTCGACAACTACCTCCTCTACCAGCAGGCCGTCCCGGACGACAAGCAGGCCGCCGGCTGGATCGCGAACGCCCGCGCCCGGGCCGGAAAGGAGACGAAGTGATGCTGCGCACCCACCGATGCATCGGTCTGTCGCTGGCCCTGTTCGCGACCACCGCAACGGCGTTCGCCGCCGAGCCGGCGAAGAAGGACGCCAAGGCCGACGCGCGGGCCACCGCCTCCGCGGACGCGAAGCGCGCGTCCGCGCCTGCCGGCGACATGGTGCTGTCCGGCCTGTCCATCGTCGGCAACGACGAGTCGCCCAAGGAGCTGGTGATCGTGCCTTGGAAGAGCTCGCAGCTCGCCGACGCGCCGGGCATCTCGCGCCTGCTCGACGACAGCACGCAGCCGGTCGACAAGGACGTGTTCCTGCGTGAGCTCGCATTTTACGGACTTCAGTCGGCCGACCCGGACGGCGACTGAGTCCAGGCATCAACCCGTTTCATCCGCGGAATTCTCCAGTCATCTCAGTGAGGGCAGTGCCATGGGTTTCATCCATTCAATTGCGGAATTCTTCAAAGCCGGCGGCGCGATGATGTTTCCGATCCTGCTGGTCGGTCTCATCGGCCTGGCGATCGCCGTCGAGCGCTGGGTGACCATCGCCCGCGCGCAGTCGCACACGAAGGCCATGTGGGCGAAGGTCGAGCCGTCGCTGACCGAAGGCGACTTCGAGAAGGCGCGAAAGATCGTCGGCAACGACAACAACCCGCTCGGGCGCCTGCTCGGCGCGGGCCTGTCCATGCAGGGTGCGGTGCGTCGCCGCGACGATGTCGAGAAGGCGATGCAGGAAGGCATCATGGAAATCGTGCCGCGTCTGGAAAAGCGCACGCATTACCTGGGCACCTTCGCCAACCTGGCGACGCTGGTCGGCCTGCTCGGCACCGTGTCCGGCCTGATCGGCGCGTTCAGCGCGGTGGCGACGGCCAACCCGGCGGAGAAGGCCAACATGCTGTCGGCCAGCATCTCCGAGGCGATGAACTGCACCGCGTTCGGCCTCGGCACCGCCGTGCCGCTGCTGTTCCTGCACGCGTTCCTGACCTCGCGCACCCAGCACGTGGTCGAGAGCCTGGAAATGGCCGCGATCAAGTACCTCAACGTCCTCTCGCTGCGCACGGCCCGCATGGCCCAGGGCGCGGTCCAGAACATCCGCGACGCCGCCTGACCAGCAAGAGCACAGGAGAGACGCCATGGGCCTGATGCCACGTCGCAAGCCGCCGGCCAAGCCGGTCGAGCTGATGCTCGTTCCGATGATCGACATCTTCAGCGTGATGATCACCTTCCTGCTGATGACGGCCGTTTTCTCGCGCATCTCGATCATCCAGCTCGACCTGCCCAGTTCGGCTGCGGGTAATCCGGTCGAACCGGAGTTCCGCCTCGAAGTGATGGTGCGCAAGGAGGGCCTGGAGCTGACCAACGGCCGCGACACGATCGCCGCGCTGCCACTGGAGAACGGGGCGTATCCGCTCAAGCAGCTGATGCAGCTGGCGGCCAACCTCAAGGGCCAGCACGTCACGGTCGACACGGCGTCGGTGCTGATGGCACCGGACGTGGAGTACGACCACCTGGTGCAGGTGATGGACGCCATCCGCAGCACGGACGTGGCCACCGCTGAAAGCAACGGTTTCACCGGTGCCCCCGATGCGCGTGGCCGTATCTCCATGTTCCCGAAGATCGCCGTGGGAGATGCACCATGAGGATGTCGATGAACCCGTTCCGTGCGGCGCGCAGGAAGCACGAAGATCCGGAACTCAACCTGATCCCGATGATCGACATCATGTCGGTGATGGTCGCGTTCCTGCTGATCTATTCGACCGAGGTCGAAGTGGTCCAGAACGCGAAGAACGTGGAGATCCCGCTCTCCACCGCCGAGGCCAAGCCCGCCGAGACCGTCGTGGTGACCATCACCAAGGACATGTTGCTCGTGCAGGGCGACGTGGTCGCCACGATGGACCAGGTCCGCGACCCGGGCACCGCGTTGATCGAGCCGTTGCGCGAGTACCTGTCGCGTCCGCTCGCCGCCAAGGGCGGCGCCGTCCAGCAGGCGGCGCTGGCGCATCGCGAGATCACCGTGCTGGCCGATCGCGGCCTGCCCTACGAGGTGATCCGCAAGGTGATGACGACCTGCACGGCGGCGTCCTACGACAAGTTGTCGCTTGCCGTGCTCGAGCAGGGTTGAGGCAGAACACGTGACCGATACAAACGCCATGGAACCCGGAACCCACCACGACGCAAACGCCGCGCAGGCGGCGCTCGACCAGCGGATCGCGGAACTGCGTGCGCGGCTCGACGAACTGGCGCGCGACCTGGCCGCCATCGACGGCGAGATCGAATCCTTCGCTGGTGAACGCATTCGTCACCGCCTGCTCGAGCAGGCGTGCCAGGCGCTGGAGGAACTGCACCAGGCCGGCGGCGCGGACCTGTTCTGGGACGGTCTCGTCGCCCCGGACGAATGGCCTGGACACCTTGCCGGCGCACGTGGCCGCACCGAGGCCGTGCGCGCCGCCATCGAAGCGCTGGAGACACGCCGCGGCGGAGTGGCGGCGAGCATCGGCGAACACAATGAACAACTGTTCCTGCTCGAAGACGAGGCCTTCGAGATCGAGGAAGAACGCGAGCGCCAGCGCAACGAGTGGGTCGTCGAGCGCGAACTCGAGGCCGGTCGCGTCCGTCCTCACCTCATGCTGTGGATGCGTGGCGAGGAGGACCAGCGTTCGCGCAAGGGCTTCGCCATCGCGCTGTGCCTGTGGTTGGTGATCGCCATCGTGTTCCCCTTCATCAAGATTCCCGAGCGGCCCGTGCTCGTGCCGGAGGAACTGCCCGAGCGCGTGGTCACCGTGATTCCGGAAGCCAAGAAGCTGGAAGAGGCACCGCCGCCGCCGCCGGAACTGACCCGGCCGGTGGAGAAGAAGGTCGAGCGCAAGCCGACGCCGACGCCGACACGCGAAGTCGCGAAGATCGAACCCAAGCCGGTGCAAGCGCCGCTGCCGGTGGCCAAGCCGCAGGGCATCCTGGCGTTCAAGGAAAGCCTCGCCGTCGACGACATGCCGGCCGTGGCCAATCTCGGCAAGGCCGCCAAGCTCAGCAACGACTCCGGCGCCGCGCGTCCGGAGCGCGCGATGCTGAGCAGCAGCGCGCCGGGCGCCAGTAGCGGCATCAACCTGGCCGCCGAGAGTCGCGGTTTCGGCAACAAGGGCGGTGGCGAGCGCGCAGCGATCAATGGCGTCGCGCTCACACGCGCCTCCAGCGGCATCGAGGCGAAGGCGGCCGAGAGCGCGGCCGTCGGCAGCTCGCGACGCGGCGGACGTTCCGACGAGGAAATCCAGATCGTCTTCGACCGCTACAAGTCCGCGCTTTACCGGCTCTACCAGCGTGAGCTGCGCAACGACGCGACGTTGCAGGGCAAGGTCATCCTGCGCCTGACGATCGAGCCGGACGGCAGCGTGTCGATGGTCCAGGTGAAGTCCTCGGAGATGGAAGCGCCGACTTTGACCTCGGACATCGTGGCGCGCGTGAAGGGCTTCAACTTCGGCGCGAAGGACGTGCCGGCGGTGACGATCGTGTACCCGATGAACTTCCTGCCGGCCGGCTGACGCCGCCGCTTCGCTTCGCCCAACGCAGCAAGCAACCAGCAACAAAACGACAAAGGCAAAGCCATCGAAAGGTGGCGACGCAAAGTCACCGGCCTGTCGGGCGCGTTTGACGCGCCCCATGGCAGCGGGACCGCCGGATGAAGCGCAGGATCTTCCTGCGCGCGTTCCTGTGGGCCCGTCGGCTTTGCGATCAAGGCAAACCACGAGGACACAGAAGCGCATGGATACGAACGCGAACGACGGGACGAAGGCGGGAAGGGGGCGGGCACGGCGCGTGCTGCGCGGCTTCGCGCTGTGGGCCTTCGCGGCGTTCGCGTTCGCCTTCACTTCCACGGCCTTCGCGCAGCAATGCGTGGCCAGCAACGTCAACCCGGACGCGCTGGTGCAGGTGCTGAACAACGGCAACAACAGCTATTGCGAGATGTGCGGCTACGGCTACGTGACCGTGCGCCTGAGCAACCCGTTCATCACCGGCAGCCAGAACAACAATCCGTTCGAACAGCGCACGATCGACGTTGGCAACAACACCGTCGACCAGTGGCGGGTCGATCCCGACTACGGCACGTCGAACCCCGACATCAACTACTCGGCCAACAGCGTGGTCGTCACCCTGCCGAACAACGGCCTGGTGTACTACCCCGGCGCCAACGTCACCGTCGGTGGCGCCAACTGGACCAACTTCACGGTCAACGCCGCTGGCAACCAGATCACCATCCGCAACCTCGGCGCGCTGACCAATGGAACGCGCGGCAATCCGAACACGCGCGACATCCGCATCCCGATCCATCGCGAGCCGACCAACACCCCGGAAAGCCTGTACAACACCAACCCGACCGCGCTGGCGGAGATCTTCATCGCCTCGACGTCCGACGGTTGCTCGATCGCCAACTCGCGCGAGTTGCCGAACAACGACACCAACTGGCGCAATGGCTTTCCGCCGGGAACCACGGCGTTCGCCCCGGTGCTGGACGACACCGGCAGCATCGACGTGCGCCAGCCCAACCTGCAGATCTACAAGCAGGGCTGGAACCACGACGCCGGCCAGACCGAGGCGACCCGCAGCGACACGGTGTATGGACACAACGACGACGACATCGTCTGGCGCCTGAACATCGCCAACGCGGGTGACGCGCCGCTGCAGGACCTGCGCATCGACGACGTGCTGTCGCGCGCCGATGTCATGAACGCGCACTACGTCTGCCCGACGCAGGTGGCGGCGGACGCGATCGCGGCCGCCGACGGCGTGCTGCCGGCGGGCTCGGTCTGCGTGACCACGATGGCGTTGACCGGCGACGTGCTCGCCGATTGGGTCGTGTCTGCGCCGTTCGGACTCAACGGCGACATTCCCGCGCCGTATGCGAACACGGTCGACGCGGTGAGGGCGGGCACCTCGGTGGATGCCGTCGATATCGCGGCTGGCGCGAACATCAACCTGTACGTGGTCGGCAAGGTGCAGCGCAACGCGTCGTGCTCCAGCGGCACGCCCCTGACCAACCAGATGCGCGACATCCAGTTCGGTTGCGCGGTGCAGACGCCGCCGGGCGGCATCCTGCAATCGGCCGGCCTGACCGACAACGCCACGCTGAAGACCTACTACGGCCAGGGCGGCAGCAACGCCCCGGCGCAGACCGCGTTGCAGGTCAGCCGCACCCTGACCGGCATCGACGGCAGTGCCACCGTGGGCATGCGCGGCTTCGTCACCGTGGTGCTGAGCAACCAGAGCGGCGGCACGGTCTGGCTCGATCCGGCCATGGCCTACCACCTGAAAGACACGCTGCCGACGGGCTACGTCATCGACCCCGGTTACGCACCGCGCCTGATCGATCCGGCGGATATCGGCGACCGTTCGTTCTACGGCGCCTATCCGGGACGCATCGACACGCTGACCTGGAGCAACCGCAACGGCGCCATCCCGGCGAATACCGGCGACAGCACCAGCTACCTGGCCAACGGCGCACCGGAATTCAAGCTGTCCAGTACCACCAGCTACACCGACCGCAACCCGGATTCGGCCTACGGTGGCGCGCCCGATGGCAACGGGCATGCCTACGCCAACCTGATGCGCCACGGCGACGTGGTGGTGATCCGTTTCGCGATCGTGCTGAAGGATCCGAAGGACTTCGACCGCGCCGCCGACCTGGACGTGCTGACCGAAGACCCGTCCATCCCGCTGTTCCAGCGCCCCGAACCCACCGACCCGGACCAGAGCGGCCTGCTGGGCCTGCACAACACCCTGGACGTGCGCTTCAAGACGCTGTGCGCCGCGCAGGGCCTCCAGACCTACTCCCTGGTCGACAACGGCACCAGCACGGGCAGCCACACCGGCGCGGCGATCACGTTCGATCCCGAAGACCTCGACATCAGCGTCGACCAGCCGACCTTCATCGTCACCAACGACCGCACCCAGACCACGCCGCTGTCGGTGACCCTGCGCAACAACGGTGGCGTCAACGCGCGCGACTTCAGCGCGCTGATCAGCTTCGGCCCGACCCTGAACGTGACCAGCGTGACCGCGCCGCCGAACTGGGTTTGCCAGGTCGTTCCGCTGTCGGGTGCCGCTGTGCCGCAACCGGCGCCGTACAAGGCCTGGGTGGTGAACCCGCCGCCGGACGCGCCCAACGTGCCGCACCTGCCGTTGCCGGCCAACGGCACGGTGTACCGCTGCTATCCGAACCACGTCGACGCCTTCAACCGGGTGCTGGCGCCGAACGCGAGCGTGCAGTTCGCCTTCCAGGTCAACAAGACCGACGACGCGGCGCGCATCCTGGCTGACGACGTGACCTTCCGCGCCGACGTGGTCGGCGAGATCTGGACGGTCAGTGGAATCACCACGCCGCTGCTGGACATCGACAAGGCCGACAGCGGCGGCAACCTCGACAACCTGACGGTGAGCCTGCGCAACACCGTCGATCTGCACGACGTCAGCCAGATCGACAACCACGCACCGATGTGGTTCCCGGCGCCCGGAAGCACCGACCCCAGCCACTACAACCGGCGCAGCGACGGCGAAGTCGATCGCGGCAACCTGTATTCGCTGGACGCGCACTGGTCGCGCGGCATCGGTTTCAACCTGATGAAGGACCAGGTGACGTGGAGCGTCGCCGGCGGCGACACCAGCACCCTGATGGGCGCGGTGCCGGCGCTGGGCGCGTGCAACGAGAACGTGGCCGGCGCGACCCGCGTCGCCGCACTGCCGGACGCCTCGATGTCCGACGCGATGCCCAACCTCGCGCGCAAGCTGCGTGAGCACGTGCAGATCGGCGAGGAGTGCAGCAACCGCATCCAGGCCGGCGGCTGGTTCGGCTTCAAGTCGCGCGGCTTCCGCTTCATCGGCGTGCGCGACGTGCAGGTGCAGGACGAAGTGCAGGACGGCCTGGTGTACGTGGCCAGCACCGTGCCGCAGATCGGCACGCAGCTCGCCGGCGCGACCCAGGCGCCGAACGACCCGGTCAGGGCGGCGCTGCAGGAGCAGCTCTTCGGCTGGCGCTTCACCGGCAACCAGCCCGACAGCACCAGCAACACCGGCAACGACTACATCGTCGACATCGACCAGTGGTTCCACATCAACGCAGTCACGCGCCTGCAGAACAAGGCGATCAACCAGCGCGGGCTGCCGGACCTGCAGGGTGAGGACCGCAACAACGTACTGAACTCGAACTTCAAGGCGGTCTATTACAACGACAACGCCAACCGTCCGGAAACCTATGCCTTCGGCAACGGCCAGGTCGGCATGCTGCTGCCGACCCCGGCCCTCGTCACGGGCAAGACGGTCGGTTACCCGTGGGAGCGCATCCGCCGCAGCGACGTGGTGGTGACCGAGCCGCGCGTGCAGATCGCCAAGCACGCCTGCCAGGACAACAACTTCAGCGCAGGTCCCAACGGCGGCACCTGCGCCGGCGGCTGGCAGACCGCGATCGCCAACGCCGACACCACGCACAACTACGTGTTCCGGCTGATGGCGTGCAACGGCAACATCGGCAACATCAATGGCGGCAGCCCCACCTGCGCCGCCAACAACGATGCCGGCCAGCCGCGCGCGCCGGCGTACGACGCGGTGGTGGAGGACCGACTCGACGCCAGCGACCTGATGGTCGTGACCGAGATGGCCAGCGACGGGCTCGACAACGACAACGACGGCCAGATCGACGAAGCCGACGAAGCCAACGCACAGAACATCAGCGACAACGCGCCGATGAACGGCGCGCCCGGCGTCATCACGTTCTCGCACCTGCGTGGCGTCGACGGCACCGGCCTGCGACGGATCAACAACGGCAGCAGCGCGTGGCTGTACTACGTCGTGGACCTGGACGATCGCCTCGCGCCGGACCAGACCATCGGCAACCAGGTCGAACTGGACCGCTACGACTCGTTGGCCGGCAGTGCCGACGACGACGGCCAGCAGATGACCGCGCAGCGCGGCAGCGGCGACATCGCCGGTGCGCGCGTGTACGGCATCAACACCACCAGCGCCGACCCGAACCTCAACGACACGGTGTCGCTGACGCTGATACAGCCGCAGACCCGGCCCAAGGAAATCATTGCGCTGTCGCAGTCGCAGCGCGTGCCCGCGGGCGCGCAGCCGGTGGTGATCGGCGAGGAGATCACCTACCGCCTGACCGCGTCGCTTCCGGTGACCCGCCTGCGCGGACTGACCATCACCGACAACCTGCCCGTCGGGCTGACCTGCGCCAACGTGCCGGTGGTCGACCTGAGCAGCGGCGTCTACGCGGCAGCCGGCTTCAAGCGTCCCGACCTCAGTCCGGTGCCGGCGGTCACGCCGTACTGCAACGGCACGGTGGTGACGTGGAGTTTCGGCGACGTTGTCCTGACCAAGGCCGACAGCGGCCAGACCACCTTCACCTTCCCGTTGCAGTTCGTCGCGCGCGTGGACAACACGCTGGCCAACCAGGACGGCGTCACCCTGTACAACGGCGGCACCCGCAACGGCGGCACGATCCTGCGCTGGCAGGACGCGGCGGGCGCGGAACAGACCCGCACCTACGGCGAAGTGGCCGTGGAGGTGAGCGAGCCGCAGCCGTTCATCGCGACCAAGGTGCTGAGCAACATCACCCCGGGCAAGCCCGCCAACGCACCGCTGGCCGCCGGCGACATCGCGCAGTACGTGGTAACGGTCCGCAACAGCGGCTCATCGACAGCGTACGACCTCAACATCGTCGATACGCCCGCGACCGAACTGCGCCTGGGCACCGGCGTTGCTCCGACGGCGGTGATCGGCGGCGTGCCGGTGGCCGGCTTCGTCGCCATGCCCGGCGGCGCGCCGAACGGTCCGCTGGTGTGGGGGCGCGGCAACAACGACGGCAGCCTCGACCTGCCCGCGGGCGCGACCCTCGTGCTGACCTATCGCATGCAGGTCGCCACTTCGCCGGCGGCCGGCGCCAACATCGACAACACCATCGTGGCGGACTGGACGTCGCTCGACGGCACCAGCATCCATGAGCGCACCGGCGCCGATGCACCCAACGCCGCCGCACTGAACAACTACTTCATCCAGGCCGTCGAGCAGGGCGATCCCGATCCGTCGCCGACCGTCGCGCTGACCAAGGCGATCACCCAGCCGACCGCGGCCATTGGCGAAACCTTCGCCTACCGCATCACCGTGCCGGCCGCTCCGAGCACGCGCCCGCTGTACGACGTTCGCATCAGCGACAACCTGGCCTCGGCCACCGGCGTGGTGCTGGAATTCGTGTCGGTGAGCAAGGTGTCCGGCGGCGGCAGCTGGGTCCCGGTCAACACCGGCAGCGGCCAGAACCTGGTCATCGAAGACATCAGCAACGGCGGCATCGACATCCCGGCCGGACAGCAGGCCGTGATCGAAGTGCGCGTGCGCCTGGCCAACGACCCGGCCAACGCGGTCGGCGACACCTTCACCAATACCGCCGGTTACGAGTTCAACCACGTCGACAACGATCGCAGCGTCGCCGGCGTCGGCGTGCCTGCGACGTCGCAGCAGATGACCGTGGTCGCGCCGCAGCTGGTCATGGACAAGCGTGGCCCGGCCTCGCTGCAGATCGGCGAGGTCGGCACGTTCGTCCTCGATGTGGTCAACACCACGTCGGGAAGCTCCGCCGCGACCGCGTGGAACGCGCGCATCATCGACCGCCTGCCCGCCACCGCCGATGGCGGCGGCGCCGGCGGCATGTGCGCGGCCGCGCCGACGGTCACGGCGGTGCAGTTGTTCGCCGCCGATGGCACGACCCTGGTCGCCACGCTGGCCGCCGGCAGCGGCTACAGCACCAACTTCACCGCGGCGGGCGCCGGCACGACCTGCGCGCTCACCCTCGACACCACGACGGGCATCGGCCCCGGCCAGCACCTGCGCGTGACCTATCAGGCCTCGGTCGATACCGACACGCCGCAGGACGCTGCGCTGACCAACGTTGCCGGCGCGACCCGCTGGCTGAGTGCCAATCCGTCCACGACCGGCAACGTGCCGCTCACCTACAGCAACGTGCTGACCGACGGCACGCCGAGCGTTGCCGACTTCCAGGACGCGCTCACCTTGCAGGCGCGCTATCCCGTACTGCGCTTCGAGAAGACCGTGGCCAACCTGAGCCGCGGCGAATCCCCGGCCACGCTGGCGATGCCGGGCGACCGCCTGCGCTACACCCTGCGCGTGGAGAACCTGGGCAGCGCGGCGGTGCCGACGTTCGACATCCGCGACGAACTCGACGCGCTCAATGCGGCGCAGCCCGCTTTCGTGCCCGGTTCGCTGGTCGTGACCACGGTGCCGGCAGGTGCGACCAACAACAGCATTGCCAGTGGCGGCACGCGCGGCACCGGCCTGCTGGACATGCGCGGCATCGCGCTGGGCGGACCGGGCAGTTCGGTGCAGATCGTGTTCGAGGTGCAGCTGGCCGGCAACCTCGCCAACGGCACCCGGGTCGCCAACCAGGCGACGCTGGCGGTCAACGCCAATGCGCTGGCGCTGAGCGACGACCCGAACGTCAACGGCCAGGCCGATCCGGCCGTGGCCGGCGACGAGGATCCCACCGTGCTGCCGATCGCGGTCGCACCCGATCCGGCCACCAAGATCCTGCTGTCGCCCACCAATGGCGAAGCCACCCCCGGCCAGGATGTCGTCTATCGCATCACTCTGCCGGGTGCGGTGCGCAGCACGCCGATGCATGACGTGCACCTGACCGACGCGCTCGACGCCAGCCTCCAGTACGTCGGTGCCACCGTCACCGGCGGCACCGGCGTGAGCAACAACAGCACCGCCAGCCAGCTGGATATCGTCATCGACGAAATCCCGGCCAACACGCAGGTCGTGGTCGAGCTGCGCACCCGCGTGCGCAATGTCGTCGGCGTGCAGCAGGGCATGGACGTGGCCAACACCGCGCGCTTCACCTACGCCGAAACCGACGGCGGCGCGCAGGAAAGCCCGCTGGACACCAACACGGTGAACTTCCACCTCGTCGAACCGGGCCTCACCATCACCAAGAGCGCCAGTGCCGCCACCGTGTCCGCGGGCCAGGTGGTCCGTTACACGGTGACCCTGACCGCCGCGAGCGGCACGGATGCGTCCGGTGCGTTCGACATCGACGTGGTCGACACGCTGGCCCCGGGGCTGGGCTACGAAGGCAATGCCACCCTCAACGGCAACCCCGTGGCCGCACCTGTCATCAACGGCAGCGTGCTGACCTGGAGCAACCTGGGCGACATCGCCGAAGGTGCGAGCGTGGTGCTGGCCTACGACGTACGCGTCGCCGGCAACGCGGGTGCCGACCAGGTCATGGACAACAGCGTGATCGCGCGCTGGACCGGCCTGGACGGCAACAACACCAACGAGCGCACCGGCGTCGATGGCGTCGGTGGACTGAACGACTACGTCACCGCACCGGCGGTCGCCACGGTGACGACGCCCGGCTCGCCGCCGCGCAAGGCGTTGACCGCGCCGGCATCCGGCCTGGCCACCATCGGCGAGGAAGTGGTCTACACCCTCACCGTGCCCGGCGTGCCGAGCAGCAGCACGCTGTACGACGTGCAGGTGCTCGACGCGCTCGACGCCAACCTGGAATACGTTTCCGCCACGGTCACCGGCGTGGCCGGCGTGACCAACAACAGCACCGCCGCGCAGATGAACCTGGCCATCGCGCGGATCCCGGCCGGCCAGCAGGCGGTGATCGAATTGCGCACGCGCGTGCGCAACCTCGACAGCGCCAACGCGGGCACGGTGATCGGCAACATCGCCGCCTACAGCTACGCCATCAACGCCGGCGGCAACCGCGTCGCGCCGCTGCAGAGCGAGGCGGTGAACTTCACCCTTGTCGAACCCGTCGCCACCGTCGCCAAGACCGGCGACAAGACCGCGGTCACCGGCGGCGACATCGTGCGCTACACCGTCAACCTGGCCGCGGCCAATGCGGCGGAGAACTCCGACGCGTTCGATTTCAAGCTGGTCGACACGCTCGCCCCGGGCCTGGAGTACGTCGGCAACCCGACCGTCAGCGGCACCGGCAACACCATCGCCGCGCCGACGATCAGCGGCGATGGCAGCGCGGCCACGCCCTACGTACTGACCTGGAGCCTGGCCGGCGGCACCGACATCGACGTGGCCAAGGGCGAAACCGTCGCCATCGCCTACGACGTGCGCGTGCGCAGGGGCGTGCCCGCCCTGCAGAGCCTGCCCAACCGGGTGACCGCCGAATGGACCGGCCTCGATGGCGATTCGACGTACGAACGCCACGGCAACGGCTGCCCGTCCATCACCGCGCCGAACGACTACTGCGCCGGGCCGGCCAGCTTCGCCGTGGTCACCAATCCGCCGAAGCTGACCTTCGCCAAGACCGTCACCAGCACCACGCCCGCGCATCCGGGTGAGTTCGCGGGCTATCGCCTGGAAATCACCAACCTGAGCACGGTCGGCGTCAGCGCCTTCCAGCTGGTCGACGAGATCGACGCGCTCAACACCACGGCCGCGTTCGTGCCCGGCACGTTGCAGATCGTCGGTGCACTGCCGACCGGCGCCGTGAACAACAGCAACACCAGTGGCGGCGCCAAGGGCACCGGCCTGCTCGACATCGGCAACCTGACCCTGGGCGAAGCCGGTTCCGGCAACGAAACCCTGGTGATCGAGTACCGCGCGCAGCTGGTGCCGGCGATCGCCAACGGCAGCGTCGTGCTCAACCAGGCGCGCGCGCAGTCCGGCAGCACGGTGCTGGCCTTGTCCGACGATCCGTCGATCAACGGCGCAGCCAACCCGGACACGGCGGGAGACGAAGACCCGACCCGCCTGCCCATCGAATCCGCACCGCAGCTGGTGGTCGAGAAGACCTCGACCTACCTCGGCGCCAATCCCGCGCTGCTGATGGCCGGTGATCGCCTGCGCTACACCCTCACCGTCCGCAACACCGGCACCGACCACGCCCGCAACGTGGTCCTGCGCGACCTGGTGCCGGCCAACACCCGCTACGTGGCCGGCACCACGACGCTCAACGGTGCGGCACTGGCCGACGCGGCCAACGGCCTGCCGCTGCAGAGCGGCATCGCGGTCGGTTCACCGGTCGAGACCGTGGCCGGTGTGGTTCGTGTCGACAACCCCGCCAATGCCGCCGCCAACGTGGCCACGCTGAGCTTCGAAGTCATCGTGTCGCCGACCGCGGCCGACGGCACCGTGATCGCCAACCAGGCCTTCGTCATGGCCGATACGCTGACCAGCGAAGTGCCTTCGGACGATCCGCGCACGCCGGTCGCCAACGACCCCACCCGCGACGTGGTCGGCAACGCGCCGCTGCTGTACGCGGAGAAGGCGGTGGCGTTGCAGATCGATGCCAACGGCAACGGTGCCGTCGATCCGGGCGACACCCTGCGTTACACCCTGCGCATCCACAACACCGGCGCGGTGCCGGCCACTGGCGTGGTGTTGCAGGACGAAGTGCCGCCGCATACCACGTATGTCGCCGCCAGTACCCGCCTGAACGGCGCGATGGTCAACGACGTGGCCGGTGGTTCGCCGCTGCTGCCTGGCGTCGCCATCGGCGATATCCCGCGCGGCGGCATGGCCGCGGTGCAGTTCAACGTGACCGTCGATGCGGGCACCGCCAACGGCACGCTGATCGAGAACCAGGCCAACGTGCGCAGCGCCGAGCTGCCCGACCTGCTGACCGATGGCGACGGCAACCCCTCGACCGGTCCCGAACCGACCGTTGTCGTGGTCGGCCCGTCGCAGGCGCTGACCATCGGCAAGCAGGTCGCCGTGGTCGGCGGTGGCGCGGCGCTGCCCGGCGTGGAGATCGAATACCTCATCAGCGTGCGCAACGTGTCCACGGTGGCTGCCACCCACGTGCGCATCGTCGATGACCTGCCGGTGCAGCTGGCGTATGTCCCCGGTTCGGCCACGCTCAACGGCAGCACCGCCGGCGTCACCGTCACCGGCAACAGCATTGCGGTCGACTTCAGCGGGGTGAACGGTCCGCTCAACCCGGGCGCGACCGCGACCGTGCGCTTGCGCGCGCGCATCGCCAATGGCCTGGCCATCGGCCTGCGGGTGAACAACATCGCCACCGTGAGCTGGAACGATCCGGCGCAGGCCGCCAGCGCCAGCGTCGCCTTCGACATCGGCGGCATGCCCGGCGTAGGCACGCTCGGCGGGCGCGTTTGGCACGACGCCGACTTCAACAAGATCGCAGGGGCGGGCGAGCGCCTGCTGCAGGGCTGGAGCGTGGAACTGGTGCGCAACGGTCGCAGCGAACGCACCGTCACCACCGACGCCGACGGCAACTGGCAGATGGGCGGCGTGTCTCCGAACGTGGGTGCGCCGCGCATCGGCACGATCACCGCGGCCGCCGCCGGCGATCAGCTGGAACTGCGCTTCACCGCGCCGGGCGCCGTCGCGACCACGGCCAAGCTGGGCATTGCCGACTCGTCGTTCACCAACGAGCTGCAACGCATCCACGACATGGTGGTGCAGCCAGGCGGCGTGCTGGGCAACCTGAACCTGCCGATCGAGCCCAACGGCGTGGTCTACGAGTCGATGAACCGCGGCAACGTCGCCGGCGCACGCGTGCGCCTGCTCGATGCCGGTGGTACGGCGCTGCCGTCGGCCTGCTTCAACGATCCGGTCCAGCAGGACCAGACCACGCTCGCGTACGGCTACTACCGCTTCGACCTGAACTTCGCCGATCCGGCATGCCCGGCCGGTGGTGCCTACGTGGTCCAGGTGGCTCCGCCTTCGGCGGATTACCTGAGCGACGTGTCGGCGCTGATCCCGCCGACGACGAACGTCGCCACCGCTGCCTTCGACGTGCCCACGTGCCCGGCGGGCATGAGCGACGCGATTCCCGGCACGACCAACCGCTGCGAGGCGCAGCCGTCCGAGTTCGCTCCGCCCGTCTCCGTCCCGGCGCGTTCGGCCGGCACCACCTACTACCTGCACCTGCGTCTGGACGACAACGGCATGCCTGGCAGCAGCCAGATCTTCGACAACCACATCCCGCTCGACCTCGACCTGGGCGAAGCGCTGGCGATCAGCAAGACCACGCCGAAGAAGAATGTCATTCGCGGCGAACTGGTGCCGTACACGATCACCCTGCGCAACCTGTCGGGCCTGCAGCTGCGCGATGTGCGCGTGGTCGACTACTACCCGGCGGGCTTCCGTTACGTGCCGGGTTCGGCGCGCGTGGACAACGTGGCGACCGAGCCGGTGCAGGGCGGCCGTCAGCTGACCTGGAGCGGTGTCGCGTTCGGCGCCAGCGACGAACACGTCATCACCCTGCTGCTCGCCGTTGGCGCCGGCGTGGGCGAGGCCGAGTTCACCAACCGCGCCCGCGTGTGGAACGGCCTCACCGAGCGTCCGCTGTCCGGCGAAGCCACCGCCACCGTGCGCGTGGTGCCGGACCCGACCTTCGACTGCACCGACATCATCGGCAAGGTGTTCGACGACGCCAACCGCGACGGTCGCCAGAACGAGGGCGAAGGCGGACTCGGCGGTGTGCGCGTGATCAGTGCGCGCGGCCTGGCGGCCATCACCGACAAGCACGGTCGCTACCACCTGACCTGTGCGGTGATCCCCAACGAGGACCGCGGCAGCAACTTCGTGCTCAAGCTCGATGACCGCAGCCTGCCCAGCGGCTATCGCCTGTCGACCCGGCAGACCGTGATCGCACGTGCCACCCGAGGCAAGGCGTTGAGCATCGACTTCGGTGCATCGCTGTTCCGCGTGGTCAGCCTTGACCTCACGGACGAAGTGTTCGAGCGCGGCGAGGCCGGACTGCGTCCGCACTGGCAGCCGCGCATGCAGACGCTGATCGACGAACTGGCGAAGGAACCGTCGGTGCTGCGCCTGTCGTACCTGGCCGATCTCGAGGACCCGAAGCTGGTCGAGGCCCGCCTCGCCGCCATCAAGGCGCAGGTCACGAAGGCGTGGCCGGACGCCGGCGCCGACTACCCGCTGACCGTGGAGCAGCAGACGTTCTGGCGCCGCGGCGCGCCAGTGCAACGCCCGGTGGATGACCAGGGGGCGAGCAAGTGAAGACCACGCTGAAGAACAACATGCTGACCAAACGTATTCGATTGCCGCTGCTGGCCCTGGGCCTGATGACCGCCACGGCGGTGGCGCAGACGGCCGGTAGTCCGCCTGCAGAGGAAGCGGTCGCCAACGGCCAGGTCACGAAGGACGTGCCGATGGGCGCTTCCGTCGAGCGCCATCTGACCGGTGACGAGACGTTCCGTCCGGCGATGCGTGATGCGAGCGTGCTCGAACAGCAGAACGGCGACCGCATGGAGAAACAGCAGGTCGACGGCCAGGTGATGGAGACCGTGAAGCTGGGCGGCATCATCGCCCCGCTGCACTTCGACTCGGGCGCCATCCGCATCCGTGACGAGGACATCGAGAAGATCCGCAGCGCGCTGGAATCGGTGCGCGGCAAGGCCAACGTGCGCCTGCACCTGATCGGTCATGCCGACAACCAGCAACTGTCGCCCGACCTGACCGCCCGCTATGGCGACAACCAGGGCCTGTCGCGCGAGCGAGCCGGTGAAGTGGCGGAGCTGCTGCAGCGCGCACTCACCCTGCCGCCGGAAGCGATCGCCTTCGAAGGCAGGGGCGATTCGCAGCCGATGACGAGCAACGCCTCGGACGCGGGCCGCGCGCGGAACCGTCGCGTCGAAGTGGAAGTCTGGTACGACGAACCCAAGGCCGCGACGAAGGAGCAGGACGTCCTGGTCAAGGCGGATTTCCGCCAGATCAAGGTCTGCCGGGTGCAGGAACTTTGCCAGATGCGATTCCAGGACGGACACGCGCGACGTACGCGGGTGAGTCACCTGGTCTCGGCACTGCATTACGGCGAGGAAGGCGTGGAGGTCACGCCGGCGTTCGTCGAGCAGGTGCGCAAGGCGTTCGCGAACCTGCAGGGCAAGCAGAACGTGACCGTGAAGTTCGTCGGCTACTCCGACGACATGGCGCTGTCGGACCGCAACGCACGCATCTACGGCGATGCGGTCGCGCTGTCGAAGGCGCGCGCGCACCGCACCGCGCTGGCCGTGCAGCAGGCATTGGGCCTGCCGTCGGCGGCGGTGCTCAGCGATGGTCGCGGCGCCACCACCTTCCTCGCCGCCAACGACACCCCGCAGGGACGCGCACTCAATCGCCGCATCGAGGTGCAGTTCTGGTACGACGACCCGCTGCAGGAGCTCCCCGAAGGGCCGCAGATGTGTCCGGCCGATTCGGGCAAGGAAATCATCACCCGCGTCCACCAGCCTGCCGGCGGCCCGCTTCCCGTGCTGATGCTGGAATCGGGCGAGGCCGTTGTCCCGGCCGGCTTCACCGACCGCCTGCGCAGTGCGCTGGATGAAGTGGGCACTCGTGACCACGCACGCCTGCGCTTCATCGGCTACACCGGCAACGAGCGCCTGGACCGCCGCACCAGCGCCGTGTACGAGGACGACATCGGTCTGTCGGCGGCACGTGCGGGCCGGGCGATGGAAACGATCGCCACGCAGATGCGACTCATGCCGCAGCAGGTCGAGCACGAGGGCCGCGGCTTCGTGCAGTCCGCAGACGTGCCCAACGAGGGCTTCGTCCAGGGCGAGAACTCCTATGTCGAAGTGCAGGTGGTGTACGACGAACCCGCGCCGCGCGACGACCTCGAAGGCGTCGACATCACGCGGCTGACCCAAGAGCTGGCGCCAGCCAATGCATTCGGCCTCAACCCGATGCACATCTCGGTGGACGGACAGCCCATCGACGACCCGGGCCGCAGCTCCGCCGACGTGCAGCGCTGCACCGACGTGGCGCTGGACGACGCCGGCATCCGCTTCCAGTTCGATGACCTGAACGCCGCGGCGCGGCTGGCCGTGTCGGCGTCGCCGCAGGTGGCGGTGGTGGGCGAGCCGGTGCGGTTCCGCATGTACTCGAACTACAGCGCCTTCTTCCAGCGCGCCGAAGTGCGCGTCCACGAGAAGGGCCAGTCCGCGCAGGCCACGCCGTTGGCGGTGGTCGCGCTGGACGCGAACGGCGAGGGCGAATGGCAGGCGCAGGAGATGACCCTTCCGGCCGCCGGTCGCGAGCTGCAATACGTGGTGCGCGCCTACGATGCGGAAGGCCGGTTCGACGAAACCAGCCCGCGTCCGTTGTGGGTGGTCAACACGGATGGCAATGGCGAAAGCGCGGCGGCCGCGGAAGCGGCCACCGGTGAAGGCGCGCCGCCGCCGCTGGCCGGTTACGGCGAGAACCAGCTTGCCGTGCGCAACATCCGCATCGGCGCCAATTCCATCGCGGTGCGCGGCGGAGGCATTCCCCAGGAACACAGCGTGTGGGTGGCCGGTCGTCCCGTTGCGGTGGATGCCAATGGCGATTTCATCGCCGAGGAAATCCTGCCCGATGGCCTGCAGACCGTCGAAGTCGCCGTGCTCGACCCCGAAGGCAACGGCAATCTCTACCTGCGCGACCTGGAGATGCGCGAGCGCGACCGCTTCCTGGTCGCCATCGCCGACGTGACCGCGTCGACGGACAAGACCAGCGGCCCGGCCGATCTGTTGGAGGGAGAGAACAGCGCATTCGAGCGTAGTTCCTCGTTCGACGGACGCCTGGCCTTCTTCGGCACGCAGAAGTTCGGCAACGGCTGGCGCCTGACCGCCAGCGCCGACACGCGCGAAGGCCCGGTCCAGGACATCTTCGGCAACCTGCTGGACAAGGCGCCGGACGCGCTGTTCCGCCGCATCGACCCGGATTACCACTATCCGACCTTCGGCGACGACGGCGTCGTCGAGGAGATGGCGCCGACGCTGGGCAAGTTCTACGTGCGCGCCGAACATGGCGACGACTACGCGATGTGGGGCAACTTCAAGACCGACCTGGCGAGCAATGAACTGGCCCAGGTCGATCGCGGCCTGTACGGCGCCAACGCGGTGTGGACGGCGGATTCGACCACCGCGTTCGGCGAACGCCGCGTCAGCGTGAACGGCTTCGCCGCCGAACCTGGCACGATCGCCGGTCGCGATGAATTCCGCGGCACCGGTGGTTCGCTGTTCTACCTTCGCAACCAGGACATCCTCGGCGGCTCCGAGCGACTGCGCATCGAAATGCGCGACCGCGACTCGCAGCTGGTCACCGGCACAGTGGAACTGCGCCCGGGCCTGGACTACGACATCGATTACCTGCAGGGTCGCATCCTGCTCAACGAAGCGCTTTCGTCCACTGGCGCCGGCAGCATGCTGGTGCGCAGTGCCGGCCTGTCGGGCGAGGAAGCCTGGCTGGTCGCGCGCTACGAGTACACACCGGGCTTCGACGAGATCGACACGCTGACCACGGGCGGCCAGGGACATGTCTGGATCAACGACTACATCGGCGTCGGAGTGACCGGCAGCCGCAGCAGTGGCGACGATGCCGAAAACAGCGTGGCGGGTGCGGACCTGACCCTGCGCAAGACCGCCGACACCTGGTTGAAGCTGCAGGGTGGACGCACCACCGGCATGGTGTCGCAGTCGCAGTATTCGTACGACGGCGGCTTCGGATTCGCCGGCACCGACCCGGCCGCGTTCGAAGACGCGAGCGCGGGTGGCTATCGCGCCGATGTCAGCCTCGGCATCGGTGATCTGTTCAAGAACGGCAAGGGCCGGGTGAGCCTGTACACGCAGGCGCAGGACGCGGGGTATTCCGCGCCGGGCCTGGGCACGCTGTCCGATCGCACCTATTACGGCGGCACGCTGGACCTGCCCATCGGCTCGAAGTTCGGCCTGACCGGCAAGACCGACCATCGCGAGCAGGATTCGGGCCTCACGCTTGAATCCACCGAGGTGAACGTCAAGTACCAGGTCAGTCAACACTGGAGCGTGGCGACCGGCGTTCGCAGCGACGAGCGCGAAGACCTGCGCACGACGGTCCCGCTGACCCAGGAGCAGGGCAAGCGTACCGACGCGGTGGTGCAGGTGGGTTTCGACGCCGGCACCACCTGGAATGCCTGGGGTTTTGCCCAGCAGACGATGTCGAAGGATGGAGACCGCCAGGACAACGGCCGCTTCGGCCTGGGCGCCGCGTTGCGCCTGGGCAAGAAACTGCGCATGGAGGCCGAAGCATCGGCCGGCGACCTCGGACCGGGCGGACGCCTCGGCACCAACTACATCGTGTCGGACAAGACCACGTTGTACTTGAACTATGCGCTGGAGAACGAAACCGGCATCGGCCTCGACGGCACCGGCGTGGACGGCCAGCGCGGCAGCCTGGTCGGTGGCATGAAGCGTCGCCTGTCCGACAGCAGCAGCGTCTACGTCGAAGAGCGCCATCAGGACGCGGAACAGACGCGCGGGCTGACCCATGCCGCCGGCCTGTCGATGAACCTTGGCGAAGGCTGGACCGTGGGCGCGAACGCCGAACTGGGCACCCTGCAGGACAGTGAAACCGCCGCCGAAACGGAGCGACGCGCGGGCGGCGTGCGTGCCGCGTACTCGTCGGGGCCGACGCAGATATCCAGCGGTATCGAATACCGCGCAGACGATGCCGAGCAACCCGACGCGACGCGCGCGCAGCGCACCACCTGGCTGCTTCGCAACAACTTCAAGTTCCAGATGTCGGAAGACTGGCGCCTGGTCGGCAAGCTCGACCACTCGATGAGTGAAAGCTCGCAGGGCCAGTTCTACGACGGCGAGTTCACCGAGGGCGTGGTGGGCTTCGGCTATCGCCCTGTCCTCGACAACCGTTTGAACGCGCTGGCCAAGTACACCTACTTCTACAACGTGCCCACCACCGATCAGGTGACACTGACCGGCACGGCGGCGCAGTTCATCCAGAAGAGTCACATCGCTTCGCTGGATGTCGGCTATGAACTGACCCCGTCGTGGTCGGTGGGCGGTAAGTACGCCTACCGCGTGGGTTCGGTGAGCCTGGATCGCGAGCGGCCGGAGTTCTTCGACAACACCGCGCAACTGTTCATCCTGCGAACCGACGTGCGCCTGTTCGAGAAGTGGGAGGGCCTGCTGGAAGCCCGCAGGCTGCACCTGCCGGACCTGGACGAATCCCGCGGCGGCATTCTGCTGGGCGTGTACCGGTATTTCGGTGAAAACGTGAAGGCCGGCGTGGGTTACAACTTCACCGACTTCTCGGAAAACCTCACCGACCTGAGCTACCGCCACCAGGGTGTGTTCGTGAACATCGTCGGCGCGATGTAGCGTCGGCGAACCCCGGCGCCGGCCGCAGCGCCGCAGGCGATGGAAGCGCTCCTATCCGGGGCGCTGGGGGGGCTGCAGGGTCCGCGCCAACGTCTGGCACGAGGTCATCGCCACGCCGAAGACATCGTCGTCATCGGAGGAAGGCTTCGTGAGCCTGCGTCGCGAATGGAGGAGCGGCTCAGTCAACTTGAGAGGGCGGAGCGGCTGCCGCCTCGCAGAGGCGTTCTATCACGCGGCTACCGGCGCGGGCTTCGTCTTCGTCGGCTGGAGCAAACTCGGTCACGGTAAAGCCGACCAGATCCGCTTCGCGCGCGATGCGCCTCACGAGCGCGATCGCATCGTCGATGCGCAGCTTGCCGTCGGGATAGGCGACGTAGGGAAACTCACGCGGATCCAGTGCGTCCAGGTCGAAATGGATGTGCACCGGTCCGTCGATGGTTGCCTGCGGATCCAGCTGCTGCAGATCCAGCTCGCGTTGCAGCTCCCAATCGCCGTCGTCACCCACCTGGATGCCGACGTAGCGGAAGCGGGTCGGCTCGAGCGGCATTCCCAGGTAGGGTCGCATCGGTCCAGGCGCGCGCCCCAGGATCGCGCTGACGGGCATGCCGTGGAAGTTGCCACTGGGCGAGGTTTCCGGTGTGTTGGCGTCGAGGTGCGCATCGATCCAGATGACCCGAAGATCCGGATGCACGCCCTGCAGATAGTCGATCACCGCGACATCCACGGCGCAATCGCCGCCGGCGGTCAGGACGCGCCTGGCGCCCGAGCTGACGAGGATGCCCTGCGCATTGCGGAACTGCGTGAAGATCGCTGGCCAGCGGTGAATGCCGTGGAGCAATTCGTCATCGGCATCGCCATGCGCAGGCGGAACCCGGGCCAGCGGGGCGAACCGGCTGCAGATCTCCGAGACCGCTTCGGCGCCGCGCGGCAGGTTCTCGTGTCGTCCCGATCCCTGCCATTGCGGGTAAGAGAGACTGAGATCGAACGGCATGGTTCTGCGCTCCTGTCAGGCAGCCACTATAGGCCCGCCATCCCCCACTGGTTGCACCCTGAGCAGTAGGCTCGCGCACCTGCGCGTCCCTGAGCTCGTAGGGGCGCTCCCTGGGCTGGGCCGTAGCGACAATTCTCTTCGTGAGGGCTGTCCGCATCGATGGTTCTTCCGTAAGTGGCCGATAAGCCAATTTAGGAAGGTCTGCGAAGCGTGTTCGGATGAGGATCGTCCGCAGTCGAGCGCGAAGTCCTTGAAAACAAAAAGCCCCGCGCGGGGCGGGGCTTTTCGATCTCGACGCGGTGGTGGCTATGGGTGGACTCGAACCACCGACCCCAGCATTATGAGTGCTGTGCTCTAACCGGCTGAGCTACATAGCCGCGCGGAGAACCGCGAATTATTCATGCCCAAGGCCCCCTCGTCAATCGTCCGCGGCCGGCTTGTTCTGGCGGGCGAGGGCGTGGCAGAGTCGGGGGCAGTGAATTCAGGAGTCCGCATCGTGATCGATCCGGACGGCTACCGACCCAATGTCGGCATCGTTCTGATGCATCCCGACGGTCGTGTGTTCTGGGCGCGCCGCGTGCATCGCGACGGCTGGCAGTTCCCTCAGGGCGGGATGAACAGCGACGAGACGCCGCTGGAGGCCATGTACCGCGAACTCCGGGAGGAGACGGGCCTGCTGCCCGAGCACGTCGAGGTCCTCGGCGCGACCCCCGGCTGGCTGCGCTACCGCCTTCCGCAGCGCGCCATCCGCCGCAACGACCGGCTGGTCTGCATCGGCCAGAAGCAGGTGTGGTTCCTCCTGCGCCTGACCGGCCAGGAATCCGACCTGCGCCTGGACCTCACCGATAAACCGGAGTTCGACCACTGGCGCTGGGTCGACTTCTGGTACCCCGTGGAACACGTGGTCATGTTCAAGCGCGGGGTGTACGCCCGCGCGCTGTGGCATCTCGCTCCCGTGGCCCGGGAAGTGGCCGGGGCGTTGGCCGTGCCGCCGCCAGGGCCGGATTTCCGGGGTCAGGAGCGTCCGGGCGGCCGGAATCGCCGCCCGCGCTGGCGAAGCCCCGGGTCGGCACGCGGTCAGGATCCAGTTAATTGACAATCATTCTCATTCGTGGCGAAATGGCCCTGCAGCCGATCCGGCTGCCTGGTCCGATAACGCCGCAATGTACGTCTGCATCTGCAATGGGGTCACCGATCACGACATCCGCCAGGCCGCGGATGCGGGCTGTCGCAGCGTGACCGAGCTGACCATGCGTACCGGCGCCGGCGCCAACTGCGGCAGCTGCCTGGACATGGCCTCCTCGCTGCTCGACGCCGCCCACACGGTCCGCGACCTCCCGTTCCCGGTGATGCAGCAGGCCGCCTGAGCGGTTCCCTGGTTCGCGCGGTTCGCTTCGACCAATCGACACTGATTCGCATCCGCGGACGCACTCGATTCGCGTTCCGTCACCGCTCGCCTGAACGGGCTACAGTGTCCGCTTGTTGCTGCCATACGGAACACGGCCATGAAGGGCGACCCCAAGGTCATCGAATTCCTCAACAAGGCGCTCTACAACGAGCTGACCGCGATCAACCAGTACTTCCTGCACGCCAAGATGCTGAAGAACTGGGGCCTGAAGGAACTCGCCGAGCACGAGTACCACGAGTCCATCGACGAGATGAAGCACGCCGACAAGCTGTCGGAACGCATCCTCTTCCTTGATGGGCTGCCGAACTTCCAGGCGCTGGGCAAGCTGCGAATCGGCGAAAATCCGCGGGAACTGCTCGCCTGCGACCTCGCGCTGGAGATGGAAGGCCTGCCGCTGCTGCGCGAGGCCATCAAATACTGCGAATCGGTCGGCGACTACGTGAGCCGCAAGTTGTTCGCGGACATCCTCGATTCCGAGGAAGAGCACATCGACTGGATCGAAACGCAGCTGTCGCTCATCGATCGCCTCGGCGAGCAGAACTACCTGCTGACCAAAGTCGAAGAGTAGGCCGCATCGATTCGCGCGCTCCGACGCCGCCGGACTCCGGCGGCGTTTTCGTTTGCGCTTCAGGCCACGGGTCGCGGTGACCGGCGGAACAGCGTCCGCCACACCCACCACAGCAGTAGCGCCATCGTCAGGCTGATCACCAGGACGATCGACAGCGCGATCCACGGGTGGGCGAACACCAGCGCCAGGCCGCCGATGGTGGTGACGTCCTCGGTGATCGAAGCCGTCCAGTTGGAGACCGGCTCCGGCGAGGTATTGAGCAGTGCCCGCGAGCCAGCCTTGAGCGCGTGGCTGGTCAGCGCGACGCCGGCTCCGGCCGCCAGGGCGCCTGCCCCGAGTTGGCCGTCCGGGGACAGCGTGGCGGCTGCCAGGAAAGCACCGGCGGGCACCCGAAGCAGCGTGTGGAGGAGGTCCCAGCCGGTATCGACACCGGGGATCTTGTCTGCGAAAAACTCCGCCGCGGCCAGCACGCCCGAGACGCCCAGCACCCAGGGCGAGGCAGTAACCTGCAGCGCCTGCGGCAGGTCCAGCCAGCCGAAGAAACCGGCCAGGCCGACGCCGAAAACCGTCAGATAGACGCGGATGCCGGCCAGCCAGGCCAGAACTACGCCAATTGCGAACAGGTGCGCATCCGTCATGTCGCTCCCTCGCTAGACTGTCCACTGGAGTATAGGGGCTGGGGAGTCCGGCGGCCGCACCGCCGGAACACACGCTGATGAACAAGCCGCCGCGCAAGGCGCCGCCGCCGCGTTTCACGATCATCCAGCAACGACCGGACCGCCGGCCGTTGATCGCGATCGTGCTGACGCTGGGTTGGCTGGCATCGCTGGGCGCCGTCTGGATCGGTTCCGAGCGCCACGCGGCACCGCGCCTGCCGGCGATCAGCGCCGCGCTGGACGACGCCCAGGCCGAACTCAGGCGCTGGCGCTCCCAGGCCGAATCGCTGGCCCAGCGTGAAGCGACGCTGGCACGGTCGGACCAGATCAGCCGCGCCGCCAACAAGGAAATCCAGAGTGCGCTGTCGGAGCGGGAAGAGGAGATCTCCGACCTGCGCGCCAACATCGCCTTCTATGAACGCCTCGTCGGCGCGACCGGGCAGGGCAAGGGGCTGACGGTGCATTCGGCCAGCTTCGATGCGGAGACCGGCGGCACGTGGCGCTACCAGATCGTGCTGACCCAGAGCCTCAACAAGGGCGCCATCAGTCGCGGCCGTCTTCATTTCACCGTTGAGGGCGTGCGCGACGGCAAGCTCGCCACGATCGGCTGGGACGAGCTGCACCAGCGCCGTGGCGCGCCGGCCCAGGATTATTCGTTCCGCTATTTCCAGCAACTTGATGGCAGTGTGATGCTGCCGGCCGGCTTCACTCCGCAGCGCGTGCGTGTTTCGCTGGACGGCGGCGATGTCGCGGTCGAGCAGACCCTGGGCTGGGGACGCGGCGCCACCACCTGACACCCACTGTGCCGGCCCCCGCCGGCCACGCAACCGGAAGTACCCACGGATGTTCAAGAACAAACCGCTCCAGCACGACGGCCAGGTCGACACCCTCATCGGACCGCAGGTGGTCATGCGCGGCGATCTGCTGTTCAGCGGCGGCCTGTACGTCGAAGGCCGCATCATCGGCAAGGTCATCGCCGAGGAAGGCCAGCGCGGCACCATCACCCTGGCCGAGAACGGCAGCATTGAGGGTGAAGTGCGCGCGCCGGTGGTCATCCTCAACGGCCGTCTCGATGGCGACGTGTACGCCTCCGAGCGCGTGGAACTGGCCGCCAAGGCGCGCGTGACCGGCAACGTGCACTACCAGGTCGTGGAGATGCTGGCCGGCTCGGTGCTGACGGGCCGCCTGATCCACGCCGACGCCCACGCGTCCCATGCGCTGTCTGAAGGCCATCTGGACGCCCACCCCGCAGTGGGCTGACCGTCACAGTCCGTCGCGGTAGGCTGGGCGCCGGCTTCCACCGGCGACCGGCATGAGCACACCCAGTTCCGAACGGCCCGCTCCCGAGCAGCCCGCCCCCGCGCAGTCCGCGGACGCGCCGCAGCCCCCTGTGCCGCCGACCCGCGTGCCCGACCGGACGGCGATCCTGGCCGCGGTGGTGGCCGTGGCGATGCTGTTCGGGCTGTGGGGCGTCTGGCGCGTGCTGTCGCCCTCCCGGAGCCCGACCGGCCAGATCGAGGACAGCCGTCGCGAGGCCCGTGGCCAGCAGCGCGAGCTCGAACAGCTCCAGCAGCGCGTCGCCACCCTGACCCGGTCCGACCAGATCAGCCGCGACGCCAACCGCGACCTGCAGAGCACGCTGGCCGAGCGCGACGAGGAAATCGCCGGCCTGCGGGCCGACGTCGCCTTCTACGAGCGCCTTGTCGGCAGCACCGCGCAGCGCCGCGGCCTGACCGTGCACGCGTTGAAGCTGCAGCCGCAGAACAACACCGCCTGGCACTTCACCACCACGCTCACGCAGAACCTCAACCGCGGCGCCGTCAGCACGGGCCAGTTGAGTCTCACGCTGGAGGGCACCCGCGGCGGCAAGCTGGAGAAGCTGGCCTGGGCGGACCTGCGCCAGCAGCCCAACGCGCCGGGACTGGCGTATTCGTTCAAGTACTTCCAGCAGGTGGAGGGCGACATCTTCCTGCCGGAAGGATTCACGCCGGTGCGCGTGTCCGTCCGGCTGGTGCCGCGCGCGGGTGCGCCGATCGAGGAGTCGTTCACCTGGGCCGATGCGACGCGCGACATCGCCCCGGCGACCGCGCCGCCCGCGCAGTGAGCGCCCGGGAACGCCTGCGGGACACACCGGATCGTCGTGCGGCTTGAACCAGAGCGCCTCGCCCCCCATCCTTTTCGCATGGAATCGCTCATCCCCTCCGCCGCGACGCCGGATTACCAGTCGCTCGACCGCCCCCTCCAGTTCTCCTCCGCGGCTGCCAACAAGGTCCGCGAGCTGATCGCGGAAGAAGGCAACGATGCACTCAAGCTGCGCGTCTACATCCAGGGCGGCGGCTGTTCGGGCTTCCAGTACGGGTTCGAGTTCGACGAGCAGCAGGGCGAGGACGACCTGGCCATCCAGACCGATGGCGTGACGCTGCTGGTCGATCCGCTCAGCCTGCAGTACCTGATGGGCGCAGAAGTCGACTACACCGAAAGCCTGCACGGCGCGCAGTTCGTGATCCGCAATCCGAACGCGAAGACCACCTGCGGCTGCGGCTCCTCGTTCGCCGTGTGAGCGACCTCGCGGCTCCTTTCGCCTTCGTCGAAGCCGGTGCGGATGCCGCCTGCCGCGGCGCGGTCGATCGTGCCGACCGCCTGCGCGACGACCCGGACGCCCTCAATGCCCTGTGGTCGCACGCGCGCGTCATCCTCCTGGACGAACACGGGCACGCCTATGCCGACGACGACGGTCGCCTGCGCGCGCCGCACGGCCATGAGATCAGCGAAGGCCCCGGCGGCGTGGGTGCTGCGGTCTTCCTCGGCCTCGATACGCACGGCACCGGCTGGTTCGCACTCGAAGCCGCGCTGACCGCCTTCACGGCGCCACGCCGCGTCGACCTGCGCAGCGCCGCCGCGTTGTGGCCCGCGTTCGACGCCAGCGTGTTCGCGCAGGCGCGCGCGCTGCAGCACTGGCGCAGCCGTCATCGCCATTGCGGTGTGTGCGGCGGTGAAGTCGCGATTTCCCGCGCCGGTTGGCAGGGCACCTGCACGAAGTGCAGCGCCGAACATTACCCGCGCACCGATCCGGCGGTGATCGTCGCCGTCAGCGACGGTGCACGTTTGCTGCTCGGTCGTCAGGCGGCATGGCCCGCGCGTCGCTACTCGGTCATCGCCGGATTCGTCGAGCCGGGCGAAACGCTGGAGCAGACCGTCGCGCGCGAAGTGCTGGAGGAAACCGGCGTGCGCGTGCACCGTTGTCGTTACCTGGCTTCGCAACCGTGGCCGTTTCCCGGTGCGTTGATGCTGGGCTTCAGTGCCGACGCCGAGTCGGACGAACCGCACGTGGGCGACGAACTGGAAGACGCACGCTGGTTCACCGCGCAAGACGTGCGCCGCGCGTGCGAACGCGGCGAATGGGGCAGCGCTCGCGACGACGGTGAAGGCCCGGTGCTTTCGCCCAGCATCTCCATCTCGCGCTGGCTGATCGAGCACTGGCTTGCCGCGCAGCCCGACGCAAGCTGACGCGCGATCCCCCAAACCGCTCCACCCCGTCAGCCTGCGGTCCGCGTGGCAAACCGGCCACGCCGCATCGCACCGTCGCCGGAGCCACAGGCTAGAATCCGGTGAGCCCAGCTGCCGGAGTCATCCGCGCGATGTCCATCACCCTGATCGCCGTCGTTGTCGCCCTGGTGCTGGGGCACATGGCGCAGTCGCTGGCCGCGTCGGTGCGCCATTACGGCTGGTACCGCGACTGGGTGCGCTGGCTCGACGCACGATTCCCCGAAGGCAGCTTCTGGCGTGGCCGATGGGGCCTGCTCATCGCACTGGTGCCGCCGCTGCTCGCGGTGAGTCTGTTCCAGCTCGCCCTGCGCGATGCCCTGTTCGGGCTGACCACGCTGGTGTTCGGCATCGCCGTGTTGTTCTACGCATGGGGCCCGCGCGACCTCGACCTCGATGTCGATGCGGTGGCCGATGCGCCCGATCCCATCGCACGACGCAACGCCGCCGCGCGCCTGTGGCCTGAAGGCGCGATGCCTGCCGCGCTCGATGGCCCCAGCCTGGTGGCCGCCGTTTTCCGCAACGCGCAGCACCGCTGGTTCGGCGTGCTGTTCTGGTTCCTGTTGCTGGGGCCGGTCGGCGCGTTGCTGTATCGCCTCGTCGCGGTGTCGGCCGAAGGCGAGGCCGCGTCTGCATTGCCCAACGAAACGCGCGATGGCGCACGCACGTTGATGGCCTGGCTGGACTGGCCGGTGGCGCAACTGATGACGCTCGCCCTGGCGCTGGTCGGTAATTTCGATACGGTGCTGGGCGCATGGCGTGAATCGGGCGGCGCCTCGTTCGATGCGCGCAAGCCGTTCCTCGGTGCGGTGGCCCAGGCCAGCGTGAAATGCGAACTGGCCGAGGAGGCCGCCGATTACGCCGACGACACCAGTGCCGTCGGCGAAGCAGGCCTGGTGCCGCCGCCGGTGCCCGCGGTATCGGGCGAAGTGCCGGAACTCCGCGATGCGATGAGCATGGTCTGGCGCAGCCTGCTGGTCTGGCTGGCGGTACTGGCGCTGTTCGTCATCGCCGGCTGGGTGAGCTGAGCCTCAACCGGGCGCCATCCACGCCACACCTGCCCACGATAGGTTGCGCAGCACGCCGAACAGCAGCAGCACCGCGATCCACACGCGCCCATCGTGCAGCCACCGGTTCGCCCACGCTGGCAGCACGGAGCGCCCCCACAGCCATTGTCCGATCATCGCGACGACCGCCGGCAGCGCGAGCAGCAACAGCGGATGCATCGCCCACGCACGCGCGACATCGCCGTGCGCCAGCGCGTGCAACGCACGCGTCAGGCCGCAACCCGGGCAGTACAGCCCGGTGAGCAGATGGAACACGCACGGCGGAAACACGCTGTGCGGCGAAGACGGATCGAAGTCGCGTAGCAACCACAATCCCAACGCCCCCATCGGCGCCAGCGCCAACGCGAACCAGCGTCGCGTGGCGATGTCGTCCCACGTGCGCACGCGAACGCGCATCAGGGCATGCATACCGCTCATTGATTCAGCCGCTGCACGTGTTCCAGTTCTTCCATCATCTTCTGGTACTGCGCCATGCCGCCGCTGCTGATGAACCAGATCGACCACAGCAGCCCGACGATGCACAGGCCCGTGGTGATCCAGCACCACAGCTTCGCGTTGCTCGACGCACGCCGCGCGCCGTACTCATCGCCCGCATCCCAGCGGCGATTGACCTGCGCGGCGAACACGATGGCGACGATGCCGGGAATGGTGCCGACGATGCAGCAGAAGAACAGTGAGGCGACCGTGATCAGGATCGCCCACACCAGGTACGTTGGAACGGGTGGCGCCAGCGGTCCCGAAGGCGGTGACGGCGGCGGTGGGAACGGCGGCACACTCATGGCGATCCCTCGTCGGATGCGCCGCCAGGGCTGGCGGCGCGCCCGATCCTAGGCAGCGCGCCGTAGCGGGGTTGTGAGTGTCAGGCGGCGTCGCCGCGAAGCGCGCGCACCCTGGCTTCCAGCATCGGCGCATCCACCTGATCGCCGATGACCGGGGCTTCGGCCATCACTTCCACCGGCGCCCGGAAACGCCGCGGCACGCGCATGCGTCCCAGGCGATCGTCGCGGCGGCTCCACATGCTGGTCCACATGTTGCGCAGGGCCATCGGCACCACCGGCACCGGCCGTCCGTTCTCCTGCGCGCGCGCCAGGATGCGCTCCACCCCGGACTTGAACGGCGCGATCTCGCCGTCTTTCGTCAGCCCGCCTTCCGGGAAGATGCCGACCAGCTCGCCTTCGGCCAGCGCCGCGTCGATCTCGTCGAACGCGCGCTGCATCAGCGCCGGGTCTTCCTTCGCGCCGGCGATGGGAATGGCCTTGGCAGTGCGGAAGATCCAGCTCATCACCGGGATGTTGAAAATCTTGTAGTACATGACGAAGCGCACCGGCCGCGGAATGCTCGCGGCCAGGATCAGCGCGTCCATGTAGCTGACGTGGTTGCACACGATCACCGCCGCACCCTCGTCCGGCACGTGCTTCTCGATGCCATGCACGCGCAACCGGTACATCGCGCGCACCAGCAGCCAGCTGAGGAAGCGCATCAGGAATTCGGGAACGATCGTGAAGATGTACAGCGCCACCACCACGTTGGCGATGGCCAGCCCCAGGAACAGCTGCGGGATCGACCAGTCCAGCAGCCGCTGCGTGGCGATGCCGATGCCCGCGGCCAGCACGATGAAGATGGCGTTCTGGATGTTCATGCCCGCGATCACGCGCGACAGCTCACCGCGCGGCGTGCGGCTCTGGATCAGCGCGAACAACGGCACCACGAAGAAGCCGGCGAACAGACCGATCAGCGTCAGGTCCATCGTGATGCGCCAGCTGCCGCTCTGCTGCAGGAATGCGCCCACCGTCGCCACGTGCGCCGTCGCCTCGCCCGGTCGCGCGAAATACAGGTCCAGCACGAACGCGCTGATGCCGAACGCGCCCAGCGGCACCAGGCCGATTTCCACCGTGCGCGCCGACAGCTTCTCGCACAGGATCGAGCCCACGCCGGTGCCGATGGAGAACAGCGCCAGCGCGAAGATGTAGAGCGCACCGTCGCCGTTGCCCAGGTTCACCTCGGCGTAGGTCGGCAGGTTGGAGGTCAGCACCGTGCCGACGAACCAGAACCACGACACGCCCAGGATCGAATTGCGCACCGCCACCTGTCGGCGTGCCAGGCGCAGGATGGCCAGCGATTCGGGAATCGGGTTCCAGTTGATGCGCAGGTCTGGCGCGCCGGCTTCCACCGGCGGAATGGCGCGGCTGACGAGGTTGCCGAGCACGGCCAGGGCGATCACCGCCACCGCCGCAACCACCGGGCCCGCGGTGCCGGCCACGGCGAAGATCAGCCCGCCGAAAAGCATGCCGATGAGGATGGAGATCGACGTGCCCATCTCCACCAGGCCGTTACCGCCGGTGAGTTCCTCCGGCTTCAGCACGGAGGGAAGGATCGAATACTTCACCGGCCCGAACAGCGTGGACTGCACGCCGGTGGCGAACAGCGCGACCAGCAGCACCGTCATGTTCTGCGTCAGGAAGCCCACCGCCGCCAGCGACATGATGACGATTTCCATCGTCGTGGTGATGCGGATGAGCCGCGACTTCTCCAGCTTCTCCGCGATCTGTCCCGCCGTGGCGGAGAACAGGAAGTAGGGCAGGATGAAGATCGCCGGCGCGAGGTTGGCATACAGCGTCTTTTCTTCCGGGCTGACTGCCATGTAACCCAGCAGCCCGATGATGGCCTGCCGGAACACGTTGTCGTTGAAGGCGCCCAGCGCCTGCACGAAGAAGTAGGGCAGGAAGCGGCGCTGCCGCAGAAGGTCGAACTGACTGTACGCCATGCGCCGATGTGGTCCCGAAGGGTTCGCGCGAGCCTAGCAAATCGGGTGGTGGGGGCGTCACCCTGGGTGTGGGCGGCATGCTTGCCGTTGCCGTTGCCGTTGCCGTTGCCGTTGCTGGTGCCGTTGCTCTGCAGTTGCGGTTTGCCCGGTTGCCGTCATTCCCGCGAAGGCGGGAATCCACGTGTCCGACGTATCACGGCCTTCGAAAAGAGTGTGACGGCTGAAGGTTGGATTCCCGGCCTTCGCGGGAATGACGATCTCGAACAGCATCAAGCTCAAGAACAACAGCTTCCGCTCGCAAGCGAGCGGGTTACTTTTGTTTCGGCAAAAGTAACCAAAACCATCCGCTCCCTACGCGATCCGCTGCTTCGCAGCGGTCCCCTGCGCTCCTCGCCCGTCAGGGGGACGTCGCCCAAACTCGCTGCGCTGAAACATGGGCGACTCTTCGCCCCCTGCCGGGCTCCGGTGCTCGGCTCGCTCCGAAGTCGCAAGATCAACAGCAACAGCACGGCGACAGCAACAGCCACAGCAACAGCCACAGCCACAGCAACAGCCACAGCCACAGCCACAGCCACAGCAACAGCCACAGCAACAGCCACAGCAACAGCCACAGCAACAGCCACAGCAACAGCAACAGCAACAGCAACAGCAACAGCAACAGCAACAGCAACAGCAACAGCAACAGCAATAGCGCTTGCGCTGCTCCTTCTCCCCTCGCGGGAGAAGGTGCCCGAAGGGCGGAAGAGGGGGCGCGCGAAGCGCGCAGTCGCCCCCTCTCCCTGGCCGCTCCGCGGCCTGTCCCTCTCCCACAAGGGGAGAGGGGAGAGGCAATCGAAGGGCGCGCCAATCTCGCGCCTGAGGCGACACGGAACGGCAGCGCAAACCGCCCCCCACGGCCCCATTCCCCCACCCCCAAATGAAATAATCCCCACCCCAAACCGGCTCCATCCGCCGGCAACGAGGCGACATGGAATTCGGTGTGGAAGTAATCGCGCTGCTCATGGGAGTAGCGTTCGTGGCAGGTCTCATCGATGCGATCGCCGGTGGCGGCGGGCTGTTGACCATTCCGGCGCTGATGTCGGTGGGCCTACCGCCGGTCCACGCCATCGCCACCAACAAACTGCAGAGCAGCTTCGGCACCGCGAGCGCCGTGGTGGCCTTCGCGCGCAAGGGGCGTATCGATTTCCGCCGCTTCCGCTGGCCCGCCGTCGGCGCGTTCGTCGGCTCCGTGCTGGGTGCGTGGACGCTGCAGCGGCTGGACCCCGCGTTCCTCTCCGGCCTGATCCCCGTGATGCTGGTGCTGATGGCCGCGTACTTCCTGTTCGGCCCCAAGCCCAGCGAGGAAGACCGCCACAGCCGACTGGGCACGACGGCGCTGCTGCTCATCGTCGCGGCGATTGGTTTCTACGACGGCTTCTTCGGCCCGGGCACGGGCTCGTTCCTCGCCACCGCGCTGGTGGTGCTGTTCGGCATGGGCCTGGTCTCGGCCACCGCGCACACCAAGCTGCTCAACCTCTCCAGCAACATCGCCGCGCTGATCGCTCTGATCATTGGCGGCAAAGTGCTGTGGACACTCGGCCTGCTGATGGCGCTTTCCAGCGTGCTGGGCGGCCAGATCGGCGCACACCTGGCCATGCGCGTGGGCGGCAAGGTCATCCGCCCGCTGCTGGTGGTGATGTCGCTGGCGCTCACCGCCAAGCTGCTGTGGGACCCGACCAACCCGCTGCGCGTGTGGCTGGCAGGGCTGTACTAGCCGATTTCGGCGAGGAAGGCGACGGACTACGGCTGTGCTTGGCTTACCCGGACTGCATTCACCGCGACGTTAGAAGCGAGTCGCTACTGCGCATGGCGACATTGCTCTCCACGATGGTCCAGCTGCCGCCGTCGCCGGTGCGAGTGAAGCTGGCGACGCCGTGGCTTGCACTCTCGTAGGCCTCGCAGTTCCGCACCAGCACCATGGCAAGGGCATGGCCACCGGCGTCGTCCACCGCGGCCCGGCTCATGCGGATCAGCAGCGGCCATTCGTTCGGTGCCGCCTGGCGGCATATGCGGTCGAACGCGCCTTTCTCGGCATCCGTGAGGGTCTGCACGTTGGACAGGCGCGGATCCGGGTTGTACGTCCTGGCCAGTGCCATCCGGTCGAGTTTGCGCTGGAGGTCGAGCGGGACGGCGGTGTACGTCCGGTCTACCAATGCATCTTCACGCCCGACGACAAGGAACTCGTACCGGTCGCAGGGCTCGGGGCGCTCGTCCGCGCACAGCATTGCACTCTTCGTATCGAAGTACAGGTGTGCGTTTCGGGAGGAGTCGTACGGGTGGAGGTGCTGCAGATAGGTGCGGATGAGATCCCACTGCGTGGAGTCGTCGGCGGCCACGATGGAGCGGTCGGCATTCCACTGCGCCATTCGGTGCTTCAACAGGGGCCAGGCAAGCACGACAGTGCAGGCGAGCACGATCGTTGCCGCGGTGAAGAGCGTCGGCACTGGCCGTGCGCCTTTGAACCTTCTTCTGGAATGTCTGCCTGACATGGTTCCCCGTCGCGATGCCGCCCATCCCCGGGCATCGCCTGCGTATGAGTCTGAGGGCCGTGAAGACGGCACGCAACGCCACGTCCTTGACGTCGCCTTCACTCAGCTCCGGGCGGACGCATCGTGTTTCACAAGCGAGCCAGCTTCGCCCCGGTACGCTGCGGCCGTCCTTCCCGAAAGGAGGTCGCCATGACCGCCGACACCAAGTCGCCGCTGGAGCATGTCAACGACACGGTGCTGCAGCTCAAGGAGATGCGGCATTACTCGAAGAACAACGTGGAGCTGCTGACGACGCAGTGGCTGATGTTCGACGGGGAGTTGTCGAAGTTGAAGAAGGCGTCGGTCATCGAGGATCTGATGACCAAGCAGTCGCAGTTCTACGATGGGGTGGAGGCCGCGATCGCGGAGCTGGAGGCGTTGGCGGTGGAGTTGACGCCGGCGCCGGAGGAGGGTGCCGCGTAAGGCGCTTTCGTGCTTGAGCCGCGCAGGGCTTGTGCGGCATGGGGTGTTCGATGTGGCCCCTTCGTTGCCCCTCACCCCAACCCCTCTCCCGGTGGGAGAGGGGCTCAAAAGACTTACGCCGGTTCGCCCGCTTCGGCCTGTTCGCGTTCGATCGCGCGCCAGCCGATGTCGTGGCGGTGGAATTCGCCGTGCCAGGAGATGCCGGCGACGGCTTCGTAGGCTTTGTGCTGCGCGTCGGCGACGCTGTCGCCCAGGGCGCACACGCACAGCACGCGGCCGCCTGAGGTAACGACGTGCTCGCCTTCCACCTTCGTGCCGGCGTGGAAGACCTTCACGTCGTCCACTTCGGGCGCGTCCCAGCTGCCGATCACATCGCCCATGCGCGGTGTATTGGGATAGCCCTCGGCGGCCATCACCACGCCCAACGACGGACGCGGGTCCCAGTGCGCCTTCACGGTGTGCAGGCGTTCGTCGATGGCGGCTTCGACCAGATCCAGCAGGTCCGAGCGCAGGCGCAGCATCACCGGCTGCGTTTCCGGGTCGCCGAAGCGCACGTTGTATTCGATGACCTTCGGCGCGCCGCTCTTGTCGATCATCAGCCCCGCGTAGAGGAAGCCGGTGAACGGAATGCCGTCGGCGGCCATGCCGCGCACGGTGGGTTCCACCACTTCGCGCATGATGCGTGCGTGCACGTCCGGCGTGACGACGGGTGCGGGCGAGTACGCGCCCATGCCGCCGGTGTTGGGGCCGGTGTCGCGGTCGCCCACGCGCTTGTGGTCCTGGCTGGTGGCCATCGGCAATGCGGTCTTGCCGTCCACCATCGAGATGAAGCTGGCTTCCTCGCCTTCGAGGAACTCTTCGATCACCACGCGCGCGCCGGCGGCGCCGAAGGCGTAGTCGGACAGCATGTCGGTGATGGCGGCTTCGGCCTCGGCCAGCGTCATCGCGACGATGACGCCCTTGCCCGCAGCCAGGCCGTCGGCCTTGATGACGATGGGCGCGCCTTTCTCCTGCACGTATTCCAGCGCGGCCTCGGCCTCGGTGAACACGGCGTAGTGCGCGGTGGGAATGCCGTGGCGGGCGAGGAAGTTCTTCGCGTACGCCTTGCTGCCTTCCAGCTGCGCGGCCTCCTGCGTCGGGCCGAAGATGCGGTGGCCGGCGGCGCGGAAGCGGTCGACCACGCCGTTCACCAGCGGGCCTTCGGGGCCGACGACGGTGACGCTGATGCCTTCGCGCTCCACCAGCTTCAGCAGTGCGTCGATGTCGGACGCGGGCACGTCCACGTTGCGGCACTTCGGTTCGGTCGCGGTGCCGGCATTGCCCGGCGCCACCAGCACCTCGCTGATGCGCGCGGACTGCGCGAGCTTCCAGGCCAGGGCGTGTTCGCGACCGCCGGAACCGATGACGAGGACCTTCATGCGCGCGCTCCTGCGATGGTTCGAAAACGTGGGCCCACGATTTTACGGGCCGGGACGTAACACCGCGACCCGCGGTGGTCACGTTCTGCTGTGGAGAACGGCGCGGTGGCCGGCGATCGGCCTGAATGCGTGGCGCCGCGTGCGCTCAGGCCGCGGAGAACGAGGCGTGGTACTGCACCTCGCCCTGCGGGATCACGTCGTCGAAGGCGAGGGCCTGGAAATACGGGGGCGGCACGTCGGCATAGCGAAGGCCGGGGTGGGCGCGGAAGCCGAAACGGTCGTAATACGCGGGTTCGCCCAGCACCACGCAGCCGGCGGCGCCGGTGTCGGCCAGCTCGGCCAGACCGGCGCGGATCAGCGCGCCACCGACGCCATGGCGCTGGTCCTGCGGCGATACCGCCACGGGGCCCAAGCCGTACCAGCGTTCGACGCCGGCGATGGTCACCGGCGAGAACACCGCCACCCCGGCGATGCGGCCGTCGATGTCGGCGACCAGCGACAGGGCCAGTGCCTCGTCGCTGCGCAGCGCGTCGACGATGCGCTGTTCCACGCGCCCATGGCCAGGAACATCGGCGAACGCGGCGGCCAGCAGATCGTGGATGGCGGCGTGATCGTCCTGGCTTTCGGTACGGATCCACATACGGCCTCCGGGGTCTGGCGCGAGTGTGCCGACGGGGCGGTTATGGCGGTGTCGGCGGCTAGTGCCCGGTGCAGGCCGCCGGTGACTTCAGAGCGTTCGTCCCCGCGAAGGCGGGGTCTCTGGGCCGCCGAATGGCGGCACTCCATCGGGCAGGCGCATCACGCTTCGAGAGCGTGATGGGCCGGACGGTTGGATCCCCGCCTTCGCGGGGATGACGGCTGAAACCTTCAGGCTACTGATGCTGTTATTCCCGCGCAGGCGGGAATCCAAGGATGAGTGCATCACCCTCTCCGGAGAGCGTGATGGGCCTGGCGGTTGGATCCCCGCCTTCGCGGGGATGACGACATGGTGCGGCGAGGCTGCAGGCCCGAGTCCCGGTCTTCGCCGGGACGACGGAGCTGGATCAGTGCCGGAAATGCCGCACGCCCGTGAACACCATCGCCAGGCCGTGTTCGTCGGCGGCGGCGATGACTTCGCTGTCGCGCATCGAGCCGCCCGGCTGGATCACGGCCTTGATGCCGGCTTCCGCTGCCGCATCGATGCCGTCGCGGAACGGGAAGAATGCGTCGCTGGCCATCACCGAGCCCGGCACGACCAGGCCCGCGTCGGTGGCCTTGATGCCGGCGATGCGCGCCGAATACACGCGGCTCATCTGGCCCGCGCCGACACCGATGGTGCGGTGGTTCTTGGCGTAGACGATGGCGTTGGACTTCACGAACTTCGCCACGCGCCAGGCGAACAGCAGGTCGTCCATCTGTTCCGGCGTCGGCGCGAGTTTCGTGACGACCTTGAGTTCGTCGCGCGTGACTTCGCGGATGTCGCTGGTCTGCATCAGCAGGCCCGAGCCCACGCGCTTGACGTCGACGTTGTTGCGGCCGTCGCCGTGCGGGATGCGCAGCACGCGCACGTTGGCCTTCTTGCGTGCGTAGTCGAGCGCGCCTTCCTCGTAGTCCGGTGCGATCAGCACCTCGACGAACTGGCGGTCGAGGATGGCCTTGGTCGTGGCGGTGTCCAGCGTCGTGTTGAAGGCGAGGATGCCGCCGAAGGCGGAGGTGGGGTCGGTGGCGTACGCGAGTTCGTACGCGTCGCCGCAGGCCACGCCCTCGGCCACGCCGCACGGGTTGGCGTGCTTGACGATCACGCAGGCCGGGCGCTCGAACTGGCGCACGCATTCCCACGCGGCGTCGGCATCGGCCAGGTTGTTGTAGCTCAGCTCCTTGCCCTGCAGCTGCGTGAACGTGGCCAGCGTGCCTGGCACGGGCCACAGGTCGCGGTAGAACGCGCCCTGCTGGTGCGGGTTCTCGCCGTAGCGCAGGTCCATCACCTTCACGAAGTTGCCGTTGGACTGCGCGGAGAACAGCGCACGGCTACCGTCTTCGTTGAGCGAGGAGAGGTAGTCGCTGATGCGCGCGTCGTACTGCGCGACGCGGTTGAACGCGGCCACCGAGAGCGCGAAGCGCGTCTTCGCCGACAAGGCGCCGTCGTTGGCGGCGAGTTCCTCGACGAGGCCTGCGTATTGCGCCGGGTCGGTCGCCACCGCGACGCGGGCGAAGTTCTTCGCCGCCGAACGCAACATGGCCGGGCCGCCGATGTCGATGTTCTCGATGATGTCGTCCATCGTGCTGGACGGGTCGATCGAGACCTTCTCGAACGGATACAGGTTGAGCACCAGCAGGTCGATCGCGCCGATGCCGTGCTGCGCCATCACCGCATCGTCGATGCCGGCGCGGCCGAGCAGGCCGCCGTGCACGATCGGGTGCAGCGTCTTGACGCGGCCGTCCATCATCTCGGGGAAGCCGGTGACGTCGCTGACGTCCTTGACCGGCAGGCCGGCCTCGCGGATGGCCTTGGCGGTACCGCCGGTGGAGAGCAGTTCCACGCCGTGGTCGTGGAGCGCGCGGGCCAGGTCGATCAGGCCGGTCTTGTCGGAAACGGAAAGCAGCGCGCGGCGGAGTTTCACCGGCGTGGCGGCGGCATCGATGTTCATGGGGGGCTTGAGGAAGCGGAAAGCCCCGGAATTATACGCCGGCCCCCGCCGGGGCCGGCGCGTGGTGCGGGTTCAGGGCTTCGCGTCGGCCGTGGCGCTCGCCACCGCCTGGGCCGGGAAGTAGAACTCGATTTCGTCGCGTACGGCGAGCATGGCCGGGTCCTGGCGGATCTTGGCGGTGACCTCGGCCGCGGTGGACTTCACCCACTCCACGCCGCCCTTGCCGAGCCCGTCGGTGTTGTCGCTGCCCGCGGTCCATATGCTCTGCGCGCGCGTGGCGGTGCGCTCGAAGGTGTACGAGGTGACGGTCTTGCCGTTGAGCAGCACTTCGTAGCGCACGACCAGCCGGTCGTTGGTGACCATCGGCAGGATGCCCAGCGAGCCGCCCGACAGCACGGCGCTCAGCAGGCCTGCGGCGGTGCCCGCGGCGGTCGGTCGCACGGTGTGGGTGACCACCAGCGTGAGCGGACTGCCGGCCAGTTCCTTGTCGAGGTTGGCGAAGGCGGGGTCGGCCTTGAGCGCCTTGAGGATGTCGTCCTGCGCCACCGACGCCAGGAACTTCATGGGCGGCAGCACGGTGCCCGGCGGTTGCACGGCCGGTGCGGTAACGGGAATGGGCGGGGTGATGACGGGCGCGGCGGTCGTCGCCGGTTCGGCGGCGATCGCATGCGGCGGCAACAGGAGCAGGGCGAGCATCGAATCTCGGATCATGCGGTTCATGGCGCGCTGCCTTACTGGTAGCAGTTGAGTTGGACGGTGTTGGTCAGCGCGGCCTGGTTGGCCGTCTGCAAACCACCGGGGCCCTTGGGCTGGATCACGTCGAACGGCACCTTCTCGCGTTGCAGGAACATCGCGACATAGCGCGCGTCCAGGGCGAAGTTCACGTTCTGCGGGATCTGCCCGAGCTTGGCCAGCATCTCCGCGTTGAGCGTGCTCACGGCCATGCCCAGCAGCTCTCCGTTGTCAGACACGATCGGGCCGCCGCTGTTGCCGGGCTGGATGGGTGCGGAGAACTGGAACATCCCCAGCGAACCGCGCAGGCCCTTGCTGGCGCTGACGTTGCCGCGCGTGACGTTGGGCGAATCGCCCAGCAGGCCCTGCAACGGAAAGCCGACGCTGGTGACCGATTCGCCCAGCACGATCTCGTGGTTCTGGCGCAACGCGATCGACGATGCGCGCGGCATGCCGGAATCGAGCACGGCGACGTCGAGCAGGTCGCTGGAGGCCCTGGGTTTCACGGCGAAGGTCTTGCCGTCCTGGTGGGCTTCCATCGCCGTGCAGTCGCGCGACACGTGCGCGGCGGTGAGCAGCTGGCCGGTCTTGTTGACGAAGAACGCGGTGCCCGTGCGCAGCGGTTTCTCGCGGTCCACCAGCAGCGACAGGTCGATCTTCGACGTCGAGCCGCTGGCCGGAAATTTCGTGGGATCCGGCGCCAGGCGCTGCTGCACCGTGTACATGATCTGCTGCACGGCCAGGCCCGATGCGGTGGCCGCGCCTGCGTTGAGGTTGCTGCCACGGATGGGTTGTTCGGCGCTGCCGGTGAGCAGCTGTTTGCCGTCGATGCCGTAGACCTGGTACTTCACCGTGAGCATCGGCTTGCCCGTCTCGCGCGACCACTTCGGCGCCAGATCGACGATCAGCCCGTAGTGCGCATCGGTGGTGGACGGCACCAGGTGCATGGCGGGGAAGTACTTCTTGCCGACTTCGTCGAGCGCATCGGCGAAGGCCTTGCCCGGCTCGATCCAGAGGTTGCTGATCGGCACATAAGTGCGGGCGGTCAGCGAGGATGGCGGCACGTAGACCGCGATCTCCGTCGGATTGGAGACGACCGGAATGGTCTTGCTGGTCGCGGCCTGGGCCGCTGGCAGGACGCACGCAAACAGCACCAGTGCCGGCGCGATGCGCGCAGGCAAGGACATGACGACTCGCATTGGACAGCTTCCCCCGGCTGCGCCACGACTTCCGACGAATGACGCCGGCACATGGCATGGACGTATTGACCGGCCGCTTCTGGCGAAGCTCCCCAGCCGGTCCAGCGGAGTCTATCGGATTCGGGTGTAGTGGGAGGAAGGCCCGAGGGCTCAGTCCAGCCCGTACTCGCGCAGCTTCTTGCGCAGCGTGGCGCGATGGATGCCGAGCATCGCCGCGGCGCGGCTCTGGTTGCCGTCGCAGTGCTGAAGCACTTCCACGAACAGCGGGATTTCAAGTTCGCGCAGCGCGATCTCGTAGAGGTTCTCGGTCCCGCAGCCGTCCAGGTCGCCGAGGAAACGGCGGATCGACGTGGCGACGTGGTCGCGCAGCGGCACGCGGGGTGCGGTGCGTGCGGCGGCGTCGGTACGGTCGGTGGCGGCGTTCAACGGGTTCCCCAATGCGGCAGTCGTCCGGGGTCCGGTCGACGGGAAGCGGAGTCTAGCGCGCGTCCGTCGCAGGCCACAATGTGATCGCGGTCGCTTTCAGCGGAAGTCGAAAGTAAAGGCGACGATGCGTGGTGCGGGCTCGATCACGTCCATCGAAACGGTGGCGCTCTGCCCCGGCAGCAACTCGTCGCCCGGGTGGTGTTCGCGGCGGTACTCCCCGGGTTCGAACGCGCGCAGGCCGACTTGTCGGCCATCGACATCCGAGAGGCTGAGCATCAGCACCGGCCAGGGCTGCGCCCACCGCGCATCGTTGCGGAAGCTGGCCTCGATCGACAGCACGCCAGCGTCGCCGGGCTTGGGTCGCACGCTGCGCTGAAGCATGGTGAAGGCGGCCGGTTCGCGCCAGGGCGGCAGCTGGCAACGCAGCACGCCGCACATGCCGGCGACGAACGGTCGCCAGCGCGGATCGGCGGCCAGTTCCTGTCGCTGCGCGAGCAGCAGCTGCAATGCGAGCAGCAACGTCAGTGCGGCGATCGCGGCGATGGCGCGCCACGACGTGCGTCGCGGCGCGGGCGCGACGGTATGGCGCGCGAAGCTGGGTCCACCCTTGCGGCGCGGACGTGCGCCACGTCGTGCGCGAGGGGGCGCGCTGCCAGCGGTTGCCGCGGCAATGGCCTCTTCGTAGCTCGGTGCGGCGGTGTCGGGTATCGCCTCGACGTCCGGCACAGCCGACGCCTCATCGGCGTTGTCTGCTGTCGTTTCATCGGTAACCGACCCGGGCGCGGATGCATCGGCGTCCGCGTCAGCGGCCGCCGCGTCCTCCGCCATTTCCATGGGCGCTGTGTCGGCGGGGACATCGTCCGCGGACGATGATGCGTCCCCGGGCGTTGCCTGCACGATGCCGTCGCAGCGCGGACAGCGTTGCGGCTGGTCGTCCTCGCGGACGATCAGCGCGACCAGGAAACCGCAGTGCGGGCACGAAACGAACATGGCGGCTATTCAACCATGCACACCGTGCGGCATGTCAGGGGCGACGCACGCCTGTGACACGCATCCAGTCTTCCTGGCGGTCGGCCTGCAGCGATTCGAAGTCCTTCGCGTAACGCGCGATGACCTCGTCCTCCTGGCCGGCGAGGATGCCCGACATGGCGATGCGGCCACCCGGCGCGACCCGGGCGGCAAGCGTGTCGGCCAGCGACACCAGCGCGGACGCCAGGATGTTGGCGACCACGACCGGATAGGTGTCGGCCGGCTCCGCTTCCGGCGCGTGGGCCACCAGGCGATCGGCCACGCCGTTGCGTTCGGCGTTGTCGGCGGTGGCGAGCAGCGCCTGCGGATCGTTGTCCACGCCGATGGCCTGCGCCGCGCCCAGTTTCAATGCAGCCAGTGCGAGGATGCCCGAGCCGCAACCGAAGTCGAGCACGCGCTTGCCTTGCAGCAGGCCTTCATCGGCCAGCGTGTCCAGCCACTGCAGGCACAGGGCGGTGGTGGGGTGCGTGCCGGAGCCGAACGCCAGACCCGGGTCCAGTCGCACCACGGCCGCGTCGGGCGCATCCGCTCCGGGCGGCAGCTCATGGTTCCACGGCACGATCCAGGTACGGCGACCGAACTGCAGCGGTTCGTACTGATCCATCCACGCGCGTTCCCAGTCCTGGTCGGCCACGTCGCGGAAACTCGCGCGCGACCAGTCCAGGCCTTCGTCGATCGCGCTCAGGGCATGCAACAGCAGTTCCGGCGGCGTGCCTTCCTCGAACAGGGCGGTCAGGGTCAGTTCGTTCCACAACGGCATCTCACCGACACCGGGTTCGAAGATGGCCTGTTCGTCGGGCGCGTCGGCATGAGCGTCGGCCAGGGTGACCGCGAGCGCGCCGACGTCCTCCAGCGCGCGCTCATAGCGCGTCTGCTGGGCTTCCGTGCAGGGCAGGGTGAGTTCGAGGAACGGCATGGGCGTCGGATGGGGGCGGCCGGGCGGCCATGGTGGGCCGGGATGCCCGTCGCGTAAAGCGCGCGCGCACCGCAGCCCGCCGTGAGCGGTGTCGCATTCAGGCCGTTTCGCTCAGGCTGGCCGGCCGATTGCCCTAGAATGGCCGCCATTCTTCGATTCCGGCACACATGCCCGACATTCTGCAAACCGGGTTGCGAGGACGGCCGCCTTCGGCGCCGGGACCGCGTGCGCTCGCGTGGGCAGCCATTGTCGTGCTTGGCATCGTGTCGGTCGCCGGTTGGGCGGTGTACCGCAACCGGGTCGCGCACGTGGAGCCGGTCGCCATCGTCACCGCAGTCGACGCCGCGATGCAGGCAAGCCAGGGCGCGAGCATCGATCATCCGCGTTCCAGCGGCATCGAAGCCGTGCCGGTGCGTGTGCCGACCGCCCCCGGTATCCGCGCGCGCTTCGAAGCCAGCAGCGATCTGTACGCCTATGTCCAGTCGTTGGAATCGGCCGCACGCGACAACGATGCCGATGCGATCTGGATGATCAGCCGCGTGTACGACTACTGCTCGCCATTCGCGATGGCGCCGGCGGCTTACGACCGCGACACGCGCACCATCCAGGACATGGCCATGCGCGGATCGCGCGCGATGGTCGCCGCGCGCGAGCGCATCAGCCAGCGCTGCGCGCGCTTCGTGCCGCAGGACGAACTGACGCCGCGCATGATCGTGCTCAAGCGCGCCGAGGCCGCGGAGGCCGGCAGCCTCGCTGCGGAGGCGTCGCTGATGGCCTCGGGCCAGCCGCTGCATGAAACCCCGGAATACAAGCGCGATCTGGTGCAGCGCGTGCAGCGCTCGGCCGATCCGGAAGCGTACTCGGCGCTGTCGCCGGGCATGGGCATCGCCGCGAGCGGGCAGACCGCACTGGCCGACCAGGTGGCCGGCACGCAGTTCGCCGAACTCGCGTGGCAGCTCTCCGCCTGCCGGCTCGGGCTGGACTGCGGCCCGAACAGCGCGCTGATGACTTCCTACTGCGCCAATGGCGGCATCTGCTCACGCGATCCGGAACAGGACTTCGAGCGTTTCGTGTTCGACGCCGCAGTCCCGCGCCAGGGCGCAGACGTAATCAACGACATGATCGACTCGCTGATGGGCGAGAAGAGGACCAGGCAATGAAGAACCAACGCTGGGCAAGCAAGGCGGGGCGGTACTTCTGGGTACTGCTGTTCGCCACGTACTCGGTCGGCGCTGCAGGCGTCATGATCGACGTGCTGGGCGACGAGTACCGTCAGCTATCGCAGGTCGCCGTGACCACGGTGCACTCCTCGGAAGACGTGCGGATGTCGGGTGCCTCGCAGGTGGCGGCGGTGTACCGCGCCAGCAGTGGCGCACCGTTCTCCACGCTGCCACCGGGAAGCACCTTCAAGGTGGTGTGGCCCGATGGATCGAGCGAGTACGTGATGGTGGTCAGTCCGTCGTCCGCTGCCGGCGTGGCGCCGATCCCGGGTTCGCAGAGCGCTCCGGCCGCCGCGGCCGGTGTTTCTTCCGGCAACGTCGGCGGCGATGCACGCCCCCGGTAAAGCCGTAGTCGTCTCCGGCCTCAGCGGCCGGGACGTTCGGTCCGGTGTGCCTGCACCGCTTCCGGCGGAGGCACGAAGTCCACCGGCACCTTGACCGTCGCACCCGACGGCTGGCGTTCGGACTGGGTGCGCCAACGCCACGCGGTGGTGATCGCCGACTGGTCCAGCAACGGATAGCCGGAGGACTCGCTCAGTCGCACTGCGCGGACCTCGCCGCAGGCATTGACCAGCAGTTGCAGTTGCACACGCCCGCCTTCGCCGGCACGCGCCATCGAAACGGGATAGGGCGGGGCAGGCATGGCCTTCGGCCCCGGCGTGCAGGCTTCCTTCTCCACCAGCGCACGCCATGCCGCGTAGCTCACCGTGTCCGGATGCGTGGGCGGTTCCGGCGGGGCCATCGCCGCGGTGTCATCGCGCAGCTTGCGGCATGCCGCCTGCGCGGGATCGCAGTAGATGCGGACGAGGATGCGGTAGTTGATCGTGTCGGATCGGTCGACGATCTGGACCGCGCTGTCGGGCCACTGGCCCGTCTGCGGCGCCGAGAATGTCCATTGCCCGGCCATGTCGCCGCGATCGATGGCGAAGCGGGTGAGATCGGGCCGGAAGGCGAAGTACTCCGCCTCCGGCAACGTCTTGAGTTCGGCCTCGTCCATCGTGCCGCTGTCGCGGTACCAGGCCAGCAACTGCTCGCGATACACCCTGCCGACGAGGGCGGACGAGGGGCCGGCCATCTCCACCTGCAGCCAGTCGCTGGCGGTGCGCGCTTTCGCGCCGATGGCCTGCGACGACGCCAGGCCCAGAACGAGGGCAAGCAGCAGACGCGACTTCATGAAAACTCCGTGGAGGATGGGCCGCGCACGAAGCCGCGGCGCATCGCCGCGGCACGTGACGGTCAGACGATCGACAGCGCCTTTTCTTTCTGTTCCTTCAGGCGCTTTTCCAGGTAGTGGATGTTCATTCCACCCTGCTGGAAGCCGGCGTCGGACATGATGCGCTGCTGCAGCGGCACGTTGGTCTTGATGCCGTCCACGACCATCTCCGACAACGCCACGCGCATGCGCGCGATGGCCGTCTCGCGGTCGGGGCCGTGCACGATCAGCTTGCCGATCATCGAGTCGTAGTTCGGCGGCACGCGATAGCCTTCGTAGATGTGGCTGTCCACGCGCACGCCGGGGCCGCCCGGCGCATGGAAGTGCTGGATCAGGCCCGGGAACGGCATGAACGTCTCCGGGTCTTCCGCGTTGATGCGGCACTCGATGGCGTGGCCTTCCAGCACGATGTCGCTCTGCTTGATCGACAGCTTGTGGCCGGCGGCGATGTTGAGCTGTTCGCGCACCAGGTCGATGCCGGTGACCATCTCGGTGACCGGGTGTTCCACCTGGATGCGGGTGTTCATCTCGATGAAGTAGAAGCGGCCGTTCTCGTAGAGGAACTCGAACGTGCCGGCGCCGCGGTAGCCGATGCGCAGACAGGCCTCCACGCACACCTTGCCGATCTCGGCGCGCTGCTCGACCGTGATGCCCGGTGCCGGTGCTTCCTCGACCACCTTCTGGTGGCGGCGCTGCATCGAGCAGTCGCGCTCACCCAGGTGGATCGCGTTGCCCTGACCGTCGGCGAGCACCTGGATCTCCACGTGGCGCGGGTTCTCCAGGAACTTCTCCATGTAGACCATGTCGTTGCCGAACGCGGCCTTGGCTTCGGACTTGGTGGTCTGGATGGCCGCGGTCAGGTGGGCCTCGGTATGCACCACGCGCATGCCGCGACCGCCGCCGCCGCCAGCCGCCTTCACGATGACCGGATAGCCGATCTCGCGCGCGATCTTGACGTTGGTGGCCGCCTCGTCGCCCAGCGGGCCGCCGCTGCCGGGCACGCACGGTACGCCGGCGGCTTTCATGGCGCGGATCGCCTCGACCTTGTCGCCCATCAGGCGAATGGTGTCGGCCTTGGGACCGATGAAGATGAAACCGGACTGCTCCACGCGTTCGGCGAAGTCGGCGTTCTCGGAGAGGAAGCCGTAGCCGGGGTGGATGGCCTGCGCGTCGGTGACCTCGGCGGCGGCGATGATCTGCGCCATGTTGAGGTAACTGTCGGTGGACGGTGCCGGGCCGATGCAGACCGACTCGTCGGCCATGGCGACGTGTTTGAGGTTGCGGTCGACGGTGGAATGCACCGCGACCGTGCGGATGCCCAGCGCGTGGCACGCGCGCAGGATGCGCAGCGCGATCTCACCGCGGTTGGCAATGACAACTTTGTCGAGCATGAGGCTGTTCTCGAAAGCGGGGACGAGGAAAGCGGGGAACGCAGCGGCAGGAAACCGCGCCGCGTTCCGGCGCGCTTACCCGATGACGAACAGCGGCTGGTCGAACTCGATCGGCTGACCGCTCTCGACCATCACCTTGAGCACGGTGCCGGCGACATCGGCCTCGATCGGGTTGAACATCTTCATCGCTTCGATGATGCCCAGCGTGTCGCCGGCCTTGACCGACTGGCCGACGCTGACGAATGCCGGCTTGTCCGGCGAGGGCGAGGCGTAGAAGGTGCCGACCATCGGTGCGCGCACGACGTGGCCCGGCGGAAGGTCGGCATGCGGCTTGGGCGAGCCGCCGCTGGCGGCCTCGGTCGGGCCGTGCATCGGCATCACCGGCGCCGCTGCAACCGGCGCGGCCTGCACCACGGGCGCGGCAACGGCGATGCCCTTCGGCGTGCGGGCCAGGCGGACCGACTCCTCGCCTTCCTTGATCTCGATTTCGGCGAGATTCGACTCCTCGAGCAGGTCGATCAGCTTCTTGATTTTGCGCAGGTCCATGGTGGGCCTCTAGGTGATGCGCCCGCTTGGCGCGGGCAGGTCGGTTGGAATTCAGTGCGCCGCGGCGGCGCCGGCCAGTCGGGCGAGCGCGGCGTCGAGGGCGTAGCGGTAGCTGTCCGCGCCGAAACCGCAGATCACGCCCACGGCCAGGTCGCTGAAATAGCTGGTGTGGCGGAACGCTTCGCGGCGGTGCGGGTTGGACAGGTGGACTTCGATGAAGGGAATGGCCACCGCCGCCAGCGCATCGCGCAGCGCGACGCTGGTGTGGGTGAAGGCGGCCGGGTTGATCACGATGAAGCCCGTGCCGTCGCCGCGCGCGGCCTGCACCCGGTCGACGAGCGCGTGCTCGGCGTTGGCCTGCAGGCTGTCGTAGTCGTGGCCGGCGGCCTCGGTGCGCGCGCGCAGGTCGGTTTCGATGTCCGCCAGGGTCGTGCGGCCGTAGACCTCCGGCTCGCGCGTGCCGAGCAGGTTCAGGTTGGGGCCGTGCAGGACCAGCAGCTTCGCCATCGGGGGCCGTTGTGACTCGAACGGGATCGGAAGGCCGGCAGTGTGCGCCATGCCTGAAAGGGTGTCCAGACGTTCGGTGCCGTATCGGCGAAGTTCGCGGAATTTAAATAGTTGTTTGAGTGGACGCTCTAATCTGAGACCCAGTTGTCGATTTCGCCGTGCTCGAACGGGCCGATCTTCTGCTTCAGCAGCCGTCCGTCGGCCGAAACCAGCACCGTGTAGGGCAGTACGCCCTTGGGATTGCCCAGTTGCACGCCTGCGTCGCGTGGCCCGGCCTGGTCCAGCAGGATGGGGTAGCGCACCGGAATGCGCTTCAGGAAGTCGTGCACGGCGTCGGCGTCGTCCAGCGCGATACCGACCACTTGCGTGCCGTTCGCGCCCTGGGCGGCCGCGAAGCGGTCCAGCTCAGGCATCTCCTGGATGCAGGGGCCGCACCAGCTGGCCCACAGGTTGATCAGGATCGGCCGGCCGACATAGGCGCCCGGAAGCTTCACGGCGGCGCCGTCGAGCGCGGGCAGCTGCAGGGTCGGGATGACCTCGCCGCGCCGGGCGATGGGCAGGTCCGCAGGCGGTTTCGGCGCCGAGGCCTCCATCGCCGATTGCAGCGCGCGCTGCCCGACCTCGGTCCGCAGCAGCGGGCCCGGGCCGTTGAGCAACAGGCCCGCGGCCGCGCCGAGCACACCGGCGATGGCCGCGACCAGCAGGATCTTGCCGGTCGAACCCATCAGCGGGCCGCGCGCCCTGCGCGTTCGGCGAACTTGGCGGCGTCTTCGAAACCGAACAGGCGCAGCTCGCGACGTTCGGCGCCGTCGTGGAAGTACAGCGTCGCCGGCGGGCCGATGATGCCCAGCCGTTTCATCAGCGCCTGGTCGTCATCGTCATTGGCGGTGACGTCCGCCTTGAGCAGCACGAATCCGGACAGTGCCTGCTGTACCGCGGGCTCGGGGAAGGTGTACTTCTCCATCTCCTTGCAGGAGACGCACCAGTCGGCATAGAAATCGAGCATCACCGGCTTGCCGGCGGCCTTCGCGGCCGCGACCTCGCGGTCCAGGTCGGCCAACGACTTGATCTTGCGGAACGGCAGTTCGGCTTCGCGCACGCCGCCGGCGCGCAGGCCGGCGAGCGGTTTCAGCGGGTCGTGGCTTCCGGCCATCGCGCCGACGACCTGCGCCGCGCCGACCACGCCCAGCAGCAGCGCCATGGTCCAGCCAACCGCGCGCACGCCGTTGCCGCGCGCGGCGCGGATTGCGACCGCGGTGGCGGCCGCGGCGGCGAGCAGCAGCACGCCCCACAGTGCCAGCGTCGCCGGCGGCGGCAGGATGCGCGAGAGCATCCACACCGCCAGGCCCAGGAAGACGAAGCCGAACACGCGCTGCACGCCGACCATCCACGGACCGCTGGTGGGCAGGCCCTTGCCCGCGGCCACGCCGAAGGCGAGCAGCGGCACGCCCATGCCCATGGCCAGCAGGAACAACGCCGCACCGCCGAAGGCCGGGTCCTGCGTCTGCCCGATGTACAGCACGGCGGCCGCCAGCGGCGGCGCCACGCACGGCCCGACGATCAATGCCGACAGCGCGCCCATCACCGCCACGCCCACCCATGAACCGCTGCGCTGGCGATCGCTGAGCGAGCCGAGCCGGTTGCGCAGGGCGTTGGGCAGCTGCAGTTCGTACAGCCCGAAGCTCGACAACGACAACACGACGAACAGCAGCGCGAAGGCGATGATCACCCACGGCGTCTGGAAGGCGACCTGCAGGTTCGCGCCGACCAGTCCGGCGACCACGCCGGCCACGGTGAACACCAGCGCGTTGGCCAGCACGTAGACGAACGACAGCGAGAACGCGCGCCGCGCGCCCAGGCCCGGGCCGTGACCGGCGATGAGGCCCGACAGGATCGGAATCATCGGCAGCACGCACGGCGTGAATGCCAGCAGCAGGCCGAAGCCGAAGAAGCTCGCCAGCGCCCACCAGCGGTTCGGGCCCGACAGCGCCCGCGCCAGGCGACTGTCCTCGGCGAGATTGGACTCGTCGTCGCTCGCGGTGGTTGCCGCGGTCGGTGCGGTCGCGACGGGCGATGAAACGCTGGAGGAAGTGTCGGTAGCCGGAAGCGCGGCGGTACCGGAGGCGTTGCCCTCCGGTGCGGCGCCCACCTTGCCGGCCGGCACGGCGATCTCCACCGTGCGGGTCATCGGCGGGTAGCAGATGCCGTCGGTCTGGCAGCCCTGGAAGATGGCGGTCAGGTTCAGGGGCGCTGCATCGGCGCGCGAGCGAACCAGCGGCACCGGCACCTCGACCTGGTCGAAGAAGACGACGACATCGCCGAAGTGCTCATCGCGGTGGGCGACGCCCTTCGGCCAGCGCGGCGCGCCCAGCGCGATGCCAGCGCGCGCCGCGGCCGCGTCGAGTTTCAGCGTGGTCCGGTCGCGATACAGGTAATAGCCCTGCGCCGGCGTGAAGCGAAGCAACAGCGTGTTGCCGTCGCCAGCGATCGCTTCGAATCCGAACGCCTGTTCCGGTGGCAGCGGCAGCGCTTCCGCGTTGTCCGCGCTGCCGAGCAGGCCGCCGCCCAGCGGCGCGCCGCTGCGTCCCGCACCGAACTCCGCGAGCGGACGATCGCCACCGGCCGCTCCGGCCTTCGGCAACGCGACCGTCAGGCTGCGCGTCTGCGGCGGGTAGCAGATGCCCGCGTCGGCGCAGCCCTGGTACTTGATCTTCAGCGTGACCTGCGGCCCACGGGCTTCGCCCGGCAGCACGGCGGTGAGCGATTGGCGGTAGGTCTCGACCTTGCCGAAGAACTCGTCCTCGTGGGCGTCGCCCTTGGGCAACTGCAGCGCCTGCGCGGCGAAGCCATCGTCGGCCTGCACGGCGATGCGGTGTCGGTACAGGTAATAACCGTCGGCGATCTGCCAATGGATCTCGATGCGGTCCGGTCCGGCCGCTTCGGCCCGAAGCGCGAACGCTTCGTCCACCGGCAGCAGATCGTCCGGATCGATCGCGGCATTCGCGGGCCCTGCCGCGATGACAGCCGCCACGAGCGGGATCGCGAGAAGGAGCTGCTGGGCGTGGGAACGAAGCCGGTCGAAAAGGCGGAAGCGGGGAGCGTCAGTCATCGTCTCGGGTCTGTTCGGCCACCCAGGCCAGGTAGGCGGCGAGGCCGCCAACGGCTTCGACCGCAATGGCCTCGGGCAGTTCATAGGGATGCAGGGCCTGCAGCCGCGCGATCAGGGTGTCCTGGCGGTCCGCAGTGGTCTTGATCAGCAGCAGCACTTCCGCGTCACGTTCGATCACGCCCTGCCAGCGGTAGGTCGAGACGACCCCGGGCAGCACGTTGACGCATGCCGCCAGGCGCTCTTCGACAAGCGCACGGGCGAGGGCGTCGGCGGTTTGCGGGTCGGGGCAGGTGCTCAGCACCAGCCGGACCGGCGACGGGGAAGTGGCGGCCATGAGGGGCGCCAGTGTAGGGCACCGGCCCCGACGGACGCTCGCGCAGCGGCCGTTCGATTGTCGTAGGCTGCCCGCGCCGGACGTCCGCTCCCCCCAGGAGGTCACATGCCCCGTCGCCTTGCCGTCGTTGTCGCGCTGTGCCTGTTGGCCGGATTGGCCGGGGCTGCGGAAGGCCCCGGCGACGCGCACGGCATCCGCGTGCGGGCCGCCTGCTACCAGGCCTCGCGCCTGCTGGCCGACCTCAGCTGCGAGCGGGCGATGGACTGCTGGCGCGATCCATCGGCGATGGGCGTGCTTGACCTGGAGACCGGCAAACGGATCGACGCTTCGACGAACGATCTGGTCTATATCGGCCCCGATGGCGCGCTGTTGGCCGAGCCGCCGATGCAGGGGCAGATCCGCGCGGTATGGACCTTCGCCCTCGGCCCGAGTGCGCCGCACAAGGTCCAGCTGGTGCAGGGCGATGAAACGGCGACCTCCGGTTTCGAGCCCTCGGCCGATTGCGCCACATTGCCGCCCGCGGCGGTCAGGCGCCTGGCGGGCGGCTGAGACCGTTCACCGGGCGCGACCCGGCGTGGCCGTGCGGCCGCGGCCGGTGCGCATCTCGGCCAGTTGTTCCGCCAGTTCCACCAGCGGCGCCTTGGCGCGCGTCGGGGCTTCCCGGAAGGCGGCGAGCAGGCGCAGCTCCAGCGGGTCCTCGACCAGCATCGCCTCCGCGGCGGCCACCGAATCCAGCGCGGTGTCGGCCGACAGGCTCATGTTGCCCCGCCCGGTGGCCAGCCATTCGAACTGCACGCCGGTGACAAGGGCCACCTCGCGCAGGTGGGCCACGCTCGGAAACTTGCCGCGCGCGGCTTCCCAGTGGCCGACGGCGCTGCGTTGCACCCCGACGACGGCGCCCAGCGCGGCTTGCGATAAACCCGCGTGCCGGCGGGCCAGGCGAATGCGTTGTTGAGGGGTCATCGCACCTGCTACCTGTACTCACCTGGTGAACAAAATACACCCAATGCTGTGCGCTCAGGGTAGCGTTACGCCGCGCTGATGCAAGTCAAACCCGACGTTTTTCACACTTTTTTCGAGGGTTTGGCTACCCAAAGTCAGCAGTCGACCTCTGGCCGCCACTCGCCCGGAGCGGCAAGATCGACCTCGTGCCGCCAAGGATGGTTGGCCGTGACAAGGCGTCGGTTCGGGGATCGGGGTGCAAGGACGCGCCATGCTCAGGACAGCCTGCTCCGCACCAAAGAGCGCGTTCCACGGGACGCGCTCTTTCTTTTTGCGCGATTGCCCGGCGGACCCTTGAAAGCCTCCGGCGGCGCCCCATCTCTCGCCCATCCCGGTTCGCCGGGTTTTCTTCGCCCCGGTCGTTGGCACTCACCGGGGACGATTGCTAAAATCCCACTCCTTTCCCCGTCGTATCAACCACTTACGAAATCCCCGGAGACAGTCGCGATGAATATCAAGCCGCTCTACGACCGCGTGGTCATCAAGCGCATGGAAGAAGAAAAGATGTCCGCTGGCGGCATCGTGATCCCGGACTCGGCCACCGAGAAGCCGATCAAGGGCGAAGTCGTTGCCGTCGGCGAAGGCAAGGTCTTCGACAACGGCAACGTGCGCGCGCCGAAGGTGAAGGTCGGCGACAAGGTGCTGTTCGGCAAGTACAGCGGCACCGAGGTCAAGCTCGACGGCACCGAATTCCTGGTGGTGAAGGAAGACGACATCTTCGCCGTCCTCGGCTGATCGCCCGGCGGGAACGAAGCGGCGAACGACGCGCAACGCGCGAGTCCCGCTCCCTTCCTGCCGCCGCGTCTGTGTTTCCGCTTTTCCATTCCCCATTCCGCATTTGAGGTAACAACATGGCTGCCAAGGAAATCCGTTTCGGTGAGGACGCGCGCGTCAAGATGCTGCGCGGCGTCAATGTGCTCGCCAATGCCGTCAAGGCCACGCTCGGCCCGAAGGGCCGCAACGTCGTGCTCGAGAAGAGCTTCGGCGCCCCGACCATCACCAAGGACGGCGTGTCCGTCGCCAAGGAAATCGAGCTTGCAGACAAGTTCGAGAACATGGGCGCGCAGATGGTGAAGGAAGTCGCTTCCAAGACCTCCGACAACGCCGGTGACGGCACCACCACCGCCACCGTGCTGGCGCAGGCGCTGATCCGCGAAGGCATGAAGGCGGTCGCCGCCGGCATGAACCCGATGGACCTCAAGCGCGGCATCGACAAGGCCGTGCACGCCGCCGTCGACGAGCTGAAGAAGATCTCCAAGCCGTCGTCGACCTCGAAGGAAATCGCCCAGGTCGGCACGATCTCGGCCAACTCCGATGCCAACATCGGCGACCTCATCGCCCAGGCGATGGACAAGGTCGGCAAGGAAGGCGTGATCACCGTGGAAGACGGTTCGGGCCTGGAGAACGAGCTCGACGTCGTCGAGGGCATGCAGTTCGATCGCGGCTACCTGTCGCCGTACTTCATCAACAACCAGCAGTCGATGCAGGCCGAACTGGACGACCCGTTCATCCTGCTGCACGACAAGAAGATCTCCAACGTGCGTGACCTGCTGCCGGTGCTGGAAGGCGTCGCGAAGGCCGGCAAGCCGCTGCTGATCATCGCCGAGGAAGTCGAAGGCGAAGCCCTGGCGACCCTGGTGGTCAACACCATCCGCGGCATCGTGAAGGTCTGCGCCGTGAAGGCCCCGGGCTTCGGCGACCGTCGCAAGGCGATGCTGGAAGACATGGCCGTCCTGACCGGCGGCACCGTGATCTCCGAAGAGGTCGGTCTGCAGCTGGACAAGGCCACCATCAAGGACCTCGGCCGCGCCAAGAAGGTGCAGGTCTCGAAGGAGAACACCACCATCATCGACGGCGCCGGCGAAGTCGGCGGCATCGAGGCACGCATCAAGCAGATCAAGGCGCAGATCGAGGAAACCTCCTCCGACTACGACCGCGAGAAGCTGCAGGAGCGCGTGGCCAAGCTGGCCGGTGGCGTTGCCGTCATCAAGGTCGGTGCCTCGACCGAGATCGAGATGAAGGAAAAGAAGGCCCGCGTCGAAGACGCCCTGCACGCCACGCGCGCTGCGGTGGAAGAAGGCATCGTCCCGGGCGGCGGCGTCGCGCTGCTGCGCGCCAAGGCGGCCATTGCTGACCTGAAGGGTGCCAACGAAGACCAGAACCACGGCATCCAGATCGCCCTGCGCGCGATGGAAGCGCCGCTGCGCGAGATCGTGACCAACGCCGGTGAAGAGCCGTCGGTCATCGTCAACAAGGTGCAGGAAGGCAAGGGCAGCTTCGGCTACAACGCCGCCAACGGTGAGTACGTCGACATGCTCGAAGCCGGCATCCTGGACCCGACCAAGGTCACCCGCACCGCGCTGCAGAACGCCGCGTCGATCGCCGGTCTGATGATCACGACCGAGGCGATGGTTGCCGAGCTGCCGAAGAAGGACGAGCCGGCGATGCCGGGCGGCGGCATGGGCGGCATGGGTGGCATGGACTTCTAAGTCCGGTCTCCAGCGTCACGAAGTAGGAAAGGCCCCGCAGCGATGCGGGGCCTTTTTCTTTGTGTGCGCCACGCCAATCGTTCGATACGAGAATCGGAATTCTCCGACAGGCACGCATGGGTGCCGCCGGTAGCGTGCAACCTCTTTGTTGGGCTTGAGGCGTCGCATGCACTGGTTTGTTCTCCGTCCGGCATCCGTGCATGCGCGGGCCGCCGGCATCGCGCTCGTGCTGCTGCTGTGCGCGTGTGGGCGTGAGGCGCCGACGACCACGACGCAGGGTGCTCCCGTAGCGGCGCTGCCCGACCTTCCGCCCAAGGACGTGTTCGAGCGCAATGCGGAGTCGATCGTCGGTATCAGCTATCCGACCACCGCGCAGCTTCCGGCCGCCCTGGCGCAACGCCTGACAGCGCACGCCGCGGGCCTGCAGTCGGAGCTGTCGACCGCGTTGCGCACGCGCAAGGCCGGCGACGCGCCCTACGAACTGACCGCGACCTATGCCGTCACCGCCGAAACGCCGCGCCTGATCGTGGTGGTGGCCGACAGCAGTCTTTACATTGGCGCTGCGACAAGCCGGCTGCGCCAGGACGCGTTCGTCTGGGAACGCCAGGCCGGCCGTCTGCTCACGGCGGACGAGCTGATCCACGACGGCGCCGGATGGAAGGCGATCGACGCCTACCTCCACATGCCCACCGACGAGGGCGCGGCGGTGCGCACCGTGCGCTCGCCTCATCTGCTGGTTCCGCGCCTGAACTCGCGGGGCGAGGTTTACGCAGTGGCCGTGTCGACCGCGCCGGCCGGTGCCGTCGACACGGAACTGGTCGATGTACCCGTGGCGATCGTGAAGCCGTGGATCGGCGCCGCCCATGCGTCGCTGTTCGGCGTCGTGTCATCGGCCACGAGCGGAGAATCCCTCGCGGCGCCCTGATGCGGTGTGTTTTCTGGGCAGGGTGCTGGCTACCGGCTAAGCTCGCCGTGCATGCCTACCTCACTCATCATCGTCGACGACTTCCTCAGCCCGCGTGACGCGCAGCAACTGCGCGAAGTCGGACTTGGCCTGACCTATCCCGAACAGGAAGGCGCGTTCCCCGGTCGCAATTCACTCGAACGCATGGAGATCGACGGCCTCGACCAGGCCGTATCGAGGCTCGTTGGCGAACGCGTCGTGCCCATCTCGCCGCTGCAGTCGCACTGCAAGTTCCGCATGACGCTCGCCGCCGATCGCGGCCGCGCGAAGGTGCACATCGACCGCGCGTACTGGTCGGGCATCCTCTACCTCAGCCGACCCGAGGACTGCCGCGGCGGCACCGAGTTCTTCCGCCACCGTCCCACCAACACCGAGCGCGCGCCCTGGGACGAGCGGGAACTGGCCGCGATGGGCTATTCGTCGATGGAGCAGATGCACGACGACATCATCGAGCGCGACAGCGTCGACGACTCCAAATGGGAAATGACCATGCAGGCCCCGATGCGCTTCAACCGCCTGGTGCTGCTGCGCCCGTGGTTGTGGCACACCACCGGACCGGCCTTCGGCGACCGGATGGAGAACGGGCGCTTGGTCTACCTCATGTTCTTCGGAGCGGGCTGAGGCGCCGATTCGCGGTGCGATGGCGGTCTTCCATACCTGAACAGGGATCGCTGTAAAGGTCTGATTGGCATGCAATTTGAACCGCTGAGTTCTATTTTGCAGTGCAGCGTGCAAAGCCCCTAACGGTTCCTTCACGATCAACGCGCATCCCGACGTGGGGGAGGGAGCAGGCCCGCAACCGGTTCGACCGGGGCGGGCTTTTTATTTGCCCGTTCCATCGCCCGCGCACGCCGTCCGTCGGCGAGAGACGTCGAGCAACGGCCGGCCGCACGCCGTGCGCACGTTGTTTGCCGTGCGCGGACGCCGGACAGGGGGCGGATGCGCCGCGCGCATTCGCCTTTGTTCCGGAGGGAATCATGAAGACGACGAGCAAGCGGGTCGCGCTGGCCGCGGCCGTATGCGCATTGGCCTCGACCGCCTCGGTCCAGGCCGCGAGCTACATCGTGCAGACGCACGGCAACGCCCTCAGCCAGTCGCAACTCAATGCCATCGCCGCCGCGGGCGGCACCGTACGTGCGCATCTTCCGCAGATCGGCGTGGCCATCGTCGATGCCGACGACGGCTTCAAGGCACGCGCAGCCGGCGTGTCCGGCCTGCGTTCGGTGACCGCCGACATCCGCATGCAGTTCGACATCCCCGATGCGGTCGTGCAGGACGAAGGCGCGCCCAACTTCGCCAATCCACCCAACTCCGGCGAGGACGACACACGCTTCGACCTGCAGTGGGGCATGAAGGCGATCGATGCGGCCGGCGCGTGGAATGCGGGCTGGCGCGGGGCCGGCGCGGTGGTCGCCGTGCTCGATTCGGGCATCGTCTGCCAGCATTCGGACATCGCGCCGAACCTGCTGCCGAACTCGACCTCGTTCGTGCCGGGCGAAAGCGTGTGCCACAACATTCCCAATGCCTTCAACCACGGTACGCACGTGGCCGGCATCATCGCCGCGGCCGACAACGCGTTCGGCACGATAGGCGTCGCGCCCGAGGCGAAGATCCTCGCCGTGAAGGTGCTGTCGGGCGTGACCGGCAGCGGCGAGTTCGCCGGCATCATCCAGGGCATCGTGTACGCGGCCGACCAGGGTGCGAACGTGATCAACATGAGCCTGGGCGTCACCGATGGCCTGCCCAAGGGCGGCGCCGAGACGGCCGAGCTGATCAATGCGACCAAGCGCGCGGTGCAGTACGCGCAGTCGCGCAACGTGCTGATCATCGCCTCGTCCGGCAACGACGCCCGCGATCTCGACCACGATGCCAACACCATCGCCTTCCCCGCGCAGTTGCCGGGCGTGCTGGCGGTGGCCGCGACCGCGCCGGAAGCCTGGGGCCATGATCTCAATGGCGCCGACCTCGACCTGCCCGCCAGCTACAGCAACTACGGGCAGTCGGCGATCCACCTCGCCGGCCCCGGCGGCGACTTCGACTATCCGGGCAACGAGAACTGCACGGTCGCCGGTCTGGTGCGCCCGTGCTGGGTGTTCGATGGCGTGTTCGCGCCCGGTGGCTTCGTTCCGCCCAACGGCAACCTGTACTTCTGGGCCACCGGCACCAGCATGGCGGCACCGCACGTGTCCGGCGTGGCCGCGCTCATCTTCGGCAAGTACCCCGGCATCAAGGCGCAGAAGGTGGAACAACTGCTGCGCGCGGGCGCCGATGATCTCGGCAAGCCGGGCAAGGACGATTTCTATGGACAGGGACGCGTGAACGCCGCCGCCAGCGTCGACTGAGCGTCACGCACGATGGCCGCCTGCACGGGCGGCCATCGCACACCGTCATGCCGTGCCGGTGCGGGCCACGCTCGCGTGCCCGTGCCAGAACGTACCCGTGCCAGAATCGGGGCGATGAGTTCCAAATCCCCCGCGCACTCCGACCTTTCCCATTCCATCACCGCGCGCGCGATGGCGCGCCTGCGCACGGCGTTGCCGGCGCACGCGGACGTCCTCGCCGAGGACCATGCGCGTGAGCGGCTGCAGCGCGTGGCCGCCGCCAGCGACTTCGCCATCGATACGCTCGTCCGCCAGCCGGACGTCCTGCTCAGGCTGCTGGGCGACGACGGTGCGCAGCCGATGGCCGAGCCGTCGCTGTCGCCCGAACACCGCAGCGAATGGCCCGCGCTGCTGCGCGGCTATCGCACGGCCGAATCCACACGCCTGATCTGGCGCGACGTGCTTGGCCTGGACGATGTCGACGCGACGCTTGCCGGAAGCACGCATCTGGCCGAACGTTGCCTGCAGCTCGCGTTGGATGCGCTCGAGATCGAGTTCGCGCAACGCCATGGTGTGGTGCGCGATCGCGAAGGAAACCCGCAGCGTCTGGTCGTGTTCGGACTGGGCAAGCTGGGTGGCGGCGAGCTCAACTTCAGCTCGGACGTCGATCTGGTCTACGCCTACGAACACGACGGCGAATCCGACGGCGCGCGCGCCCTCGACGCGGAACACTACTTCGCGCGCCTGGGACAACAGCTGGCGAAGCTGCTCGACGAACTGACGGTCGACGGGTTCTGCCATCGTGTCGACCTGCGCCTGCGTCCGTACGGCAATGCGGGCCGCGTGGCGTGGTCGTTCAACGCGATGGAGCAGTACTTCCAACGCGAAGGACGCGACTGGGAACGATACGCCTGGCAGAAGGCGCGGCCGGTCGCGGGCGACCTCGACGCGGGCGAGCGATTCCTCGAGAGCCTGCGCCCGTTCATCTATCGCCGCTATCTCGACTTCGGCGCACTGGACGGGCTGCGCGCGATGAAGGCGGCCATTAGCGCGGAGGTCGCCCGCAAGGAACTGGCCGACGACATCAAGCGCGGGCCCGGTGGCATCCGCGAGATCGAATTCCTCGTGCAGGCGCTGCAGCTCATCTACGGCGGCCGCGAGCCCGGCCTGCGCGACCGCCGTCTGCTGCCCTCGCTGCAGGCACTGGTGGATGCGCGACAGATGACGCCTGACGCCGGTGCGACGCTGACGGGCGCGTACTGGTTCCTGCGCCGGCTGGAAAACCGGCTGCAGATGCTTCGCGACGCGCAGACGCACGCGTTGCCCGAATCCACCGACGACCGGCAGCGGATCGCGCACGGATTGGGTTACGAGGACTGGGATGCGCTTCGCGTCGCGCTCGATGCACAGCGTGCGCTGGTGACCTCCGAATTCGAGGCGCTGCTCGCGCCGCGTCGCAAACGCAATGCACCCGACGCGCTCACCAGCTATTGGCGCGCGCTGCCTGAGGGCGGCGACAGCGCCGTGCTCGCCGACGCAGGCTTCGTCGAGGCCGGCAACGCCGACGCCGCGCTGCGCGACTTCGCACGCAGCCCCGGGGTCCGTGGCCTGTCCGATGCCGCGCGCGGCAGGCTGGACCGCGTGATGCCCGCATTGCTCCAGGCCGCGGCCGCGTCCAGCGAGCCGATGCTCGCGCTACGCCGGTTGCTGGCGCTGTTGCACAACGTGTTGCGTCGAAGTGCCTACCTCGCGCTGCTGGACGAGCAGCCCGTCGCGCTCGCCCGGTTGGTGGAGGTGGTGAGCCACAGCGCGCTGCTCGCCGAGCGACTGGCCGCCTATCCGCTGCTGCTGGATGAGCTCCTGGACGCGCGCGTGGCCGGGCCACTGCCCGGACGCGACGAGTTGCACGCCGCCTGCGCCGCCGTCGCAGAAGGCCAGGACGACGATGCCGAGGCAGTGCTGCAGGCGCTCAACGAAGTGCGACAGGCGCTGAGCTTCCGCATCGCGATGGCGCTGCGAGACGGACGCCAGAGTGCGACGGAGTGCGCGCAGCAACTGGCGTGGCTGGCCGACGGCGTGGTGTTGCGCGTGCTGCGCTTGGCCGAGCACGAAGTCGCCGGTGCCCACGGTCGCGTTCCGGGCGCCCGCTTCGCGGTGATCGGCTACGGCAGCCTCGGCGGCGAGGAGCTGGGGTTCGGCTCGGACCTGGACCTGGTGTTCCTGTACGACGCGCCGGGCGGCGAGCACGCGCATTCCGACGGTGCCCGCACGATCGAGGCGACGCGCTGGTTCGCACGCGTGGCGCAGAAGGTGGTCGCACTGCTGGGCGCGGTGACCGGCGCGGGCCGGCTGTACGACGTCGATGTGCGCCTTCGCCCCGACGGTGCGAAGGGCCTGCTGGTGTCCAGCTTGGCCAGCTACCGCGATTACCAGCGCGAACGCGCGTGGACGTGGGAGCACCAGGCGCTGGTACGTGCGCGGTTCGTCGCGGGCGACGAATCGCTGGGCGACGATTTCGAATCGGTGCGCGCGCAGACCCTCTCGCGCGAGCGGGATCCGCAGGCGGTGTGCACCGACGTGGTCTCGATGCGTCGCCGCATGCGCGCCGAGCTCGACCGCAGCGACGCGGCCGCGTTCGACCTGAAGCAGGGCGAAGGCGGGCTGGTGGATCTGGAGTTCCTGCTGCAGTACGCCGTGCTGGCGCATTCGGCGCAGCACGTGTCGTGGCTGGTGCCGCGCAACACCCCGGCGCTGGTCGAAGCGGCCGCCGTAGACGGCTGGCTCGATGCGGGTGAAGCGGCGGCACTGGTGGACGCGCACGCGGTGCTGCTCGAACGCGGCCTGGCGTGCACCCTGGACCGTCGTCCGCGACGCTTGCCGATTGACGAGGCGATCGCACGATCGCGCGCCGCGATCACCGCGTCCGCGCACCGGCACGGGCTGGTATTCGACACGCCGTCGGTAGGTACGACCGGCTGAGCGTCAGCGCGACGCGATCGTGCGCGCTTAGTACCCGAGCGCGGTCTGCGTTGCGTTGGATCGCGACGCGCGGTCATCCAGCCATGCCCGGACTTCCGCCGCCACGCGCGCGGTTTCGCGAAGCGGCGTGACTGCGTACGGCGTCAGGGTGGCGTCGAGGGGGCGCACCCGTCCGCTGCGCAGCAGGCCATCGAGGAAACGACGCGGCCGGCCGCTCACGCGGTCGTGTCCGGCGACGAACACCGGCGCCAGCGTCGCCGACGCTTCGGACACCATGTTCACCGAGTCGGCCGTGCATACGATGCGATCCGCCCATGCGAGCAGTCCGGCGTACGGGTTCGGTCCATCCGCTTCGCCCGTCCAGCGCACGCCGGGCAGGTCGCCAAGGCGTTGCTGCAGTCGCGCACGCGCTGACCGTGGCGTGCGGCGCGAAGTCGTGGCGAGCGCGCTGCCACCTTCGGCTCGCACGATGCGGGCGATGGCGCGCAACCAGCCGTCGTAGTCGTCATCGGTAAAACGCGCGTGTGCGCTTTCGCCGCCCAGCAGTATCGCGGTGCGCGGGCCGGGCAGGTTGCCGAGACCGGGGAATGCACCCCGCGCGGTCGCCAGCCACAGGTCGTCCACCGGATGCAGGCTGCCGATCACGGGGATGACGTTCTCGCCGGAAAGCCCGTCGTGTTCGGGTGCGATCACCAGATCCCAGTGGCGCAGGTCGATGCGCGGATCGAGGATCTGCACGGTTCGTGCGCCGCGGTCGCGCAGCAGGCGCGTGGCCAGCGCGGCTTGCCGTCCACAGCCGATCGCCAGCGACGGGCGCGTCGAGGCGGTCGCGAAGTCGACCCCGAAGGCCTGCGTCGCGCCGGGCAGGCGTCGCGGAGCGAGCCAGCGCCACGGCGCGCGCGGTTGCAATGTCCAGGCGTGGAACGATCCGGCCAGAGCGACCGCGAGCGCCTCGGCCTGGCGCACGTTGCCGGCATGGCCGTCGGTGACGGTCCAGACCGCGGCCTGCGCGGGGAAATCGGGGCTCGTTCGTTGCACGTTTGTGATTAATCCGTTCCGGATCAGTCGGCTGTTGCGATCGTGCCAGACTCTACACTTCCGTTCCTCAGCCGCGGTGGCAGTGCGGCGTTCCATGGAGTTTTCGATGTCGCACACCGTTTCCCCGTCCACGCCCCTGTCCGATGCGGCGCTGGACCAGTTGTTCCGCACCGCCCGCACCCACAATGAACTGGCGGGCGAGGTGAGCGACGAGACCCTGCACCAGCTGTACGAGCTGGCCAAATGGGGTCCCACCAGCGCCAACATGTCGCCGCTGCGGCTGGTGTTCGTGAAGTCCGCCGAAGCCAAGGCCAAGCTGGGCCCGGCCCTGGACCAGGGCAACTACGCCAAGACCCTGGCCGCGCCGGTCACAGCCATCGTCGCTTTCGACATGGCTTTCTACGAGAAGCTGCCGTACCTGTTCCCGCACACCGACGCGCGCGGCTGGTTCGACACCAAGCCCGAGGATGCGCTGCACACCATCGCCCTGCGCAACGGCAGCCTGCAGGGCGCCTATGTGCTCATGGCGGCACGCGCGCTGGGCCTGGATTGCGGCCCGATGTCCGGCTTCAACAACGCGCTGGTCGACGAGACCTTCTTCGCCGGCACGAAGGTGAAGTCGAACTTCCTCATCAATCTCGGCCACGGCGACACGGCCAAGCTGTTCCCACGCTCTCCGCGCCTGTCGTTCGACGAAGCCGCGGCCATCCTGTAACCCCACCCGTTCCGGAGAACGCCCATGTTCAAGCGCCTTGCCCTCGTCGCGGCCCTCGCTGTCGCCAGTTCCGCCACTTTCGCTGCACCGGTGACGTACAAGATCGATCCGAACCACACCTCCGTGGTCGCCAGCTGGAGCCACTTCGGCTTCTCCAATCCGATCGCCAACTTCGGCGGCGCGGAAGGCACGATCACCTACGATCCGTCCAACGTCGGCACCTCGAAGGTCGAAGTGACCCTGCCGCTGTCGGGCCTGGACTCGCACGTGCAGAAGTTCGACGAGCACCTGCGCAGCGCCGACTTCTTCGACGCCGAGAAGTACCCGAACATTACCTTCAAGAGCACCAAGGTCGAAGCCGCCGGCGACAAGAAGCTGCGCGTGTTCGGCGACCTGACCATCAAGGGCGTCACCCGCCAGGTCGTGCTCGACACCACGATCAACAAGATCGGCGAGCAGCCGATGGCCAAGCGCGCGGCCGCCGGCTTCGACGCCACCACCACCATCAAGCGCAGCGATTTCGGTGTCGACAAGTTCGCGCCGAACGTGAGCGACAACGTCACCCTGCGCATCACCACCGAAGCCGTGGTGCCGAAGGCCGAGTAAGGCCGGACGGAAACAAGGCGGAAAATCGACGCGGGAACGGGGACAATGTGCCCGTTCCCGCTTTCCCGCCGCACATGATCCTTCAACGACCCTCCGACGCACGCGGCCGTTCCGGCCACGACAGCCGCCAGACCTTTTCCTTCGGCGGGCATTACGACGCGGCGTGGATGGGCTTCGGCCCGTTGCGCGTGCTCAACGAGCGGCACATCGCGCCCGGCGCGGCGCTGGACGTGCAACGTCGCGCCAACATGGAAATCCTCGCCTACGTGGTCGATGGCGCGCTGGCGCACCACGATGGCGTGGGCGGCGACAGCGTGGTCGGTGCCGGCGAACTGCAATGGCTCAGTGCCGGCCACGGGGTGCAGCACGCGCAGGCCAATGCGTCCGCCGACACGCCGGCGCACGTGCTGGAGATCTGGATCCAGCCCTCGCGCCTGAACCACGAACCGGCGGCCGCACGCCGTGGTGCCGTGCCGGACGATGTGCGCGGCTGGGTACTGCTGGCCTCCGGCGATGGCCGCGATGACAGCCTGGCCATCCGTCAGGACATCGGCCTGTCCCAGGCGCGTCTGGCGCGTGGAGAGGAAGTCCATCACCCGCTCGATCCTTCCCGCCTGTACTGGCTGCACCTGGTGCGCGGCGAGGCGACGGTGAACGGCGCCATGACCCTGCAGGCCGGCGATGCGCTGGGCTTGCGGGACGAATCGGGCGTCCTCGCGCTGCAGGGCGGCAGCGACAAGCCGGCGCTCGCGCTGCTGTTCGACCTGCCGCGCTGAGCTTCCGCGGCCCGGTGCATGCACGCGGGCTGGTAAACTTGCGTCCCCGCGTCGCCACCCGTCCCTTCCCATGACCGCAGCCAACGCCCATCCGACCCAGGCCAACGCCGAGCAGCGCTACGTCGTGCATCGCTCCGACCTGCCGCTGAGCTGCCCGCTGCCCTCCATGGCGCTGTGGAACTCGCATCCGCGCGTGTATCTGCCGATCGAGGCCGAAGGCGGGGAAGCGCAGTGCCCGTACTGCGGCTCGCACTTCGTCCTCGAAGACTGACCGGCCCTCACCGGACGACCCGCGCATGAGGCCGCCCGGGAGCCGCCCATGCCGCGCCTGACCGTCGTCCAGCTGCTGCCGGCGCTGGAATCCGGCGGCGTCGAGCGTTCCACGCTGGAGATCGCCCAGGCCCTGGTCGAGGCGGGGCATCGCGCCATCGTCGTCTCGCGCGGCGGTCGTCTGGTGCCGCGACTGCAGGCGATGGGCGCCGAACACATCACGCTCGACATCGGCCGCAAATCACTACTGACTTTCCGTCACGCCATCGCCCTGCGCCGTCTGTTCGTGCGCGAAGGGGTGGATGTCGTGCACGCGCGTTCGCGCCTGCCGGCGTGGGTTGGCGAACTGGCGCTGCGCGGCCTTCCCGACGCGACGCGACCGCGTTGGGTCACCACCGTGCACGGGCTCAACTCGCCTTCGCGCTACAGCGCCGTGATGACCCGTGGCGAACGGGTCATCTGTGTGTCGAGCACGGTGCGCGATTTCGTCCTGCGCCATTACCCGCACGTCGATGCCGCGAAGCTGCGCGTGATCCCGCGCGGCATCGACCCCACTGCATTCCCGCGCGCGCCGATGCCCGACCGCGCCGCGCGCGAATGCGTCGCCGCGCTGCATCCGGCGCTGGGAGGCAATGGGCCGCTGCTGCTGCTGCCGGGCCGTGGCACGCGCCTGAAAGGCCACGCCGATGCATTGGTGCTGCTGGCGCGCCTGCGCGCGGACGGTCTGGACGCGCGGCTGTGGTTGCCCGGCGCGCGCGAGGCCGGCCGCGAGGCGTACATCGCCACGCTGGAACAGGAGGCGGTGCAGGCAGGCATTGCCGGATCGGTCGCCTTCACCGCGCCGACCGACGCCGTCGCGCAGGCCTATGCGGCCAGCGACCTGGTGCTGCAGCTCTCGCGCAAGCCCGAGGCCTTCGGTCGTACCGTGGTGGAGGCCTTGTCCGTGGGGCGACCCGTGGTGGGATGGGACCACGGTGGCGTGGGCGAGCTTCTGGCGCAGTACCAGCCGCAGGGCGCGGTGCCGACGTTCGATATCGATGCACTGCGTCGCATCTCCTACGAACTTCTTACGCATCCTGCGTTATCACCGGCTAGGATTCCCGATTCCTTGCGTGCGATGCAGGAGGCCTCGCTTGCCGTCTACGCCGAGCTCGTCGATGAACACCGCCACTGACGCGGCGGACGCCAATGCGCACGGCTGGCGTTGGGCGCCGGCGTGGGTGCTCACCTATGTCGCGCTGTGGCCCGCACCCGGTTATGCGGAAGGCGTGCTCGTGCTGGGCGCGCTGGCGGCGATCATCCGCCTTGCGCAGTCGCGTTTCCGCGGCGGTTCCAAGCTGCTCAGCCATCCGGCATGGGCGCTCACCAGCGTGTTGTTCTTCGCCTACTGGATGCCGGAGCTGGTCTCCGCCATCGACGCGGTCGATCCCGCGCGCGCGCTGCGCGAGGCAGCGGTCGACCTGCGCTACCTGCCGTTCCTGTGGCTCGTCGCGGCCGCGGTCGCCGAACCGGCCGGGCGGCGCACGACGTTCACCGGCCTGGCGGTGATCGTCGCGATCTGGACACTCGACGCGCTGGTGCAGGCCGTGACCGGCACCAGTCCGCTGTTCGCCGCCATCGACGGCATCAAGCACGCCATCAGCGGCCATGGCATGTGCACACCGGAAGAGCTGGCGCTGCTCGATCGGCTCAGCGGTGTGCTGGGTCCGTGCAATCTCAAACTGGGTCCGGTGCTGGCCAGCCTGTCGCCGTTCCTGCTGTTCGCAGGCGGAAGGCGGATCGGCACGGTGGGCTGGTTGCTCGCCGCGGCGGCGCTCGGTGTGGTGCTGGTACTTGCGGGCTCGCGTGCGTCGTGGATCACCTACGCCGTCGCGCTGGCCCTGTCGGGTTGGCGGCTGCTGGGCTGGAAGAAGCTGGCGGGTGTGTTCCTCGCCGGTGTGGTCAGCGTCGGCCTGCTGACGGTGGTGGTGCCGCAGGTACGCGATCGCATCGCGCGCACCGGGCATGCGCTCACCGCGGATGTCGAAGGCGTCGACAGTGCGCTGTCGGGTCGCGCGCGCATCTGGGAAGCGGCAGCGTGCATGGCGCGCGAGCATCCCTTGAATGGCGTCGGCGCGCGCGGCTTCCGCGAGGCGTTCCCCGCCTGCGATCCGGCGCCGGGGCAAGTGGCCGCCTGGGGCGAAGGCCCGGCGCTGCACGCGCACCAGATCGTGCTGGAAGTGCTGAGCGAGACCGGCGCATTCGGCGTGCTGCTGTGGCTGGCGGGGCTGGCACTGGCCTGGCGCGCCTGGCATTTCGCCGAGGAATCCGCCCGCGAACGCGCGCGCCCGGCGATGTGGGCCCTGGTGGCCACTCTGTTCCCCATCAACACGCACCTGGCGTTCTATTCCACCTTCTGGGGTGGACTGACGCTGATGCTCGCCGCCCTCTACGCGGGCAGCCTGCTCGCGCGCGAATAGGCGCTCACCGCTTGCCGTAAGGCGAACTCATGCCGGGGGGGCGGCGCTTGAAGCGGCGGTGGATCCACAGGTACTGGCTGGGCGCCTCGCGCACCATCGCTTCGATGGAAGCGTTGACGCGGGCGCTGTCCACGGCCGCGTCGGTGGATGGGAAGTCCTCCAGCGGCGCGCCCACGCGCAGCACATAGTCGGCACCCTCGCGGCGATGGAAGAACGGCACCACCGCGCAGCCACTCAGGCGCGCGAACTGGTGCGTGGCGGTGATCGTCGCCGCCGGCACGCCGAAGAACGGTGCGAACACCGTGTCCTTGCCGCGCATGTCCTGGTCTGGCGCGTACCACAGGAAACCGCCCTGCTTGAGGTGGCGCATCGCCGCGCGGATCTCCTCGTTGGTGAACATCGCGCTGGCATAGCGCAGGCGGCCGCGCTTGACCGCCCATTCCATCACCGGGCTGCGATGGCGGCGGTACATGCCGGCCAGCGGCAGGTGGTCGCACATCAGGCGCCCGCACATCTCCAGGGTCATGAAGTGGCCCGACACCATCAGCACGCCGCGACCCTGCGCGCGGATGTCGTCCAGCAGCTCCAGTCCCTCGATCCGCACCGTGCGCCGCATCGGTTCGGCCGAGCCCCACCAGGCGCGCGAGAATTCGAACAGGCCGATGCCGAAGTCGCGGAAGCTGTCGCGCAGCAGGCGCTCGCGCTCGGCCGGCGTCTTCTCCGGGAAGCACAGCGCCAGGTTGATCTGCGCCGCGCGACGGCGAGCGCCGGCCACGCGCAGGGCGAACGCGCCGGTCAGGCCGCCCAGCGCGCGCTGGAGCGACCACGGCAGGCGCGCGCCGAAGCACATCACGCCGTAGGCGATCCACATGGGCCAGTGGCGCGGACCGAACGGCGGCGGGGGCGGAGAAGTGGGGGACTCGACGGCCTTGGGCATCCGGGAATTCTATGGCCGCGCTCGCCGATGCAATAGGCCGGCGCCGTGCTGGTCTTCGATGCATCGCCTTCGCCCGTCCGTCACGGCCTTCGTTATCCTATTCGCGATGCCGACGGACCCTATCGAGCGACTGTTGCGCGGCCTGTACTCGGTCGCCCTGTACCTGTTGGCTCCCATCACCGTGTACCACCTGATCTGGCGCGGCCTGCGCCAGCCGGCGTACTTCCTGCGCTGGCAGGAGCGCTATGCGTTCTATGGCGACCGCCCCGCGATGCGCACGCTGTGGGTGCACGCGGTGTCGCTGGGCGAGGTCAATGCCGCGGTGCCGGTGGTGAACGCGTTGCGCCGCGCCTACCCGGGCCAGCGCGTGCTGGTCACCACCATCACCCCCACCGGCTCCGAGCGCGTGCAGGCGCTGTGGGGCGATGCGGTGGAGCATGTCTACCTGCCCTACGACCTGCCCGGCGCCGTCACGCGGTTCCTGCGCCACTACCGTCCGTACGCGGCGCTGATCATGGAAACCGAACTGTGGCCCAGCCTGTTGTTCGGTTGCCGCGAGCAGGGCGTGCCCGCGGTGATCCTCAACGCGCGGTTGTCCGAACGTTCGCTGCGCGGCTACCGGGTGCTGGCGCCGCTGGTGGCGCGGGCCCTGCGCACCGTGCATGCCGTGGCCGCGCAGTCGCGTGCCGATGCCGAACGCTTCATCCGCCTGGGTGCGCGCCCGGAACAGGTGAAGGAAGTGGGCAACCTCAAGTTCGACGTTGCCGTTCCCGAACATCTGGCCGACTTCGCCGCGCAGTGCCGCCGGCAGTGCGGCGAGCGACCGGTATGGATCGCCGCGAGCACGCACGAGGAAGAGGAACCCGCGGTGCTGGCGATCCACCGTCGCCTGCGTGCGAAGTTTCCCGACCTGCTGCTGCTGTGGGTGCCGCGCCACCCGGAGCGCTTCCGCATGGTCGCCGACCTCGCGCGCGCCTCGGGCTGGACCGTCTCGACGCGTTCGCGCCAACCCTGGCCGCAACCGGCCGACGCCGTCTTCGTGGTCGACACGATGGGCGAGCTGATGAACTTCTACGCCTGTGCCGACGTCGCCTTCGTCGGCGGCAGTCTGCAGGCCATCGGCGGCCACAACCTGCTCGAACCCGCCGCGACCGGTACCGCCATCGTCACCGGCCCGCACCTGCACAACTTCGTCGAGATCGCGCAGCGCCTGCAGGACGCCGGTGCGCTGCTCGTGGAACCCGACGCCGATGCCGTGCGCGACGCGCTGGCCGATCTGCTGTCCGACCCGCACAAGCGCGAACGCATGACCACCGCCGGCCGCGCGCTGGTCGAAACCGGCCGTGGCGCACTGGCGCGCACGATGGCGTTGCTGGAGCCGCTCCTGCCGGTGCAGTAACCCGCGCCACGCTTCACTTTCCTGCGCGCATAAAAAAACCGCCGGGAAGCCGGCGGTTCCTGGTGCGTCGCGATGTCGCGTGCGATCAGCGCGTCACGTCGCCCGCCGGCAGCTGTGCTTCGGTATCGGCGGTGAGCAGGCGGTTGACGTCCTGCACGTCGGACACGTCCAGCGTGCCGGCGGCCTGTTCGAGCAGCAGGCGGCTCTGCAGGTGGTTGTAACGGGCGCGGGCGAACTCGAGCTTCGCGGTGAACAGGTTGTTCTGGTTCTGCAGGACGTCCAGCACGGTGCGCGTGCCGACTTCCAGTCCGACCTGCGAGGCGTCGTACGCGCTCTGCGCCGAGACCAGCGCCAGGCGGCGTGCCTCGACCTCGCTGATGCTCGCCACCAGCGTCTGGTAGGCATTGCGCGTGTTGCGCACGAGCAGGCGCTTCTGCTGTTCCAGTTCGTCCTGCGCGACGTCGCGGCGCGCCAGCGCCTGGCGCACGCCCGACTGGGTCGCGCCGCCGGAGTAGATCGGCACCGACAGGACCAGGCCAACCGACGGGCCATAACTGCGGCTGTCGATATCGCGCGAGATGTTGCGCACCTGGCTGTCGCCCCAGCTTTCGTTGTCGCCGTAGCTGCCGTTGAGGTACAGGCGCGGCCAGTGGCCGGCGCGTGCGGTCTCGACGTCGGCCTCGGTGGACGTCACCTGCAGTTCTTTCGCACGCAGTCCCGGGTTGTTGTCGATGGCTGTCTGCACCCAGCCCTCGGCGTCGCGGGTTTCTGGCAGCGACGGCTGGTAGTCCTTCGGCAGGCCCTTGATGTTGCTGATGGGCTGGCCGGTGATTTCCGCCAGCGCCTGGTACGCGTCCTCGACCACGTTGCGGGCCAGGATGGTGTTGGCGCGCGCGCTGTCGTACTGGGCGCGGGCCTCGTGCACGTCGGTGATCGGTGCCAGGCCGACTTCCAGGCGCTTGGACGCGTAGTCGAACTGCTTCTTCAGCGCGGTCTCGGCCGCCTCGGCCGCGGCCAGCGACTCCAGGCCGATCAGCACGTTGAAGTACGCCGCCGACGTGCGCGTGATCAGGTCGTTGCCGGCCGCGCTGAGCTGGAAGTCAGCGGCCGAGCTGAGCGCCTTGGCGCTCTTGTGGCGGGTGAAGTTGCCGCGGTCGTAGACCATCTGCGACAGGCGCGCTTCGGTGCCGCGCGAGGTGGTCTCCGACTCGCTGTTGCCGCCGCTGATCGTGCCGTCGGCGTTGATGACGGCGTCGCCGCGCTCGTAGTTGCGTGCGCGGGTGATTGAGGCGGTGCCGTCGATCTGCGGGAGCATGGCGGCGCGCGTCTGCACGGCGCCTTCCTTGATGGCCAGGCGGTTGGCTTCGGCGGCGGAAAGTTGCGGATCGGCTCCGCGTGCCAGCTCGTAGGTCTGCAGGAGGTCTTCGGCGGAGGCCGTGGCCGGCAACAGGGCCGAGACACTCACGGCGGCAGCGAGGGCGATGACGAGCGGGCGGCGGATCATGCGAGGTCCTTGTCCGTTTTACTTTCTTGTTGAGCCGCCCGCGTGGCAGAGCGGGCGTGCGAGGGGAGGCGCGTCAGAACTGGAACGTCGGTGCGGGGGCCGCACCGGCGAGGTAAGGCAGGTCGGTTTCGAACAACGATTGGATGCGCGAACCGTTGACATCGTTGCGCACCAGCACCGCTTCCATCGCCGGTGAACGGCCGCGCACGACGAACATGCGCCCGCCCGGTTGCAGCCAATCGACGAAGCGTTCCGGGATGGTGTCGACCGCGCCGGCCACGAGGATCGCGCTGAAGCGGCGCTCGGTGGTCCACTGCAGCGGGTCGGCGACGACGATCTGCGCGTTGCCGATGGCCTGTTCGGCCAGTGCGGCGCGCGCGGCGTGCGCGAAGGCCTCGTTGCGCTCCACGGCGAGCACCTCGCGGGCGAGGCGGCCGGCGCAGGCGGTGAGGTAGCCGCTGGCATCGCCCAGCACCAGCACGTCGTCGCCCGGCTCCAGCAACAGCGCCTGCAACGCGCGGCCTTCGACCACGGGCTTCAGAGTGAACTCGCCATGGCCCAGCGGCAGCGACAGATCGCCATAGGCCAGGGCGCGGTGCGCGGCGGGCACGAAGGCCTCGCGCGGCAGCGTCGCCATCACCTCGAGCACGCGCAGGTCGAGCACGTCCCACGGACGTACCTGCTGTTCGACCATCAGTTCGCGTGCCTTGCTGTAATCCATGGTGCTCATCGGGGGGAATCTCGCGCGGAAGACCGCGAATTGTAACGGGTCCGGCCTAACCGGCCGTCGCGGGCGCGGCGCACAGGATGGCGGCGCCGCGCGGGGAGGGCTGAGTGCCAGAAGTAACCAAGACGGATGTCATCGGCGTGCCGGCGGTTTGCCGGTCCGGGCGGCTGCGTCGTCGTGCGTGCGATAGGCCCGCAGGAACAGGTCCACCGCCGCAGCCAGGTGCGCGTCGATCTCCTCCGCCGGCGGCGTCGGGCCGCCGAACACCAGGCAGGCGTGCGGCTCGCCCTTGAGCAGCGCGAAGAACTGGCCGGCGGCGCGTGGCACGTCGGGGATGTCCAGCTCGCCCGCGGCGATGCGGCGCTCCAGCAGCGCGGCGAAATCGCCCTGCACGCGCATCGGGCCGGCTTCCCAGAACAGCTTGGGCAGGCCCGAGTGCGCCATCTGCGGCGAACACAGCATGCGGTGCCCGGCCACGGCCTCCGGCGCGGTGATCATCGTGTAGAACGCGCGGGCGATCTCCATCAGGCGCTGGTCCAGCGGCAAGGTGGGCGCCGGCTCGAACAGCGAAGAGGGCAGCGACAGGTCGCAGTGCGATTCCACGGCGGCGACGAACAGGGTCTCCTTGTCGCCGAAATGGCTGTAGACGGTCAGCTTCGAGACGCCGGCTTCGGCGGCGATCTGATCCATGCTGGCGCCGTCGAACCCGTTCTGGGTGAACATCCGCTTGGCCGCCTCCAGGATGGCCAGGCGCTTTCCCAGGTCCTTGGGACGGCCGGGACCGGCTGACCGGGTGGGGCTGGAGGCAGCCGGAGAGGGCGGAATTGCAGGCTGGCGTGAAGCGGTCATGCTGGAATACTAGACTACCGAGTTTGATATTTATACAGTACCGCAAGGTACATTAATTAACCCCGAGGTCACCCGCAATGCGCAGCCGCCCCCCTGCTGCCGTACGCCGCGTCGTCTTTGCGCTGTCTGGCCTTTCGCTCCTCGTCCTCGCGGCGTGCAGCGACAAGTCCGCGCACGAGGAAGCGGCCCGTCCGGTCCTGGTGATCCATCCCGTCGCGGCCGACCATGCCGCCACCGCCTTCGCCGGCGAAGTGCGTGCACGCGAGGAAAGCCCGTTGTCGTTCCGCGTCGGCGGCAAGCTGATCGAGCGCCGGGTCGATGTCGGCGACCACGTGCGCCGCGGCCAGGTGCTGGCGGTGCTCGACCCGGGCGACCTGCAGGCACAGGCACGCGCCGCGCAGGCGCAGCTGGCGGCCGCCGAGGCCGAACTGGGCCGCGCGCGTGCCGATCAGGCGCGCTTCTCCAAGCTGGCCAACGACCAGCTGGTCAGCCGGTCCACGCTGGACGCGCAGAACGCCGCCGCCACCGCCGCGCAGGGCCAGGTGAATGCCGCGCGCGCCGAACTGGAAGTCGCGCGCAACCAGGCCGAGTACTCGCAACTGCGCGCGCTGCGCGATGGTGTGATCGCTGCGCGGCAGGCCGAGGCAGGTCAGGTCGTGGCCGCGGGCCAGACGGTCTTCTCGCTGGCCGCCGACGGTGTGCGCGAAGTCGCTTTCGCGTTGCCGGAAGGCATGGTGTCGTCGATCCGTGCCGGCCAGCCGGTGCAGGTGGAATCGTGGTCGCGTACCGGCGAGCGCTGGAACGGCCGCATCCGCGAGATCTCGCCCGCAGCCGACCCCGCGTCGCGTACTTTCGCCGCGCGCGTCACCGTCGACGCGCCGGCCGGCGCACTTGAACTGGGACAGAGCGCGCGGGTGTTCCTGCCCACGCCGGGCAACGGTGGACTCAGTGTCCCCATCGCCGCCGTGCAGCGCGACAACGGGCGCACCGCTGTGTTCGTGGTCGACATGAAGACCTCCACTCTCGCGCTGAAGCCGGTGGAGATCGGTGCCTTCGGCGAGGACCGCGTACCCGTGCGCGGCGGTCTTGTCGCAGGCGACTGGGTGGTGGCCGCGGGCGGGCACCTGCTGCGCGCCGGACAGAAAGTGCAGCCGGTTGACCGGGACAACCGTCCGGTGACCGCTGCCGCCTCGGCGATGGCGCGCTGAGGCCGCCATGCGCTTCAACCTCTCCGAATGGGCGCTGCGCCATCGCAGCCTGATCGTCTACGCGATGCTGGTGATGGCCATCGCCGGCACGTTCTCGTACCTGCGCCTGGGACGCAGCGAAGACCCGTCATTCACCTTCAAGGTGATGGTGATCCGCACGCTGTGGCCGGGCGCCACCGCCGAGGAGGTCTCGCGACAGGTCACCGAGCGCGTCGAGAAGAAACTGATGGAGACCGGGCAGTACGAGTTCATCCGCTCGTACTCGCGCGCCGGCGAATCGCAGGTGATGTTCGTCGCCAAGGATTCGCTGCGTTCGAAGGACATCCCGCCGCTTTGGTACCAGGTGCGCAAGAAGATCGGCGACATCCGGCCCACGTTGCCCAGCGACGTCGTCGGTCCGTTCTTCAACGATGAGTTCGGCGATACCTTCGGCAACATCTACGCGCTCACCGGCAAGGGTTTCGATTACGCGGTCCTCAAGGACTACGCCGACCGCGTGCAGCTGCAGCTGCAGAAGCTGCCCGACGTGGGCAAGATCGAGCTGTTCGGCGTGCAGGACGAAAAGGTCTGGGTCGAGCTGTCCAACGTGAAGCTGTCCACGCTGGGCGTGCCGGCCGCGGCCGTGCAGCAGGCGCTGGACGAACAGAACGCGATGGTGCCGGCCGGCTTCTTCGAAACCGGAAGCACGCGCGTGCCGTTGCGCGTGGGCGGAAAGTTCAAGTCCGTCGACGAGATCCGCGAATTCCCCATCCGCGTGGGCGACCGCACCTTCCGCCTGGCCGACGTGGCCGACGTGCGTCGCGGCTTCTCCGATCCGCCTGCGCCCCGCATGCGCTTCATGGGAGAGGACGCCATCGGCATCGGCGTGGCGATGAAGGAAGGTGGCGACATCCTCAAGCTCGGCAAGACGCTCGAGACCGAATTCGCCGCGCTGCAGAAGACGTTGCCGGCCGGCATGGAGCTGCGCAAGGTCGCCGACCAGCCCGCTGCCGTGACGGAATCCGTCGGCGAGTTCGTGCGCGTGCTGTCCGAGGCGGTGGCCATCGTGCTGCTGGTGAGCTTCTTCTCGCTGGGCCTGCGCACCGGGTTCGTGGTCGCGCTGTCCATCCCGCTGGTGCTGGCGATGACGTTCGCCGTGATGGACCTGTTCGGCGTGGGCCTGCACAAGATCTCGCTGGGTGCGCTGGTGCTGGCGCTGGGCCTGCTCGTCGACGACGCGATCATCGCGGTGGAGATGATGGCCATCAAGATGGAGCAGGGCTTCAGTCGCCTGAAGGCCGCCGCGTTCGCGTGGGATTCCACCGCGTTCCCGATGTTGACCGGCACGCTCATCACCGCCGCCGGCTTCCTGCCGATCGCCACGGCCAAGTCGAGCACGGGCGAGTACACGCGCTCGCTGTTCGAAGTGGTGACCATCGCACTGCTGGTGTCGTGGATCGCCGCGGTGGCGTTCATTCCCTACCTGGGCGACAAGCTGCTTCCCGACTACGGTCACGCCGCAGCGCCACCGAAGCCCGGCTCGCTGCCGGCGCGTTGGCATGCGTTCCGCGAGCGCATCGCCAGCCGCTTCCCCGCGCTGCACGACTACATCGCGCCCAAGCCGCCGATCGACGGCCATGCGCACGATCCGTACGCGACGAAGTTCTACGTGCGGTTCCGCGAATGGGTGACGTTCTGCGTGCGTCGCCGCTGGCTGGTCATCGCGATCACGGCCGCGTCGTTCGTCGCCGCGTTGTTCCTGTTCCGTTTCGTGCCCCAGCAGTTCTTCCCGGATTCCACGCGTCCGGAACTGATGGTCGACATCGAACTGGCCGAAGGCAGCTCCCTGCGCGCCACCACGACCCAGGCGCAGCGGCTGGAGAAGATCCTGGCGTCGCGCAAGGACCTGGCCAACTACGTCGCCTACGTCGGAACCGGTTCGCCGCGCTATTACCTGCCGCTCGACCAGCAACTGCCGGCGGCCAACTTCGCGCAGTTCGTGCTGACGCCGAAGGACCTGGAAGCGCGCGAGGAGATCCGCACCTGGCTGATCGAGGATGTCTTCAAGCGCTTCCCCGAACTGCAGATGCGCGTGACGCGCCTGGAGAACGGTCCGCCGGTCGGTTATCCGGTGCAGTTCCGCGTGTCCGGCGAGCACATCGACAAGGTGCGCCAGATCGCCTACCAGGTGCAGAAGAAGTTCCGCGAGAACCCGCACGTCGCCAACGTGAACCTGGACTGGGACGAGCCGAACAAGGTCGTGAGGCTGGTCGTCGATCAGGAGCGCGCCCGCGCACTGGGCGTGAGTTCGGCGCGGCTGGCGCAGTTCCTGTCCAGCTCGCTGTCGGGCTCGCACATCAGCACCTACCGTGAAGGCAACGAGCTGATCGAAATGCTCCTGCGCGGCCCGGCTGAGGAACGCCTGCGCCTGGACATGCTCGGCAGCCTGATGGTGCCCACCGAAAGCGGCAAGAGCGTGCCCCTCACGCAGATCGCCACGCTCGACTATGGTTTCGAGGAAGGCATCATCTGGCACCGCGATCGCCAGCCCACGATGACCGTGCGCGCCGACATCTACGACGGTACGCAGCCGGCCACGGTGACCGCGCAGATCTCGCCGACCCTGGACGACCTGCGCGCGCAGCTGCCGTACGGCTATTCGATCGACGTCGGCGGCAGCGTGGAAGACTCCGGGCGCGGCCAACGGTCGATCGTCGCCGGCATGCCGCTGTTCCTGTTCGTGGTGTTCACGCTGCTGATGCTGCAGCTGCGCAGTTTCACGCGCAGCTTCATGGTGCTGCTGACCGCACCGCTGGGCCTGATCGGCGTCACGTTGTTCCTGCTGGTCTTCCGCGTGCCGTTCGGCTTCGTCGCGATGCTCGGTACGATCGCGCTGGCGGGCATGATCATGCGCAACTCGGTCATCCTGGTGGACCAGATCGAGCACGACATCGGCGAAGGCGCGACACCGTGGGAAGCGATCGTCGAAGCAACGGTACGGCGTTTCCGCCCCATCGTGCTGACCGCGCTCGCCGCGATCCTGGCGATGATCCCGCTCTCGCGCAGCGCGTTCTTCGGTCCGATGGCGGTGGCGATCATGGGCGGCCTGACCGTGGCCACGTTCCTGACGCTGCTGTTCCTGCCCGCGCTGTACGCGGCGTGGTTCCGCGTGAAGGCGCCGCAGACGGCGTGATGCAACGAGAAGGGCGCCTCGCGGCGCCCTTTTCGTTCATCCGCTCAGCGCCAGCCCCATGGGGGCGGTGGCGGCTTCACTGGTTTGGTCAGGTCGAACTCCACGCGGAACAGTCGACCGGGGCGCGAGAGCTCGTAGACGAAGCGATCCCCCGGTTCGATCTCCATCGCCCACACGTTGGTGATCGACACCGCGCGGTCTTCGCGCGCGAACATCGCTTTGGAGGCTTCGTCGGCGGGAAACACCTGCCGCACGGCGGTGCCGTCGCTCGTGCTGTCGCCGCCGTACATCGATACCGGATCTTCGCGGCCGTCGGAATGGCGGTGATCGTGTTCCAGGCGCAGGCCCTGTTGCGTGCGCGTCAGCACCCAGGTTCGCGAGCGGTCGTCGCCGACCACCAGCGGAATGCGAATGGTGTCGGCCGTGCATTCGCGCACGTGCATGATCAGCCGCTTGCCGGCGAAGGGACTCATACCGGCCGGCGTCGGGCGGTCCACCTCCACGCGTCCGGCGAATGCCTTGCCGCACAGCGTGGAGAGATTGCGGAAGAAGGCGTCGGCCGGCTCGCCCATCGGGACGGCATTCGCGGCGCCGGACGCGACCGCGGGGTCGGAACGGCAGGCAACCAGGGCCAGCGGGATCAACAGGACGGCGAGCGCGCGCGCGGAGGTCATGGCGCGCACGCTAGCCGTTGGCGGGCCGTCGCGCAATGCGACGAACCCGTTGGTGCGTCAGTCGCGCATGACCACTGGGTGACATTCCAGCTGAAGCTGCTCGAGGACGGCGGCCGTCGCCGCACGCGTGCCCACGCCCCGTCCTGCCGGAGCGAGATCGGATGTGAAGACCGCGTGGTCGAGCGCGCCATCGACGGCCTTCTCCACGCAGCGCGCTTCCGACTCCAGTCCCAGTGAATGACGCAGCAGCATGGCCGCGCTGAGGATCGTCGCGTACGGGTTGGCGATGTCGCGACCAGCGATGTCGGGGGCGGAGCCGTGGATGGGTTCGTACAGCCCCACGCGACCCTCGCCGAGCGAAGCCGAGGGCAGCAGTCCCAGCGAGCCGGCCAGCATCGAGGCTTCGTCGGTGAGGATGTCGCCGAACATGTTCTCGGTCACGATCACATCGTATTCACGCGGTTTGGCCAGCAGGTGCATCGCCATCGAGTCGACGAGCTGGTGTTCGAGTGTGATGTCCGGGAATTCGTCGCGTACCACGCGCGTGGCCACCTCGCGCCACAGACGCGAGGTCTCCAGGACGTTGGCCTTGTCGACCGACGTCACGTGGCCGCGACGTCCGCCCGCCAGCACGCACGCGCGACGGACCACGCGCTCGATCTCGGTGACGGTGTACTCGCACAGGTCGCTGGCCGCGTCGGCACGGCGTTGCTTCTGCCCGAAGTAGATGCCGCCAGTGAGTTCGCGCACCACCAGCAGGTCCACGCCCGTGAGCAGGTGCGGCTTGATCGGCGACGCGCCGAGCGCGGCGGGATGCGGCTTCACCGGACGCAGGTTGGCGTACAGGCCCAGCGCCTTGCGGATGGCCAGCAGTCCCTGCTCGGGACGTACCTTTGCCTTGGGGTCGGACCACTTCGGCCCGCCCACCGCACCGAGCAGCACCGCGTCCGCGCGCTGCGCGGCGGCCAGCGTGTCCATCGGCAGCGGCTCACCGGTGGCGTCGATGGCGGCGCCACCGATCAGCTTCTCCTCGAAGCGGAAGGCATGGCCGTAACGTTGGCCGACGGCGGCCAGCACCTGCACCGCGGCGGCGGTGACTTCCGGGCCGATACCGTCGCCCGGCAGCACGACGATCTCAGCTTGCATGGCGGAACTCCTGGGTCTGGCGTTGTTGTTCAAAGCGTGTGATGGCGTCGTTCTGCTTCAGCAGATAGCCCAGCTGGTCCACGCCCTCCAGCAGGCAGGTCCGGGCGAACGCATCGAGGGGGAACTGCACGGCCGAGCCGTCGGGAAGCGTCACGCTGCGCTGTGCCACGTCGATGCGCAGTTCCACACCGGGCTGGTCGAGCAGCGCGTCGACGACGGCCTCGTCCAGCACGATGGGCAGCAGGCCGTTCTTCAGCGCGTTGCTGCGGAAGATGTCGGCGATCTCGGCGCTGATCACCGCGCGCAGGCCCAGGTCGGTCAGTGCCCATGGCGCGTGCTCGCGCGAGGAGCCGCAACCGAAGTTGCGACCGGCGACCAGGATGCGCGCACCGATGTTCTCGGCGCGGTTGAACGGGAAATCCGGGTTCGGCGAACCATCGGGAAGGCTGCGCCAATCGTTGAACGCGTGCTTGCCCAGCCCCTTGCGCTCGGTCGTGGTGAGGAAGCGCGCGGGGATGATCTGGTCGGTGTCGATGTTGCGTTCACGCAGCACCACGGTGCGCGAGACGATCTCGGTGATCGGTTGCATCAGGCGGTCTCCAGCTCGGCGGCAGGCGCCGGCGCGGTGGTCAGGTACGGGCGCGGGTCGGTGATCTCGCCAGCCACCGCGCACGCGGCGGCGGTGAGCGGCGAAGCGAGCACGGTGCGTGCCCCCTTGCCCTGCCGGCCCTCGAAATTGCGGTTGCTGGTGGAGACGGCCAACTGCCCCGGGCCGACCATGTCGCCGTTCATGGCGATGCACATCGAGCAGCCCGGCTCGCGCCACTCCGCACCCGCGGCGCGCACGATGCGGTCAATGCCCTCGGCTTCCGCCTCGCGCTTGACCTGCTCCGAACCCGGAACCACCAGCATGCGAACGCGCGGATGCACGCGGCGGTTTCGCAGCACGCTGGCCGCTTCGCGCAGGTCCGACAGACGCGAGTTGGTGCAGCTGCCGACGAACACCACGTCGACCGCCCGCCCGGCCAGCGCGGCTCCCGCGGTCCAGCCCATGTAGTCGCGCGCCTTGGCGTCGTCGCCGTCTCCGCTCGGAACGTTGGCGGCGATTGCGGCCACCTGGCCCGGATGCGTGCCCCAGGTGACGGTGGTCTGGATGTCGCGCGCGTCGATGCGCACCTCGCGATCGAAGTGCGCGCCCTCATCGGTATGGAACTGCTTCCACGCTTCGATGGCGGCATCGAAGTCCTGCGGGGCGCGCGGCTTTCCGCGCAGGTAGTCGAAGGTGGTCTGGTCCGGCGCGATCAGGCCGGCGCGCGCGCCCGCTTCAATCGACATGTTGCACACCGTCATGCGCTGCTCCATCGACAGCGAACGGATGGCCGAGCCCCGGTACTCGATGACATGGCCCGTGCCACCGTTGACGCCGATCACACCGATCACGTGCAGGATCAGGTCCTTCGCACCGACACCCGGCGCGAGCTCGCCCTCCACGGTGATGGACAGCGTTTTCGGCTTGCGCTGCAGCAGGCATTGCGTCGCCAGTACGTGCCCGACCTCGCTGGTGCCGATGCCGAAGGCGAGCGCGCCGAACGCGCCGTGGGTGGCGGTGTGGCTGTCGCCGCAGACGATGGTCTGGCCCGGCTGCGTGAGGCCCAGCTCCGGCCCCATCACATGCACGATGCCGCGTTGCGGGCTGTCGTAGTCGAACAGCTCGACGCCGAACCGCGCGCAGTTACGACGGAGTGTGTCGACCTGCGCGCGCGCGTCGGCGTTGATGTACGGACGCTGGCCGTCGACATCCGCCGGCAGCGTGGGGGTGGAATGATCGAGCGTGCCCTTGGTGCGGTCCGCGCGCCGCACGGGCAGGCCGCGCAGTTCGAGTTCGGCGAAGGCCTGCGGCGAGGTGACTTCGTGGATCAGGTGAAGGTCGATGTAGAGGATCGCCGGCGCCGCCTCGGTTTCAGGCGTGACGACGTGGGCGTCCCACAGTTTGTCGAACAGGGTTCTGGGCTGGTCGGTCATGTCGATCGATGGCTGGAAGTTCGTTGAAGAAGGTCAGGCGATGGCGGCGCTGCGCGCAGGTGCGGCCACGGATGGGCGCGTGCGCAGCAGGCGGTTGGCGATGTCCAGCCACGCCAGTGCGCTGGCCTCGAGGATGTCGGTGCTGGTGCCAGAGCCCGTCAGCTCGCGGCCATCGGCACGCGCGATGACCTGGGCCTGGCCCTGTGCGTCGTCGCCGGTGGTGACGCTGGATACCTGGTAGCTGTCGATCTCCAGCGCGATGCCGGTGGCACGCGCCAGCGCAGCGAACAGGGCATGCACCGGTCCATCGCCCACCGCGGCCTCGCTGACCACGACGCCATCGGCATTCACCAGCTGCACGCTGGCGGTGGGCAGGCTGTCCTGTGCGACGCCGGTGCTGACGTGCAGACGCGACAGGCGATAGCCGCGCGCCGCGCGCGCATCGCTGCCGGTGACCAGCGCTTCCAGGTCGGCGTCGAAGACCTCGCGCTTCTTTTCGGCAAGCGCCTTGAAGCCGGCGAACACGGCGTTGAGTTGCGCCTCGTCGAGGGTGAAGCCCAGCGTCTGCAGGCGGTCGGACAGCGCGGCGCGGCCGCTGTGACGGCCCATCACCATCTGCGACTGCGACCAGCCGACGTCTTCCGGTCGCATGATCTCGTACGTGCCGCGGTGCTTGAGCATGCCGTGCTGGTGGATGCCGGACTCGTGCGCGAAGGCGTTCTGTCCCACCACGGCCTTGTTGCGCTGCACGGCCATTCCGGTGATGCGCGAGAGCAGGCGCGAGGTCGGTACCAGGCGGCGCGTGTCGATGCGCGTATGCGCGCCGTAGTATTCGCCGCGCACGCGCAGCGCCATCACCAGTTCTTCCAGGGCGCAGTTGCCGGCGCGCTCGCCAATGCCGTTGATCGTGCACTCCACCTGGCGCGCGCCGCCTTCGATCGCGGCCAGCGAGTTGGCGACGGCCAGGCCCAGGTCGTTGTGGCAGTGCGCGCTGAAGATGGCGTGCTCGGCGCCCGTGACGCCGGACTCGCGCACCGCGGCGCGCAGGTACTCGAACAGCGTGCGGATCTCGCTCGGCGTGGTGTAACCGACGGTGTCTGGAATGTTCAGCGTGCGCGCGCCTGCCGCGACGGCGGCGATGCAGGCCTGGGCGAGGAAGTCGGGCTCGGTGCGCAGCGCGTCCTCGGCGGAGAACTCCACGTCGTCGGCGTACTGGCGTGCCAGCTCCACGGCCATCACCGCGCGCTCCAGCACCTGCTCGCGGCTCAGGCCGAGCTTGTGTTCGCGATGCAGCGGGCTGGTGGAGATGAAGACGTGGATGCGCGGATGGATCGCGCCGTCCAGTGCGCGGGCGCAGGCTTCAATGTCGCCAGTGTGGCAGCGTGCCAGCGTGGCGACGGTGGCGCCTCGCACCTCGCGGGCGATGGCGCGCACGGCTTCCATGTCGGCATCCGAACTGGCGGGGAATCCCGCTTCGATCACATCGACACCCAGCTCCGCGAGCGCGTGCGCGAAGCGCAGCTTCTGCGGCGCGGTCATGCTGCAACCGGGCGACTGTTCGCCGTCGCGCAGGCTGGTGTCGAAGATGCGTACTCGCGATGCGGGATCGTTCATGCGGAAAGTTCCTCGTGGACGCGCACGACGGCGGCGGCGCGGGGGCGGTTGGGGGGAGTGGGATTCAGGGTGGCGATGGCCGGCTCCAGCGCAGGTGCCGACGCCTCGCGGTGGCGACGACGCGGCCGGCGCGGCGCGCGCGGGCGCACCTCGGACAGCAGTTGCGCCAGCACGCCGGCGTCGAGATTTCCGCCGGAGACGATGGCGCATTTGCGTTTGCCGGCGATGCGGCGACCGGCGGCCAGCGCCAGCGCGCCCGCACCTTCGGCGATCACGTGTTCTTCCAGTGCCAGGCGCACCAGCGTCTCGCGCAGCTCGGCTTCGCGGACGACGACGATGTCGTCGATGAGGTTGGCCAGCAGACGCTGCGTCAGTTCGCCGGGTTGCCTCACGCGCACGCCATCGGCCAGCGTGGCGGCCGGCTCGCGCGGCGTGCGGTCCCCGCGCAGGGCGCGCAGCATCGAATCCACGCCCTCCACCTGCGCACCGATGATGCGAACGCCCTGAGACTTCAATGCCAGCGCGACACCGGAGGCGAGGCCGCCGCCGCCGATCGGCACCAGCACGACGTCGGGCGCGAGTGCGGCCAGCTCCAGGCCGACCGTGCCCTGGCCGGCGATGACGTCCGGATCATCGAACGCGGACAGCACGCGATAGCCGTTCTGTGCGGCGAGCTCGGCCGCAAAGGCCTTGGCTTCGTCGTAGCTGTCGCCGTGCAGGCGTACGGTGGCCCCCCAATGCGACACACCGGCGATCTTGGTCTGCGGTGCGCCGCGCGGCATGACGGTGATGGCGTTGATGCCCAGGCGGTATGCGGCCCATGCCAGGCCCTGAGCGTGATTGCCCGCCGAAGCGGCGATCACCGTGCGGTGGTCGCCGCGTTCGCGGGCCGCGAGCAATGCATTCAAGGCGCCGCGCACCTTGTAGGACCCGGTGCGCTGCAGGTTCTCCAGCTTCAGCCAGCAGCCGAAACGCTCGGCATGGTGCAATGGCGTGGCCGGCAGGTAGCGACGCAGGCGTGCCTGCGCCGCCAGCACGTCGGCGGCGGTGACACGTACGTCGGTGGCTACGTCGCCGTCCATGGCATCAGACCGACGTCAACCAGTGCGCATGCGAAGCTTCTTCGCCACGCACCACACGCGCGTACAGGGCCTGCAGCTCGCGGGTCACCGGGTTGTCGCCGAACTCGCGGCGATCCAGCGCGCTGATCGGTGCGACTTCCGCCGCGGTGCCGCACACGAACACCTCGTCGGCATCCAGCAGCTCGTGATGCGTGACCGGACGCGATTGCGCGCCGGTCAGCGCGATCACCGTGTCGCGCGTGATGCCGGGCAGCGCGTCGCGGTGTTCGACGGCGGTCACTTCGCCGCCTCGCACCATGAACACGTTCGCGCCGGTGCACTCGACCACGTATCCCTGTTCGTCCACGAACAGCGCTTCGTCGAAACCGCGCAGGCGCGACTCGCGCTTGGCGAGGATGGAGTTGATGTATGCCCCGCACAGCTTCAGCGGTGGCAACGAGGAGGCCGGGTTGCGCTTCCACGGCGACACGGTCAGGCGCGAGCGCTTGCCGTTGAGGTGCACCACGGTGGGCAGCGTGACCACCATGAAGTGCTGGCTCAGCCCCGGCACGTCCAGGCCGACGGTCACCCCGTCCGTGCCGGTACCCAGCCACGTGAGCGGGCGGATGTAGGCATCGCGATGGCCGTTCGCGCGCAGCGTCTGCAGCGTCGCCTCGCTGGCCTGTTCGATATCGAAGTCGATGCCCAGCAGGTCGGCGCCGCGCCCCATGCGTTCCAGGTGTTCGCGCAGGCGGAACACCGCCGCGCCATCGCGCGTGGCGTAGCTGCGGATGCCTTCGAACACGCCGGTGCCGTAGTGCATGGCGTGTGTGGTCAGCGGTGCCTGCAGCGTGTCGGCGCTGGACAACTCGCCATCGAACCACAGCAGCGGCATGCCCGGTCGGCGCGCGTCATCGCGCAGTTCGATGGGCGGCGCCGGTTGTCGCGCCACGGTGGGCGTGGGCGTGGCGATCATTGACATGGCGACACCTCCACTTCGAGGCAGTCGTAGAGCTTGGACAGCTGGTTCTGCAGGTTGGCGTCGTCGCGGTCACCTTCGACGGTCAGCCGCAGGTACCAGCGGTCGCCGTCGGCCTGCGCTTCGCCGTCGACCGCGAGCGGTCGGAATCCACGGCGCTCGGCGGCGCCCAGTACCCGCGACAGCGCGCCTTCGGCCTGACGGAGCGTGAGATCAAGCTGGTATCGCATGGCGGGGATCCTCGTCGGGGGTGGAAACGGACGTGCGCGGACGTTCGGCCCCGGAATCGAGGTCCGGGTCGAGCATCTGCGCGTTGTTGTGGTTGGGCGGTACCAGCGGCCACACGTTGGCGGCGGTGTCGATGGCCACGTGCAGCAGTGCCGGGCCCTTCGCATCGAGCAGCGCCTGCAGCGCGCCCCCGACGCCGTCGGCGCGATCGACGTGGAACGCCTGCACGCCGAAGGCGGCCGCGATCGCACCGAAGTCCGGGTTGTCGGACAGGTCGATTTCCGAGTAGCGCTTCTCGAAGAACAGCTCCTGCCACTGGCGCACCATGCCCAGCGCCTGGTTGTCGAGCAGCACGATCTTCACCGGCAGGCCGTAGCGACGCAGCGTGGCCAGCTCCTGCACGTTCATCAGGAACGAGCCATCGCCGCTCACGCAGACCACGTTCGCATCGGGGTCCTGCAACTGCGCGCCGATGGCGGCCGGCAGTCCGAAGCCCATCGCGCCCAGTGCACCGCTGGTGAGGTGCTGGCGCGGATGCGCGAATCGCCAGTGCTGCGCGACCCACATCTGGTGCTGGCCGACATCGCAGGCGACGACCGACTCGGGCGCCAGTTCCGACAGTTGCTTCAGCAGCGCGGGCGCGTACACGGTCTCGCCGGGGGCGTCGTAACGCGCGGCGAACTCGCGCGCGCGTTGCTGGCACGTCGCGCGCCAGGCGCGGCGCGCCGCGCCGTTGCGGCCGTGCAGGTGCGCGGCGCAGGGCAGGGTGAGTGCGGTGAGCGTGCGGCGGATGTCGCCGCAGACACCGGCATCGGCATGGCGCAGCTTGCCGATCTCGCACGCGTCCAGGTCCATGTGGACCACGCGCGCATTGGGTGCGAACTCGGCCAGCTTGCCCGTGGCGCGGTCGTCGAAGCGCGCACCGACCACGATCAGCAGGTCGGCTTCCTGCACGGCGAGGTTCGCCGCGCGGCTGCCGTGCATGCCCAGCATGCCCAGGTTGAGTGGGTGCGACGACGGCAGCGCGCCAAGGCCCTTCAGCGTCAGCACCGTGGGGATCTGCGTGGCGTCGACGAAGGTGCGGAACGCCTGCACCGCATCGCCCAGCGCGATCCCGCCGCCGCCGTACAGCACCGGCCGCTGCGCCTGCGAGATCAAGGCCAGCGCGGCGTGCAGCGAGGCGTCCTTCGGCGGCGGCGCATCATCGACGTCCAGCGGAATGTGCAGCGGCAGGTGCGAGGCATCGCCGATCTGCACATCCTTGGGCAGGTCGATCAGCACCGGACCCGGACGGCCCGAGCGCGCGATGCGGAACGCTTCGGCCACGATGCGCGGCAGTTCGTCCACGCGACGCGGCAGGAAGCTGTGCTTCACGATCGGCATGGTCATGCCGAACACGTCCAGTTCCTGGAAGGCGTCCGTGCCCATCAGCGGCGTGGCCACCTGGCCGGTGATGATCACCATCGGCACCGAGTCCAGCATCGCGTCGGCGATGCCGGTGACCAGATTGGACGCGCCCGGACCGGACGTCGCCACGCATACACCGACGCGCCCGCTGGCCCGCGCATAGCCGTTCGCCGCGAAGGCCGCGCCCTGTTCGTGGCGGACCAGCACGTGCTTGAGCTGCGCGCCGTGCAATGCGTCGTAGAAGGGCATGATCGCACCGCCCGGATAACCGAACAGCGTATCGACGCCTTCGGCGACCAGGGCTTGCACCAGCCAGCGGGCACCGTTCATCACGCGGCCTCGGTCTGCGCTTCGCGCTTTCCGGCGGCCGGTGCCGCCTGCGGTGCGGTCGACAGCCACTTCATGTTGGCGCGCAGCTTCTTGCCGACGGCCTCGATGGGGTGGTCCAGGTCGGCCTGCTTCAGCGCCTTGTAGTTGGCGTTGCCGGCGGCGTACTCGGCGATCCACTGGCGCGCGAACGTGCCGTCCTGGATCTCCGTCAGCACCTTCTTCATCTGCGCGCGCGTGTTGTCGTCGACCACGTAGGTGCCGCGCGTGAGCGCGCCGTACTGCGCGGTCTCGCTGATGAACTCGTGCATGCGGGTGATGCCGCCTTCGTAGAACAGGTCGACGATCAGCTTCAGTTCGTGCAGGCACTCGTAGTACGCGACCTCCGGCTGGTAGCCGGCTTCGACCAGCGTTTCCCAGCCGGCCTGCACCAGTTTGGTCGCGCCGCCGCAGAGCACGGCCTGCTCGCCGAACAGGTCGGTCTCGGTTTCTTCCTTGAACGTGGTCTTGATGGCGTTCTGGCGCGCGCCGCCGATGCCCGCGCAATAGGTCAGCGCCAGCGCCTCGGCGTTGCCGCTGCGGTCCTGATGCACCGCATACACCGACGGCACGCCGCGGCCGATCTCGTATTCGCGGCGCACCAGCGCGCCAGGGCCCTTCGGTGCGACGAGGACGACGTCGAGGTCGTCGCGCGGCGTGATCTGGCCGTAGTGCACGTTGAAGCCGTGTGCGAACAGCAGGCAGGCGCCCTGCGCGATGTTTGGCTCGATGACCTCGCCGTAGAGCTGCGGCTGGACCATGTCGGGCGTGAGCACGGCGACGAGCTCGGCGCCCTTCACGGCCTCTGCGGGCGACTTCACGGTGAAGCCATCGGCCTTGGCCTTGATCTCGGTGGGGCCGCCGGGGCGCAGTCCGATGGTCACGTCGAAGCCGGAGTCGCGAAGGTTGAGCGCATGCGCGCGGCCCTGGCTGCCGTAGCCGACGATGGCGATGCGGGTTTGCTGCTGGTTGCTCATGGTGGTGTCCGTTGGATGGAGGGGCGGGTAGTGAGGGTCAGACCAGGAACAGATCCTTCGCTTCGTCGGCCGTGACGGGCTCGGCGACGACGTGCAACGGGATGTCGCGGGATTTCGCCTGCGCCGCGTCGAGCGGCCCCGGCGCGGTGACCGCGCCGCGCGAAGCCGAGCTCACCGTCGCCGCGTACTTGGCCAGAACGCCGGTGGTGACGCGCGGCGCGATGCGCGCGGTTGGGCGCGCGCGCAGGTCGGCGTCGACATCGATGCGGCGCGTGCGCACGTCGATGCGAATGCGGTCGCCGTCGCGAAGCTTCGCGATCGGACCGCCACGCGCGGCTTCCGGTGAGATGTGACCGACCATGAAACCGTGGGTCGCGCCGCTGAAGCGGCCGTCAGTGATCAGCGCGACGTCGTTGCCCAGGCCCTGGCCGACCAGCGCCGCGGTCACCGCCAGCATCTCGCGCATGCCGGGGCCGCCCGCGGGGCCTTCGAAACGGATCACGACGACGTCGCCCGCGCGCACGTGGCGCGCCTGCACCGCGGCGAATGCGGCTTCTTCCGAATCGAACACGCGCGCGGTGCCTTCGAAGTGTTCGATGCCGTGGCCGGCGAGCTTGAGGATGCAGCCTTCCGGTGCGAGGTCGCCGTAGAGGATCGAGTAACCCCCGCGCGGCTTGAACGGCTGCGCGACGGGACGCACCACGTCCTGCGCGCCCGCTGCAGGCAGGGCATCGAGTTCGGCGAAGAACGAGCGACCGGTGACCGTGGGGATGTCGTCGATCAACCCGGCCGCGCGCAGTTCGTGCGCGACCAGCGCGGCGCCGCCCATCTCGAACATCTCCGCCGCGGTGTAACGGCCGCCGGGTTTGAGGTCGGCGATCACCGGCGTATGCGCGGTGGCTTCGAATTCCTCCAGGTCGAACGGCACGCCCGCTTCGTGTGCGATCGCCAGCAGGTGCAGTGCTGCATTGGTGGAACCGGCCGTGGCCGAGACCGCGCGCGCCGCGTTTCTCAACGCGGTGGGAGAGAGGAGGTCGCGCGGTCCCGGCCCGCCGTTCCGCAGACGATCCATCACCAGCGCGCCGCAGGCCCGCGCGGCGGCGGGCTTGTCGGCGTGGATGGCGGGGATGTCGTTGAGTTGCAGTGGCGACAGGCCGAGGAACGTCAGCACCATCGCCATCGTGTTGGCGGTGAACTGGCCGCCGCAAGCACCCGCGCCCGGGCAGGCGTGCGACTCGATGCGATGGAGTTCGGCGTCGTCGATGCGGCCGGCCGAATGCGCGCCGACCGCTTCGAACACATCCTGCACGGTCAACGCCTTGTCGGCGCCGTCCTTGCGGCAATGGCCGGGCATGATCGTGCCGCCGTAGAGGATCACCGTCGGGATATCGAGCCGCGCCGCCGCCATCGCTGCGGCGGGGATGGTCTTGTCGCAGCCCACCAGCAGCACCATCGCGTCCAGGCAATGGCCGCTGACGGCCAGCTCGATGGAGTCGGCGATGGTTTCGCGCGAGGCCAGCGAGGCGCGCATGCCGTCCGAGCCCATCGCGATGCCGTCGGTGACGGCGATGGTGTTGAACTCGATCGGCGTGCCGCCATTGGCCATGACGCCGGCGCGCACGTGCTGGGCCAGGTCGCGCAGCGTGAAGTTGCACGGCGACACGTCGGACCAGGTGTGCACCACCGCGACCAGCGGCTTCGCGATGGCGTCGTCGTCCAGCCCGGTGGCGCGCAGCATGGCGCGGGCGGGAGCGCGAGCGGGGCCTTGCTTGATGGCGTTGCTTCTCACGAACCGCGTTCCTCTGATGGGGCAAATCCATGAACCCACCAGGCCTGAAAAACAAAAACCCCGCGCCGTTTCGGGCGCGGGGTCTAGGTTCAGACCTGGGATGTGTGGTGTTGCTTACACGAACCCGTACCCCGCGCTGGCAAGCCCGGTAATAAGTACGAGTACAAGAATGAGCGCGGCCGCGATGGGCGCGGCCTTGGTCAGCAGTGCGAGGGCATTGGCGTCAGCGGCGGCACGCGCGATCGCGACAGGGCGTTTGCCCTGGTTCGATGCGGCCTGCAGGTGGTTGTTGCGCTGCGTCATGACGTCGAGGTAAACATGCGCCGTCCGGGCGTGTCAACAGTTTCTTCTGCAACCGCGTGCAAGCGTGATCGCCGTCGTCCGATGCGCCGGCGATGGTTTCGCCTGCAACGGAAATACCCGTATTGCCGCGCGCGCGTCAGCCCAGCAACACCGTGCGCAGCGCCTGAGGGTCGGCGTCGAGTCGTTGTGCGGAGGCTGGCCACGACAGGGTTTCCGCCAACGCAGGTGGCGGCGGCACGGCATGGCTGACGAGCGGCTCGACGATGCTCTCGAACTTCGCCGGATGCGCGGTCGCGACTACCGCCCAGGGGCGCATGTCGCCGCCGGCGCGCAGACCTTCCAGCACGTGCAGGCCGGTTGCCGTGTGCGGGCAGGGCACCACGCCGTGGCGTTCGGGCGCGTGGCGGAGGGTATCGGTGATGGTGGCGTCGTCCACCGCGTGCGCGGACAGCGATGTGCGCAGGTGGGCATCACTGTCGTGCCAATGGCGCAGGCGTTCGAAATTGCTCGGCGCGCCGACATCCATGGCGTTGGCGAGCGTGGCCTTCGTCGGGCGCGGCAGGTATGGCTCGCCGGCGAAATAGCGTGGCAGCACGTCGTTGGCGTTGCAGGCCAGCACCAGCTCGCCGACCGGCAGCCCCATGCGTCGCGCCAGGAAGGCCGCGCACGCGTTGCCCAGGTTGCCGGTGGGCACGATGACGTTGAGCGGCTCTGCGTGCGCCGCGTGGAAATTCAGCGCCGCATGCGCGTAATAGGCGACCTGTGGCAACAGGCGGCCCAGGCTGATGCTGTTGGCCGAGCTGAGCGAGACCTGGCGTCGCAATGCTTCGTCCGACAACGCCTGCTTGGCCATCCGCTGGCAATCGTCGAACGTGCCCTGCACGCGGAAGGTGCGCACGTTCTCGCCCCAGCATTCCAGGCCGTGGGCCTGGCGCGGCGAGACGCGCCCTTCCGGATACAGGATCACCACGTTGAAGCCGGGGCGTCGATGGAATGCGGACGCCACGGCCGCGCCGGTGTCGCCGGAGGTGGCGACCAGGATGGTGGTCGGCCGCGCGTCCTGCGGGCGCAGTCGCGCCAGCGCTTCGGACAGGAATCGCGCGGCGTAATCCTTGAATGCCGCGGTCGGACCGTGGAAGAGCTCGAGCAGATGGTCGCCGTTGCCGGCAAGCGGGCGCAGTGGCGCATCGAATGCGTACGCATGCGCGCACAACGCGGGCAGCACGTCGCGCAGTGCGGACTCCTCGAAGAAGGGCGAGAGCACGCTCAGCGCCGTGTCGGCGAGCGTCTCGCCCGCGACGAGGTCCGCTTGCGGAATGCGTTCGGGGACATACAGCCCGCCGTCCGGCGCGAGGCCCGCCACCAGTGCGTCATCGATGCGCGTCGACGGCGTGCCGCCGCGCGTGCTGGTGAAGTTCATGCGATCACCTCGGCGCGTGGACCCGCCACGGGCGTAACGTATGCGCGCGAGTCGTAGCCCGCTTCCGCGAAGGCCGCCTGCATCGCCGGCGCTGCCGCTTCGGCCTGCGCCTTCGATGCGAACCACGCGAACGTACTGGGACCGGCGCCGGAGATGCTCGCTCCCAGCGCTCCGGCGTCGAGTGCGGCGCGCTGGGTCCGAGCGAATCCGGGAATCAGCGGTGCGCGGCGCGGTTCGACCAGCAGGTCACGCAGGCCTTCGCGTAGCAACTGTGCGTCGCCACGCTGCAGGCCGGTGAGGAACAGCGCGAGGTGCGCGCTCTGTTCGACGATGACCTGCAGCGGGTATGGATCGGCCAGCACGGCGCGCGCGCGGCGCGTTTCCAGCACCTGGTCCGGATGCACCACGACCGCATGCAGCCATTCGGGCACCTGCAGCGGGATCATGCGCGTACCGGTGGCCATGACCACGCCGCCCAGCAGCATCGGTGCGACGTTGTCGCCGTGGCGGCTGCCGCTGGACACCGATTCGCCATCGAGTGCGAATTCGTACAACGCTTCGCGCGGCAAGGGCGTGTCGAGCAACGCGTTGGCGGCGACCAGTGCGGCCACGCACGAGGCGGCCGAGCCGCCCAGGCCGGAGCCCAGCGGGATGCCTTTCTCCAGTTCCAGTTCGAATCCATGCGCGATGCCCAGCTTCGCGCGCAGCGCGATCAGCGCCTGGCCGGCGGTGTTGCGCTCGGCCTGCAGAGGAAGCGAGTCCGCGCCGGGCACGTCGCCGCGGATGGCGCGGATGCGCACCGTGGGCTCGTCGATGCGGCGCACCTGCGCGATATCGCGCACGCCTTCGATGGAATGCCCCAGCAGGTCGAAGCCCACGCCGATGTTGCCGACGCTGCCGGGCGCAAACGCGCGAACCTGTTGTGGTTCGATGTCTCCACTCATGCGATCACCTCGGCGCGCGCGTCGGCGGCCCAGGGATGTGCGAGACCGAACGGCGAGCCCAGCGACTGTGCGATGCCGAGCACGTCGCCGAACACGCCGGCGGCGGTGACGTCGGGTCCGGCGCCGGGGCCCTGCACGACCAGCGGGTTGTCGGCATAGCGGCGCGTGCGGAACTGGACGAGGTTGTCGGTCAGGCGTGTGTGGCAGCAGGCGTGTTCGGCCGGCAGCGCGACGACGCCGACACTGGCACGGCCATCGCGGTCCAGCTGTGCGAGATGGCGCAGCGATTTCTCCTGCGCGGACGCTTCGCGCCACCGCGCGAGCATCGGCTCGTCCATCTCCTCCAGCCGGGCGAGGAAGGTGTCGCGATCCACTGCGCGCAGCGCCTCGGGCACCAGGTTCTCCACGTCCACATCCTCCAGCGACAGCGCGCGACCGGCTTCGCGCGCCAGGATCACCAGTTTGCGCGCGACGTCGAGGCCGGAGAGATCGTCGCGCGGATCGGGTTCGGTGTAGCCCAGTGCCTGCGCCTCGCGGACGAGCCGGGAGAAGGGCACGGTTCCGTCGAACCGGTTGAACAGCCACGCCAGTGTGCCCGAGAGCATGCCGTCGATGCCGAACAGTTCATCGCCGGTGTCGAGCAGGTTGCGCAGGGTGAGCATCACCGGCAGGCCTGCGCCGACGGTGGCTTCGTAGCGGAAACGACCGCCGCCGTGGCGGCTGGCGTCCTGGATCGCTGCGTAACGCTCCCACGGGCCACTGCCGGCGAGTTTGTTGGGCGTCACCACATGGATGCCGCGCGCGAGCCAGCGTGGGTAGTGCGCGGCCACGGTCGGGCTGGCGCTGCAGTCGACGATCAGGGCATGCGGCAGATGCTCGCCGCGCACGTGGTCGCCGAAGCGGTCCAGATCGACGGCCTCGGCGGCGCCGCCTCCAAGTCGTGCGGCGGCGTCGGCGGGTTCGACACCGCGCTCGTCCAGCACCATCGCGCGGCTGTTGGCGATGGCGCGCAGACGCAGGTCCAGGCCGGAGCGCTGGCGCAGGGAGGGCAGGGCGGCCGACATCTGCACCAGCAACGCGCTGCCGACCTGTCCCGGTCCGATCACGCCGACCGACAGCGTCTGCGGCGACAGCCAGAACGCGGCGTGCGCGGCGCGCAGTGCGCGCGTGGCGTCTCCGGCGCCGATGGCGACGGAAAGGTTGCGTTCGCCCGCCCCCTGCGCGATGGCGCGTGCGTTGACCCGCGCCTGTGCGAGACCGCCGAGCAGGCGCGCGGCCACGCCCGGTGTGCCGACCATGCCATCGCCCACCGCCGCGAGCACCGCGATGTCCTGCGTGAGTGTCACGCCTTGTGCCTGCCCGTCGCCGATGGCGTCGGCGAACGCGGCGGCCACCGCATCGCGCGCGCGCTCGGCCTGGTCGGCGCGCAGCACGCAGCAGATGGAATGTTCGGACGAACCCTGCGAGATCATCGTCACCGACACGCCCGCGCCGCGCAGTGCGCCGAACATGCGCTCGGCCGCACCTGGCACGCCCACCATGCCGTTGCCGACCAGCTCGACGATGGCGAGGTCGCGCACCAGGCTCAGGCCCTTCACGGGCACACCGCCAGGTTCGTTGCGCGGCGAGATCAGCGTGCCGGGCAGTTGCGGGCGCCGCGTGTTGCGGATCCACAGCGGGATGCCGCGCTCCTGCACCGGCGCCATGGTCTGCGGATGCAGCACCTTCGCGCCGAAGTACGCCAGTTCGCAGGCTTCGGCATACGACATCGACGGCAGGCATACGGCCTCGGGCACCAGGCGAGGATCGGCGGAGAGCACACCGTCCACGTCGGTCCAGATGGTCAAGGCGTCGGCGTCGAACAGGTTGGCGAAGATCGCCGCGGAGTAGTCGCTGCCGTTGCGTCCCAGCGTGGTGTCGTGGCCTTTCGCGTCGCGCGCGACGAAGCCGGTGACCACGACATTGCTGTCGCCGCGGCCGGCGCGCCACGCCGCCAGGCGCGCGCGACTGTCGGCCCAGTCGACCGCCATGCCCATCTCGCCGGCATGCACCACCAGCACCTCGCGCGCGTCGAGCCGGTGCCAGCCGGCTTCGCTTCCGCCCAATGCGGCCTGCATCAGGCGCGACGACCAGACTTCGCCCAGTCCGGGAAGCGCATCGGTGGAATCGTCGCTGTCACCGGCGGCCAATGCGGTGAGGCGGTCGGCGAGTGCGTCGAACTCTGCTTCCAGCTCGGCGTGCACCGAGCCGTCGCGCTGCAGGGCATCGGCAGCGGCGAGGTGGCGCGCGCGCAGCGTGTTCCACTCGTCGGCCCAGGCACCGCCGGCGCGGGCGAGTGCGACCAGTGTGATGAGCGTATCGGTAACGCCCTGCATCGCCGAGACCACGACGACGCGCGGACGCGCCGGGTCCTGCAGCAGGGCGGCGGCGGCGCGGTACAACGAAGCATCGGCCAGGCTGCTGCCGCCGAACTTGTGCACGTGGCACGACGGGGCCGGGCGGGGTGAAGCGTCTGCGGGTGGCATGGGGCGGGCTCCTGTGTGGGCTCCGCAACCGCCGGGTGCCATGCCTGCGCACCCGGTCGGGGTGCGGAGGCGTGGCCTTCAGATCACCTGGACACGCCCGTCCGCACCCGCAAGCGAGTGGTACCGGTACCAGTGGTAATCGCAACAGCCGTCATCGCCACGCCGGTGGGCGCGGTACGTACGGTCTGCGGAGGCATGTTGCGATGCGTCATGCGGTCGAGAAGAACACGCGGTTTCCGAGGCTGTCAACAGTTGCATCTGTAACGGGACAACGGCGCTTGCGTCCCGGTCCGGTCGTGCGTGCCGGTGGCCCACCACCGAGCCGACCATTAGCATGCGGCGGCCGGGGAGCCGCGCGCAGGGTGCGTACGAACCAGCGGATGGACTTCAACTGCCGCGTGCGCGGCATGGCTCAGTGCGGGGATTCGTGAACACGTCGACTGCCAGGACCACGCTGTCGTTTGGGGAAGCGTTCGCGGTTGCTGCGATCTGCTTCGGCCTGTCCGTCGTGGCGTCGGTGGAGGCCGTCGCGGTGGGATTTCCCGATCAGGTCTTCTCGGACGCCTCGAACGTGTGGGCCGCGTTCATCGAACTGATGCTGGCCATGGCCGCGGTGTTCTACCTTCGCGTGCGCGACTTCGACGTGCACTCGCTGATACCGCGACCCGACCTGAGTGGCGTCGTGGTCGGCATCGTGCTGTACCTCGTGACGGAGATCGCGTGCACGGCAGTGCTCGCGGTCCTCGGATTGGAAAGCGCGGTCGTCGGGTTTTCCTTTACCGGGGCCTCACTCGGCTCGACCGTCCTCATCTCGATCGTCAACGGGACGTTCGAGGAAGTCTTCCTGCTGGGCGTGCTGACGCGCGGCTTGAGGGAGCAGGGTGCTTCCATCGCCATCGGTCTGTCGTTGCTGGTGCGGCTGTTGACCCATCTCTACCAGGGGCCTGCGGGCGCCGTGTCTATCCTGGTTTTCGGTCTGGTGCTGTCGGTGTTCTACGTGCGAACGGGGCGGCTGTGGCCGGTGGTGTTCGCCCACATCCTCGCCGATGTCGTTCCGATGACCCTGGGCGGGGCGGGCGGCTGAGTTGTCCCGCTCCCGGCCACGTGGTGAAATGCACGCCGAAGCGGGGGTACCGGCGCGCCAGGCGCGACGGTTGAGACAGACCCTTCGAACCTGACGCGGTTGAGACCGCCGTAGGGAAGCTTCGCCGGACGCGCCATGCGTCCGCGCGCCGCCGCTTTCATGCGGAATCTCCGCAGCGCCTGCACGAGTTCCGTGCCGGTTCCCCCTGATCGCAGCGAAGCAGCGGAACGAATGCCATGAACGCAGTCCCGAGCGAACTCATCCAGAAGGCCGAACAGTTGTCGGCCGACGTCACCCGTCCGATCCCGGGCTCGCACAAGATCCACGTCGAAGGCTCGCGCCCCGACGTCCGTGTGCCCATGCGCGAGATCGTGCTGGCGAAGACGCCGACCATGTTCGGCGGCGAGGACAACGCCCCGCTGGCGGTGTACGACACCTCGGGCGCGTACACGGATGCGAACGCGCAGATCGACCTTGCCCGCGGCCTGACGCCGCTGCGCGCGCAGTGGATCGCCGAGCGCGGCGATACCGAAGCGCTCTCGGCGCTGTCGTCGGAGTTCGGTCGCAAGCGCGAGCATGACGCGAAGCTCGATGCGGTGCGCTTCCGCAACCGTCCGCTGCCGCGCCGAGCGGTGTCCGGTGCCAACGTCACGCAGATGCACTACGCGCGTCGCGGCATCGTCACGCCGGAGATGGAGTTCATCGCCATCCGCGAGAACCAGCGGATCGAGGCGATCCGCGAGGCGCACCTGCTGCGCCAGCATCCGGGCGAAAGCTTCGGCGCGAACATCCAGAGGATCATCACGCCGGAATTCGTGCGCGACGAAGTGGCGCGCGGCCGCGCGATCATCCCCAACAACATCAATCATCCGGAAAGCGAGCCGATGATCATCGGCCGCAACTTCCTGACCAAGGTCAACGCGAACATCGGCAACTCCGCCGTGTCCTCGGGCATCGCCGAGGAAGTGGAGAAGCTGGTGTGGTCGATCCGCTGGGGCGCGGACACGGTCATGGACCTGTCCACCGGCAAGCACATCCACGAAACGCGCGAGTGGATCATCCGCAATTCGCCGGTGCCGATCGGCACGGTGCCGATCTACCAGGCACTGGAGAAGGTCGATGGTCGCGCCGAGGAACTCAACTGGGAGATCTTCCGCGACACGCTGATCGAGCAGGCCGAGCAGGGCGTGGACTACTTCACCATCCACGCCGGCGTGCTGCTGCGTTACGTGCCGCTGACGGCAGGGCGCGTGACGGGCATCGTCTCGCGCGGCGGTTCGATCCTGGCCAAGTGGTGCCTGGCGCACCACAAGGAAAACTTCCTCTACACGCATTTCGAGGAGATCTGCGAAATCATGAAGGCCTATGACGTGGCCTTCTCGCTGGGCGATGGCCTGCGCCCGGGCTCGATCGCCGATGCCAACGACGCGGCGCAGTTCGGCGAACTGGAAACGCTGGGCGAGCTGACCAAGATCGCCTGGAAGCACGACGTCCAGACCATGATCGAAGGCCCCGGCCACGTGCCGATGCAGCTGATCAAGGAGAACATGGACAAGCAGCTGCGCGAATGCGGCGAAGCGCCGTTCTACACGCTCGGCCCGCTGACCACCGACATCGCGCCGGGTTACGACCACATCACCAGCGCGATCGGTGCGGCGATGATCGGCTGGTTCGGCACGGCGATGCTCTGCTACGTCACGCCGAAGGAACACCTGGGCCTGCCCAACAAGCACGACGTGCGCGAAGGCCTGATGGCGTACAAGATCGCCGCGCACGCGGCCGACCTGGCCAAGGGCCATCCGGGCGCGCAGGCGCGCGACAACGCGATGAGCAAGGCGCGTTTCGAGTTCCGCTGGGAAGACCAGTTCAATATCGGCCTGGACCCGGAGCGTGCGCGCGAGTACCACGACGAAACGCTGCCGAAGGATGCGCACAAGGTCGCGCACTTCTGCTCGATGTGCGGACCGCATTTCTGCTCGATGAAGATCACGCAGGACGTGCGCGACTACGCGAAGGAGCACGGCGTGGACGAAAACGCGGCGCTTGCCGAGGGCATGGCCGAGAAGTCGGCGGAGTTCCGCGCGCAGGGCGCGCAGGTGTACCGCAAGGCCTGACCGCTTGCGCCCACGTGGCCGGGCCGGCACAGTCGGCCCGTCACGGCAGGTGGGGGTGGTCATGATCGATGAAGCGCAGGGGCCATCGTTCACGGCGTGCTGTCGTGGCGGTATGTCAACTATTACGCCTTGTTCCAGCACGGGCGCGAGGCCCGCTGAGCGGATGGCACAGCGATGAGCGAAGCCCGCTTCCGTACCCTCCGCTGGCGCGTGTCGGCGAGGCGGCATCCGTCCGCCTTCCTGCTCGTCGCACAGCTGTTGAGTCTGGCGATCTACCCCTTGTTCGACGATATGGCCGCTGGCCGCGTGGTGTTCGGCGCGATCGGCGTCCTTGTGCTTGCTCTCGCGGTGTGGGTGGTCAACCGCAGCCCGGCGTTCAACTGGATCGCATGGGCCCTGGCAGGGCCGGCATTCGTGCTGTCGATGCTGGCGGTGGCGCTGGACAACGAGACGTTGCTGGTCGTTTCGTCCGCGCTTGAGGCGGCGCTGTACTTCTATGCCGCCGGCAGCCTCATCGCCTACATGATGAGCGACCACCGCGTCACCACCGATGAGCTTTACGCCGCCGGAGCCACTTTCACGCTGCTCGCGTGGGGCTTCGCGTACGCATTCCTGGTCTGCCAGGCGTGGTACCCGGACAGCTTCACCGGCGCAGTAGAGCCCGAGCGCCCGCGCAAGTGGCTGGAGCTGCTGTTCCTCAGCTTCACCAACCTCTCGGCCGTGGGTCTGGGCGATGTGATTCCGCTGGGGGCCGCCGCGCGCGTGCTGGTGATGTTCGAGCAGTTCGCGGGCGTGGGTTACGTTGCGGTGGTGGTGTCCCGGTTGATCGGGCTCACCATGCTGCGGCACGGTTCGCGCTGATGCCCCGTGACAAAAAAAACGCGCCCGGGGCGCGAATGTTGGAACAGAACGTTCTGTAGGACGTCGGCGAGAGAGGGCCTGAAAGCCCAACCCGTATCGAGGGGTTAAGCCACCAGGACGTTAGAATGTCTCGTGGAACCTCGCTTTCCCCGTCGCGTTGGTGCGGTTTGCGTCTCCTGTCGGAATCGATGACGCCAACTCCCGGCACATGACGGCCGTTCAGCTTGCCGCTCATCATTCGCGGATTCATGCCCAGACCCCCCGATCCCACCATGCCGCACCTGCCGTCAGAGCGACTGCGCGTCGGCGAGTGCGTGGTCGATGTGCCTCTGCGTGAGATCCGGGCCCCCGGCAAGCGTCGTCCGCTGCGCATCACGCCCAAGTCGATGGGCGTGCTCCTGGTACTGGTGGAACAGGCGGGCCGCGTCGTCAGTCGCGACATGCTGATGGCGGAAGTCTGGCCCGACACGCTGCCGACCAACGACGTGGTCACCCAGGCCATCACGCAGCTGCGCAAGGCCTTCGACGACGAGCGCGGCAATCCCAGCTACATCGAGACCATCGCCAAGAACGGTTACCGGTTGCTGGCGCCGATCCAGTGGATCTATGCCGAGGAGCCCGACGGGCGCGCCCCGGTCGCGGACGACGAGCGCTGGGCCGACCCGGCGCGCACCACCGCCAAGTACCCGGCCATCGCCGGCGCCGACCCGAGCGAGCCGCTGTCGCCGGTGCCGTTTCCGGACTCGTCGATGCCACGCGGCACCTGGACGTCGATCGTCGCAGTGCTCTGCACGGTGGCCCTGCTGGTCGCCGCTCTGGTGACGTGGACGATGCTCCGCAATCCGGAGCGGGCAGGTCCGGAGCATCCGGCGCCCGTGTCCAGCGCACAGGGCCTGCGCGCGGAACGGCCGTACCGCCTCATCACCTCGATGCCCGGCTTCGAGGTTTCGCCCACGCTGTCGCCCGACGGCGGCATGGTGGCCTACGTGGCCATTCCGGATGGGCAGCGCAACACCTCGATCCTCGTGCAGACGACCGAGCAGACCCAGCCGCGCCTGTTGACCCGTCCGCCTCCGGGGTACGACGACAGCGCGCCGACGTGGTCGCCGGACGGGCGCTGGATCGCCTTCATGCGCATGGGCAGCAACAGCTGCAGCATCCGCGTGGTCACGCCCAACGCGCGTGCCGAACATGAGGTCGGTGTCTGTGATCGCCGCACACCGCCCACCTTCGACTGGACGCCCGACAGCAGCGGGCTGATTTTCGGCGGCATGTCCGGCGAGAACGGCAGCCTGGGCCTGCGCGTCCTCGACCTGGACAGCGGCCGCTGGCGTTCGATCGAGTACCCGCACCAGCCCGACGATCTCGATACCGCGCCGCGCTACTCGCCGGACGGTCGCTGGATCGTGTTTGTGCGCAATCCGCCGTTGGGCGACTTCTGGCGCATTCCCGCGCAGGGCGGCAATGCCGAGCGCTTGAGTCACCTGCGCGCCGACCTGCGCGGCTGGGACTGGATGCCCGGTGGCCGTGGTCTGCTCTTCAGCGTCATGGTGGAAGGCGATTACCGGTTGTTCCGCCTGGACACGAGTACGGGCGAAGCCGTGCCGGCCGGGATCGACGACGCGCAGTCGCCGGTGGTGGCGCGCGGCGCGCGCGCGCTGGCGTTCGTGCAGCGCCGGCCGTACTTCGGCCTCTACCGCATCAACCTGGCCCAGCAGGGACAGGGCAGCGTGCATGTGATCGAGCCGCTGTTCCCATCCTCGTCGCGCGACTGGCTGCCGTCGATTTCGCCCGATGGCACCCAGCTGGCCTTCGTGTCCGACCGTTCCGGCGCCAGCGCCCTGTGGTGGGGCGACCCGAACCAGCCCGACACCCTGCGCATGGCCAGCGAGGTCCGGGCGGGCACCCGCTACGCGCCGGCGTGGTCGTCCGATTCGCGCCACCTGCTCGTGACCGGGGCCAACCCGCAGGGTCGGGGAACCGTCTATGAGATCAGTACCGGCAGCGGGCAGGTAAGCCCCCTGGAGGTGCCCGATGCCGATCCGTTGCAGGCCCAGTACACCCCCAACCCCCAGCGGTTGCTGGTCCTTTCGGCCAGCAACGAGGGGCTGCCGCAGCTGCGCCTGTACGACCGCAGCCAGAAGCCGTGGCGATCGCTGGGCCAGATCGACGGCGTCTCGCACTTCCAGGTGGACGCTCCGCGCAACCGGATCCTGTTCACCCGGCTGACCGAGAGCGGCCTGTGGGAGGCGTCCCTCACCCTGGCGGCGAATACCATCCGGCGGGTCAACGCCGCCGAGCCGACCGCGGACCGCTACCGCCTCTGGACCGTCACCCCCGCGGGCGAGATCCGCAGCCTGGAGCGACGCGACGACTGTGCCGCCTCGCTGCGCCAGATCAGCCCGCCGGAGGCCGGTGAAGGCCGCTGCCTGGACCAGACCCGACGCAATGCCGTGAACGGATTCAGCCTCGCAGGTCCGCGCGGTGAGGTGGCTTACTTGGCCCTGATCGAGTGGGACGGGGCCGATATCGGTTACATGGAGCTTCCGAAAGAGACGGCGTCCGAACTTCCGGGATGGGTCAAGTAGTTGATTGGAAACGGGAAATTGCCTTCGTAACTATTTCGGCAAAGCTTTCGTTGCGAATTCGTATAAGTCTCCGCCAACTTTCCTGATCTGGGCGGCGCTATTCCGGCAAATCCACTGGCCATTCTCGGCACATGAGGTGAGCCAAGTGGAACAAGTGCAATGGGCGGACCGTGGCCAGCTGCTGCAGGTCGACGCGCCTGACGGTGCGATTCAGGGTGGTTGCGTCGGTGTGTCGCGTCTGGGCAGTGTCCAGGTCGGCGGCGGTTTCTCGATCTGGGTCCAGCTCCACGGCAGCTCATGGGTCGAGGCGAAGGAAGGCAAGTTCCGGCTGCGCAGCGGCGACTGGATCGCCTTCGAGAAGGATTCCAAGCCCACGATCCAGGCGGACCGCTTCGGCGCGGCGATGGGTCTCACGCTCTCCAGCGACGCCATGCGCGAAATGACCCGATTCGCCGACCGTGGCCTGTACGCCGGTCGCGGTCGCGTCTCGCGCCACGAAGCCCGGATCGCCCTGCGCCTGTGGCGAGAAGCGGTGGCGCGAATGGCCGAACACCCCAACGCCGGTCTGGACCTGGCTGCGCTGCGTCCCATCCTGCTGCATCTGGCCGGAATCCAGCGCGACCTGGCCGCCCGTATCCCGCGTTGCCCGGGCCGCTCGCGCAGCCGCAAGCGTCAGGTGTTCGGCCGCCTGCAACGCGCCCGTCTGTATCTGGAAGGCAACTGCGACCGCGTCGTGCGCATCAGCGAGTTGGCCGAGCTGACCAGCTTCTCCAGCTGGTACTTCTCCAAGACGTTCCACAGTCTCTATGAAGAAAGCCCGCAGGCTGCGTCGGCGCGCATGCGCCTGGAGCGCGCGGCCGATCTGCTGACCAGCACCTCGATGATGATCGGCGAGGTCGCCGCCGCCAGCGGGTTCGACAACTGCTGCAGCTTCGCACGCGCCTTCCGTGCGCGCTTCGGCGTTTCCGCTACGCGGTATCGCAGTGCTGCGGGCTCGTCGAAGACCGATTCGGCAAAGTCTGTCTCGATGCGCGTCGAGCGCACGGGAACCTGAGCTACGGCGAAGTCGTCCTCGCAATCGCAAGCAAGCACAAACGGCCGGCGTTCATCGCCGGCCGTTTTTGTTTTCTTTGCCGAGTCGGTGGTTTGTGTCGGCGCGCGACCGTTATCACGTCTTTGCGACAGGCGCGTGTGCGTGGATGGCGATGCGTGGCCGAAGCGTCATGACATGTCCTCGCCGACACAATTCGCAAAGTCTCTCAGCGTCACCCGCAAAGCGGTGGGCCGCACCGGAACGTAAGTTTGATGGGCGTTTAACACGCCCATAACAGTATCTGGAGAGAGATAGATGAACCATCGCAATTTGCGCGCGGCGATGCGCGTCGGCATGCTGCCGGCCGGTATCGCAATCGCGCTTGCGCCGGCGTTTGCCAGCGCGCAGGAAGGTGGCACCGATGCAGCCAATGCGACCACCCTGGATCGCATTGAAGTCACCGGCTCGCGCATTCGCCAGGCCAGCATCGAGACTGCAAACCCGGTCATCATGATGACCCGCGAGCAGATCCAGAAGCAGGGCTTCACCAGCGTCGGCGACATCCTGCAGAACATCACCACGACGGGTTCGCCGGCCATCAGCCGCGCCAACGCCCTGTCGTCGGGTGAAGAAGTGGGCGGTCAGTACGTCGACCTGCGCAACCTCGGCCCGCAGCGCACGCTCGTCCTGCTGGACGGCAAGCGCCTGGGCATCAGCTCGAACGGCTACTCCGACCTGGCTTCGATCCCGACCGCCGTGGTCGAGCGCATTGAAGTGCTGACCGACGGCGCTTCGGCGATCTACGGTTCGGACGCCATCGCGGGCGTCATCAACATCATCACCCGCAAGAACTTCGACGGTCTGGAAGCCAGCGGTTACATCGGCCAGTACGGCGAAGGCGACGGCGACGTCGAGCAGTACAGCTTCCTCCTGGGCAGCACCGGCGAGCGCAGCTCGGTCACCCTGGGCATGGAGTACTCGAAGGAAGAGCCGGTCTACGCACGTGACCGCGACTTCTCGGCCTACCCGTCCGGCCCGTTCCATCGCTTCCCGAACGAAGACGAAGGCGCCAACGGCTGGAGCGGCAACACCGACAAGGGTCGCATCATCACCTCGACCGGCCAGTGGGTGCTGAACCCGGGCGCCGATCCGAGCGACACCGCCAACTTCCACCCGTACGGCGATGGCGACAACTTCGACCTGGTCAACCCGAACCAGCAGATGTTCCTGCGCACGGGTATCGAGCGTCGTTCGATCTTCGCCAACGGCAGCTTCGACTTCACCGACAACATCCGCCTGAACACCGACGCGCTGTATACGCATCGCGAGACGCTTCAGCAGATCGCCGGTTATCCGTTCGGCTCCACCAGCAGCAACGACGGCGTCCGCAACATCTGGACGGCCGACAACGTGTACAACCCGTTCGGTGAGGATGCGCAGTTCATCCGCCGTACCTCGGAAGTGCCGCGTCAGACCAACAACGAGCTGACCACCTACCGCTTCAGCGCCACGCTGGAAGGCGCGTTCGACATCGGCGACAAGCCGTGGAACTGGGACGCCGGCTACGTCTACAACCAGAACAAGGGTGTGCAGACGGGTACCGGTAACCTGTTCATCCCGAACGCCCGCAACGCCCTGGGCGCGAGCTTCATCGACGCCGACGGCGTCGCGCGCTGCGGCGCCGATGCGGACAGCGTGATCGCTGGCTGCGTGCCGTGGAACCCGGCGCTGGGCTTCGGCCAGGCGGGCCCGGGTGGCCTGACCGGCAACCAGGCGCTGCAGGACTACCTGTTCCTGCCGACGCATGACACGTCCGAAGCCACCACGCACATCTACAGCCTGAACCTCAGCGGCACCGTGGCGACCCTGCCGGCCGGTGACCTGAACATGGCCGTGGGTTACGAGCACCGCAAGGAAGACGCGCGCTTCGAGCCGGACGCGCTGAAGCAGTCGGGCCTGAGCACCGACCTCGCGGGCGGCGTCACCGCCGGCGGCTACTCGCTGGACGAGGTCTACCTCGAGTTCAACGTGCCGATCCTCGCCGACATGCCCTTCGCCAAGGAGCTGTCGATCGACGTGGCCGGTCGTTACTCCGACTACGACACCTTCGGCGACACCGTCAACGGCAAGTTCGGCCTGAAGTGGCGTCCGATCGACGACCTGCTGGTCCGCGGCACCTACGCGACGGGCTTCCGCGCCCCGACCCTGGGTGACCTGTACGGCGGCAGCGGCCAGACGTTCGCGTTCTACACCGATCCGTGCGACACCAGCTTCGGTGCAGCTGCCGGCAACCCGTCGGTCGCAGCGCGCTGCCAGGCCGATGGCGTTCCGGTGGACTTCCGCCAGATCGCTTCGGGCGGCACCGTGGCCGCCGGTCCGAACCAGCAGGCCGACTGGCCGTTCACCGTCACCTCCAACGCCAACCTGAAGCCGGAAACCTCGAAGTCGACCACGTTCGGTTTCGTGTACAGCCCGGGCTTCGTCGAAGGCCTGGACGTGAGCCTGGACTGGTGGAAGATCAAGATCGACGACGTCATCGCCGCCGAGACGATGACCGCCATCCTGAACCGCTGCTACGTGCTGGGCATCACCTCGTCGTGCGGCAGCTTCTCGCGTGACACGACCGGCGACATCGGTACGTCGCAGGGCGAGATCTACGACGCGACCGTGACCCTGGTCAACGGTGGTTACCAGGAGACGGCCGGTTACGACTTCAACGTCCGCTACCGCCTGCCGGAGTACTCGATCGGCCAGTTCACCATCGACTGGAAGACCTCGTACATCGACTACTGGGAATACAAGCGCGACAACGAGACCGTCACGCCGGTCGAGCAGAAGAACGGCTGGTCGGTGGACGGCAACGCCTACTTCCGCACCCGCTCGAACGTGAGCGTGGATTGGACGAAGGGCGACTTCGGTGCGACCTGGAGCACGCGTTACTACTCCGGTCTGAAGGAAGCCTGCGCCTACGAGAACGAGTGCAGCGATCCGAACTTCACCTCGTCGTACACGCTGGTGTCGCCGACCAACTCGACCGGCGCCAACACGTTCCACGACGTGCAGTTCCGCTACAACACCCCGTGGAATGCGACGGTCGCCGTCGGTGCCAACAACGTGTTCGATCACCAGGGCACGTACCTGTACACCAGCCCGAACTCGGACTTCGGCACGTACGGTGGCTTCGACATCGGTCGCTTCTACTACCTGAAGTACTCGCAGCGCTTCTGATAGGCCGCGAAGGCAACACGCAACACACTACGGCCCCGCAAGGGGCCGTAGTTCTTTGTGGCCGCCGAAGACTCGCGGCGATCGACAGATACGAAAAAGGCCGCCCGTGTGGGCGGCCTTTTTCATTTCAACGTGGTGCGTGCTTCAGAACTTCGGCTTGTCTTCTTCCGACGTCGCGTTGTAGCGCGCGATGGCGTCGTTGAGGATGGACTTGGCCTCGGCGGCGCCGCCCCAGCCTTCGATCTTCACCCACTTGCCCTTCTCCAGGTCCTTGTAGTGCTGGAAGAAGTGCCCGATGCGATCGAGCCAATGCTGCGAGACCTGCTCGATGTCGGTGACGTGCGCGTAGCCGCCGAAGATCTTCGGAACGGGCACGGCGATCAGCTTCTCGTCGCTGCCGGCCTCGTCGCTCATCTTCAGCACGCCGACCGGCACGCAGCGGATGACCGAACCCGGCACCAGCGGCAGCGGCAGGATCACCAGCACGTCGGCCGGGTCGCCATCGCCGCACAGCGTGTGCGGGACGTAGCCGTAGTTGCACGGGTAGCGCATCGGCGTGGACAGGATGCGATCGACGAAGATCGCGCCCGAAGCCTTGTCCACCTCGTACTTGACCGGCTCGGCGTCCTTCGGGATTTCGATGATGACGTTGATCTCATCCGGCGGGTTCTTGCCGGTGGGGACGAGGTCCAGACCCATGCGTAACTCCAACTGCTGAGGGCCTCGCCGGAAGGCGGGGCGGGTTTTCGGGAAAGCGGGCGGGCATTTTACGCGGCTGGGTGCTGCGGCGCAGCAGGGGCGAGGTGGGCCGCTTACGCGGCACGGCCGCGTGGCCTGCCGGGGAGCGGGGAGGGCTGTTCAGAGGGGTGGTTTCGCGCCATGGATGGCATCGGGGCATCCGAAGACCTCTCCAGGTGCGGCTCCGGCCCAACGGCGGCCCCTTGGCCCCGGCGCCCGTCCGCCGTTGGTGACTTCCGGCCGTGCCTCCACCGCGCTCCGGCCCGTACCCTCAGGACGCAACCGAACGCCGGGAGGGCGGCCATGCGGCATCTGATCGGAATGCTCCTGGCCGGCGCCGCCGCCGCCGCGCAGGCCCAGCCGGCCCCGCCGTTGCCGGGTGCGCCATGGAATGGGGGCGCCGACGACTGCTCAAAGGCGCAGGTGTCGCCGCTGCAGCGCCGCCACATCGACGTGCGCACCTTCGCCTTCCGCCAGAACCCCTGCGCGAGTTTCGAGGCCAACTTCCTGTACCTGGTGGTCGGCGACGACCGCGCGCTGCTGATCGACACCGGCGCCATCTCCGATGCCGCGCGCATGCCGCTGGTCGCGCAGGTGCGGGAACTGTCGGGCGGAAAGCCGCTGATCGTCGCGCACACCCATGGCCATCGCGATCATCGCGACGGCGACGCGCTGTTCGCGAACCAGCCGGATGTCCGGATCGTTCCGCCGGACGAATCGGGTGTGCGCAGCTTCTACGGCTTCGCGCGCTGGCCCGAGGGCGTCGCGCAAGTCGATCTGGGCGGGCGCACCGTCGAAGTGCTGCCCGCGCCCGGCCACGACGATGACCACGTGGTGTTCTACGACCGCGAGTCGCGCACGTTGTTCACCGGCGATTTCCTGCTGCCCGGCCGCATCACCGTGTCCGACATCGACGCGTTCCGCGCCAGCGCGCATCGCGTCGCCGCGTTCGTGCGCGAGCGCCCCGTCACGCGCGTGCTGGGTGGGCACGTCGAAATGGACAGGGCGGGGCGCCTGTATCCGCACGGCGCCACGTACCATCCGGACGAGCGTCCCCTCGAACTCGCACGCGCCGACGTGCTGGCGCTGCCCGCGGCGATGGACGGATTCAACGGTTTCTACGCGCGGCATGCGAACTTCGTCATCACGAATCCGATCCGCAACCTGATGGCAGTCGCGGGCCTCGTCGTGCTGCTGCTTGGCGTGCTGGTCTGGTTGTCCGTCCGGGCGATCCGGCGGCGTCGCGCGCGGGTCGCTGCGCGGGCCTGAGGCCCCAAACGACAACGGCGGCCGTGAGGCCGCCGTGTCGGACGCACTGCGATGTCGCTTACAGCAGCGGCACCATCAGCAGCGCGACGATGTTGATGATCTTGATCAGCGGATTGATGGCCGGGCCGGCGGTGTCCTTGTACGGGTCGCCGACGGTGTCGCCGGTGACCGCCGCCTTGTGCGCGTCCGAGCCCTTGCCGCCGAAGTGGCCGTCCTCGATGTACTTCTTGGCGTTGTCCCATGCGCCGCCGCCGGTGGTCATCGAGATCGCCACGAACAGGCCCGTCACGATGGTGCCGATCAGCAGGCCGCCCAGCGCCTTCGGGCCCAGCGCCAGGCCGACGATGATCGGCACGATCACCGGCAGCAGCGAGGGCACGATCATTTCCTTGATCGCCGAGCGGGTGAGCATGTCCACCGCTTTGTCGTACTCGGGCTTGGCGGTGCCTTCCATGATCCCGGGGATCTGGCGGAACTGGCGGCGCACTTCCTCCACCACCGCACCGGCCGCACGGCCCACGGCTTCCATCGCCATCGCGCCGAACAGGTACGGGATCAGGCCGCCGATGAGGAGGCCGATGATGACGGTGTGGTCGGACAGGTCGAACGCGAACGTCTGGCCCGGATTGGCCGCCTGCAGGTTGTGCGTGTAATCGGCGAACAGCACCAGCGAGGCCAGCGCCGCCGAACCGATCGCATACCCCTTGGTCACCGCCTTGGTGGTGTTACCCACGGCGTCCAGGGGGTCGGTGACGGCGCGCACTTCCGGCGGAAGCTCGGCCATCTCGGCGATGCCGCCGGCGTTGTCGGTGATCGGACCGTACGCGTCCAGCGCGACGATCATGCCGGCCATCGACAGCATGGACGTTGCCGCGATGGCGATGCCGTACAGACCGCCCAGATGGAACGAAAACCAGATCGCCGCGCACACCGCGATCACCGGCAGCGCGGTCGACTTCATCGACACGCCCAGGCCCGCGATGATGTTGGTGCCGTGACCGGTGGTGGATGCGGCTGCGACGTGGCGCACCGGCTTGAACTGCGTGCCGGTGTAGTACTCGGTGATCCACACGATCGCACCGGTCAGCACCAGGCCGATCAGCGCGCAACCGTAGAGGTTCATCGCACCCTTCGCGAAACCACCCATCAGCGAGGTGGTGATCGGATAGAACGCGATGGCGGCGAGCACCGCGGAAACGATGACGCCCTTGTACAGCGCGCCCATGATCGAGCCGCCGGCCTTCACCTTCACGAAGAACGCGCCAATGATCGAAGCGATGATCGACACGCCGCCCAGCACCAGCGGATAGAGCACCGCGTTGGGGCCGGCTTCGGTGGCCATCAGGCCGCCCAGCAGCATCGTCGCGATCACCGTGACGGCGTAGGTTTCGAACAGGTCCGCTGCCATGCCCGCGCAGTCGCCGACGTTGTCGCCGACGTTGTCGGCGATCACCGCCGGGTTGCGCGGATCGTCTTCGGGAATGCCGGCTTCGACCTTGCCCACCAGGTCCGCGCCGACGTCGGCGCCCTTGGTGAAGATGCCGCCGCCCAGTCGCGCGAAGATCGAGATCAGCGAGGAACCGAAGGCCAGGCCGACCAGCGCGTGCAGCGACTGCTCGACCGTGTAACCCATGTGGCGATTGAGCACCACGAAGTAACCGGCCACGCCCAGCAGGCCCAGGCCGACCACGAGCATGCCGGTGATCGCGCCGCCGCGGAACGCGACATCCATCGCCGGCCCTATGCCCCTGCGCGCTGCCTCGGCCGTGCGCACGTTGGCGCGCACCGACACGTTCATGCCGATGTAACCGGCCGCACCGGACAGTACCGCGCCGATCAGGAACCCGATCGCCGAAGCCCAGCCGAGGAAGAAACCGATCACCAGGAACAGCACCACGCCGGCGATGGCGATGGTCGTGTACTGGCGGTTGAGATAGGCGCGTGCGCCTTCCTGGATCGCGCCGGCGATCTGCTGCATGCGTTCGTTGCCGGCAGGTTGCGCGGTGATCCATCGCGCGGAAACGATCCCGTACAGGATCGCGATGACGGCGCAAGCCAGCGCCAAGGCCAAACCGTACTGCTCCAGCATGAACCCCTCCCCGTTAGAGTGGATACATCGGAATTTCGAGTTGTTACCTTTCTAGTTGTAGCTGCGCGGGTCGTGGGTCACCGCTGCAACGGGTGGACTATCGCACAGGCCCCGTCGGGGCGCACGCCGTGAACGCAGCATTCAGCGCACCCATGCCAGCCTGCGATGGCTGTCACGGACGGAGATCGAGTGTCATGCGGCTGTTGCCTCTTCTTCTCGTCGCGTTCATCGCGCAGGTCGCGGCCGCGGAGCCCAAGCCGGAAATCGCCCGTGGGCCCGTGCAGCCCCAGGCGCAGAACGTGGTCCATACGCTGCGCCAGATCCCCGAGGCCTGCGCGCGCCTGGAAGGCATGTTCACCGGCCAGGCGAACGATCCCTATGCGTTCACCGTGGTGCGCACCAGTCCGCAATGCCAGCCGCGTGCGCGCTTCGTCGATGCGGCGAAAGTGAAGCCCGCGACGGCGAACGGCTGGCTGCTCAACGATCTGATCCGCGTGCCCAGCGCAGCGTGCCCATCGCAGCAGGCGGTGGTTCGCGTGTGGCGTAAGCCGCTGGACAAGACGCCGAAGCTGGACGCGCAGGGCAAGGCGCGCATCTACCTGCAGGAATCGAAGCAGCAGCAGGCGACCGGACAGGTTGCGCCCGTGCCGATGTTCGCGGCGGAAGCGGCGGTCGAGGGACGCGCCTGCGGCGGATGAGGCCGGAAAGGACGGCGACCGGAATCCGGTCGCCGTCGATCCAGGCAGCGATCAGTCGGCGGTGATCGCAGTGCGGTGCGGGTGGGCTACCACGCGCACCTTGCCGCCCTGCAGCAGCGGGTTTTCCGTCACCGTCTCGGAACCGGTGTGGTACATGAACATCACCGGGCCGGCCAGGATCGGCGAAACGTTGGTCGCCGAGCCCGTCGCGGTGTCCTTCTTTCCGACGTGCGTCTGGTCGGGCGACAACATCACGTAGGCCGGCGTCGTGGTCGACGGATTGAGGAACACGTCCAGCGAGTACGTACTCCCGCGTCGCGTGAACTGCTCGAATCCGTAACGACGAAGCGGCTTCATGTCGGCGTCGAGGACGTCCAGCGCTGCGGCAAACGTGCCGCCCGTGGACAACTGCACCGAGACCTTCACCTCCGCCGGCGGCGTGATCGATTCCAGGCGATACAGCGCCACCGGGACCGGTGTTCCTTCCGCGGGGCGGTAGCACCGCGCCACGCTGGCGAACTCGACGAAGCCTTCATGCTCGTCGAGCTCCTCGCCCGGCACGGGGAACTTCAGCGGCATGCCGGACACGGCCTGAAGGCTGTCCACGCAGTTCATCGAAACGTTGGGCATGGCGGCCTTGTAGGCGATGCCCGAACAGCCGGTGAGCGATGCCGTCAGCAACAATGCCAGTGCGATCGCACGCATGTCGGCCGCCTCAGAGCTTGCGCGCGATTTCGGTGGCGATGGCATCGATCGCCAGCTTCATGCCCTCCACCGTGCGCGGACCGGCCGAGTTCAATTTGTCGAAGTCCGGGTAGCTGTGCGTGGGATCGGCGTTGATCGCCACGGCGTCGGCAAGGTTGAACACGTTGTTGTAGGCGAAGTAGTCGGTGTAGAAGTTCTCCTTGCCGTCCGCGCTGACCAGGCGCACGGCCATCGTCGCCGTCGGACGATACGGCGTGCTGTCGCTGGCGCCGGCGGCGGCATACCCCAGGAAGCCGAAATTGATGTCCATCTGCGCATCGGCCTGCGCGGGCTTGTAGGCCTTGCGAAGGCCGAACGAACCGCGCGGAATCTTCGCCGCCTCGATCTGCGTGCTCGGCCACACCAGCGTGTAGCCGCGCTCGGCCATGTGCGTGGTCAGGCTCTCGCGGAAGTACGCCAGCGGTTCGAAGCCCGCCTGGGTGAAGGTGGCGTTGAGCTTCTTCTCCTTGCTCGCCTGATCGCTCGCGGCCACCAGGCCGCCGATCAGGCCGAAGCTCATGCCCGGATGGTTGAGCATGAACACCGTCGGCTTGGTCTGGTGCGTTTCGAGCACCGCGATCGTCTTCAGCGAAGCATGCGCCTCGCGGTTGTATGCCTGCTGCTTGGGCATGCTCACGCAGCCGGTCAGCGCGAACAGCATTACCGCGGTCGCACACGCGCCGCGCATCAGATTACGCATCATTTCTCGACATCCCCTGTTGTGGTTCGTTCCGGACCCGGGGATGGCGTGCGCCATCGAACAGGCTCGCCTCCCCAGGCGATCTCTCCCGTTCACCGCACCCCCCTCCCCGAGGGCTCCCGGGTGTGCCCGGGTGCCGGCAGCTTGAACAAGCCAATGGGGTGTTGGCAAGCGCCCTCAACCGGCGAAGGGCGGCAGCTTCCTCGTCACGGCGACGTTCTTCAGCGTCACGTACTTCGGCAGGCCATCGCGACCGAACGGGGGCGGCGCTTCGCCTCGGATCAGCGGCTCCAGGTAGCGACGCGCGGCGGGCGTGATGCCGTAGCCGTCCTTGCGCAGGAAGTTGGCCGGCATCTTCTTCTCGTGGTTGGCGATCTTCGACAGCGGCGCCGCTTCGACCTTCCATCGATACGGCGCATCCGAGGTGCGCACGATGACGGGCATCACCGCGTTCATGCCCTTGAGAGCGAACTCCACCGCCTTGCGTCCCACGGCCTGCGCCTGTTCGACGTCGGTCTTCGATGCCAGGTGACGCGCCGAGCGTTGCAGATAGTCGGGCAGGGCCCAGTGGACCTTGTAACCCAGTGCATCCTTCACCCGCCCGGCGAGGAACGACGCCACGCCGCCAAGCTGCGTGTGGCCGAAGGAATCCTTGCCGCCACCGGCGTCTGCGACGAACTTGCCGTCGCGCGTCTGGATGCCCTCGCTGGCGACGACCACGCAGTAGCCCACGCGTTCGACCGTGGCCTTCACCTTCGCGAAGAAATCGGCTTCGTCATAGGGGCGCTCGGGAAACAGGATCAGGTGCGGGGCGGCGTTCTCGCCGTCGCCGGCCAGGCCGGCGGCCGCGGCCAGCCAGCCGGCATGGCGGCCCATCGCCTCGTACACGAACACCTTGGTGGACGTGTCGGCCATCGCGGCGACATCCAGCGCGCACTCGCGCACCGACACTGCCGTGTACTTCGCCGCCGAACCGAAACCGGGGCAGCAATCGGTGACCGCGAGGTCGTTGTCGACCGTCTTGGGCACGCCCACGCAGGTCAGCGGATAGCCGAACTCCGCCGCCAGCTGCGACACCTTCAGTGCGGTGTCGGCCGAGTCGTTGCCGCCGTTGTAGAGGAACCAGCGCACATCGTGGGCGCGCAGGACGTCCAGCAGGCGCTCGTAGCGGGCCCGGTCCTGTTGCAGCGATTTCAGCTTCACGCGGCAGGAGCCGAAGGCACCGCCCGGGGTATGGGCGAGGGCGCGGATGGCGGCGGCGGACTCCTTCGAGGTGTCGATCAACTCCTCCCGCAGAGCGCCCAGGATGCCGTTGCGGGCCGCCAGTACCTTCACCTTGCGGGCCCGGGCCGCCTCGATCACAGCCGAGGCGGTGGCGTTGATGACGGCGGTGACACCGCCCGACTGCGCATAAAGCAGGGTTCCTGAGGCCATGTTCATTCCTGGATTGAGGCCGGGATGCGGTAAAGTGCCCGCAACATTTGCCCGGCGGGGCAGTGCGCTGCGAGTGTAGCGCCGCACCCCGGGCAGGCGACGCGGGTCCCCGGCCCGCTCGCACGGCCGCGCGGCCGCCGAATTTTCCCGTTCTAGGAGTGATGTTGATGCGATTGGTACTTCTGGGCGCGCCCGGCTCCGGCAAGGGCACGCAGGCCGCGCGCCTCAAGGAGCATCTGCAGGTCCCGCACATCTCGACCGGCGACCTGCTGCGCGCTGAAGTGGCGGCCGGCAGCAAGCTGGGTCTGGAGGCCAAGGAGATCATGGCTTCGGGCAACCTGGTCAGCGACGAGATTCTGCTGGGCATGCTCGAGGACCGCTTCTCGCGCGCCGACACCAAGGGCGGCTTCATCCTCGACGGCTACCCGCGCAACCTGGCGCAGGCCGATGCGCTGGACAAGCTGCTGGGCCGGATCGGCCAGCCGATGGATTACGCCGTGCAGCTGGAAGTGCCGACCGAACTGCTGGTCGAGCGCATCGCCGGCCGCGCCAAGGCCGAAGGCCGCGCCGACGACAGTCCGGAATCGGTGCGCACGCGCCTGAAGGTGTACGACGACCAGACCGCGCCGGTGATCGGCTTCTACCGCCAGCACGGCCAGCTCACCGTCGTGAACGGCGTGGGCTCGCTGGACGAAGTGTTCACCCGCATCGTCGAGGCGTTGTCGCCGGCGAAGGAAGTGGGGTGAGTTTTTCCCCTCTCCCCTTGCGGGAGAGGAAAAGGTCGCCGAAGGCGACCAGGGAGAGGGGTTCTGGTGCCGCTTCGGTCATGCGATCGAGGCTTCGCCCTCTCCCCTTGCCCTCTTCCGCGAGCGGGAGAGGGGGAGTGATGGCCTTGCGGTGCACACTCCGGCTTGCCGTGTCGCCACCGTCTAGGACGTGCTGATCTTGAAGATTCATATTTTGGGTATCGCCGGAACGTTCATGGGCGGTGTCGCCGCGCTCGCGCGCGAACTCGGCTTTGATGTCGAAGGAAGCGACCAGGCGGTGTATCCGCCGATGTCCACGCAGCTGGAACAACTCGGCATCGCGTTGAAGCAGGGCTATACGCCCGGCCACATTTCCGCCGACTGCGAGCAGATCGTCGTCGGCAACGCGCTTTCGCGCGGCAATGCGGCGGTGGAGCAGGTCCTCGATGACGGCCGGCGCTACACGTCCGGTGCGCAGTGGCTCAGCGAGAACCTGCTGCCGGGCCGCGACACGCTGGCCGTGGCCGGCACGCACGGCAAGACCACGACGACCACCATCCTCACCTTCCTGCTGCAGGCCGCCGGCCGCGAACCGGGCTTCCTGATCGGCGGCGTCGCCGAGGATTTCGGCGTGTCGGCGCGCGTGGGTGCGGGTCGCGAATTCGTGGTCGAGGCCGACGAGTACGACACCGCGTTCTTCGACAAGCGCAGCAAGTTCGTCCACTACCGACCGCTGGTGGCGATCCTCAACAACCTGGAATACGACCACGCCGACATCTTCCCGGACGTGGCCGCGATCCAGCGCCAGTTCCACCACCTGGTGCGCACCGTGCCACGCCGCGGACGCCTGATCGTCAACGGCGAGGACCAGCGCCTGTCCGAAGTGCTCGCGATGGGCTGCTGGACGCCGGTGGAAACCTTCGGTCTGGATGCGAGCCTGCTGCCGCCGGCCGCACGCAGTGAAGCCCACGGCGACCGCAGCGACGAAAGCGTTGCCGCGCGCGCGTCCTTCGACTGGACAGCCCATCTGATCGCCGAGGACGGCAGCCACTTCGCCGTCGTCCATCGCGGCGAAACGCTCGGTGAGGTGCACTGGCCGCTGCTCGGCCGCCATAACGTGATGAACGCGCTGGCCGCGCTGGCCGCCGCGAACGCGGTGGGTGTCGAGGTCGCCTCCGTGCTGCCGGCGCTGGCGCAGTTCCGCAGCGTGAAGCGTCGGCTGGAGGTGATCGGCCAGGCGCAGGGCATCACGGTGTACGACGACTTCGCCCACCATCCCACCGCCATCGCCACCACGCTCGCGGGATTGCGCGTGAAGGTGGGCGATGCGCGCATCGTCGTGGCGATGGAGCCGCGCAGCAATTCGATGCGCCTGGGCGCGCACGCCGATGCGCTTGCCCCGTCGCTGGACATCGCCGATACGGTGGTGTTCCTGCACCGTCCCGAACTGGCCTGGGATGCGACCCGGGTGGTGGGAGCGTTGCGTGGCGAAGGGGTTGCCGTGCCGGACGCCGATACCCTCATCGCGGCGCTGCGCGAACGTGCGCGCGCTGGCGACCACGTCGTGTTCATGTCGAACGGTGGTTTCGACGGTGCGCCGCGTCGCTTTCTCGCCGCGTTGAAGGAACAGGGCGGACGCTGAACCCGTCGCGACACGTGCCCGCATTCGGGCCTAAACTGGCATCGATGCCAGTTGCCGACGACATCCAGCCGCTGGGCCTGTTTCCGCTGCACACGGTGCTTCTGCCCGGTGCAGCGCTGGGCCTGCGCGTGTTCGAACCGCGCTACCTCGATCTCATCCGCGATTGCAGCCGCAACGGCAAGGGCTTCGGCGTCTGCCTGATCATCGACGGCGAGGAGGCCGGCGCGCCGGCCAGCGCCGCGGCGTACGGCACCGAAGCGGTGATCGAGGATTTCGGCCGCGGCGACGATGGGCTGCTCACGCTGCAGGTACGCGGCACGCGACGCTTCCATGCGGTGCGTGTGCGGGTGCGCGACAACGGCCTGCAGGTCGCAGATGTCACCTGGTGCGATCCCGACCCGGACGACACATTGCGCCCGGAACACGGTCTGCTCGGCAAGCTGCTCGAGCAGATCCTGGAGAAGGTCGGAGGCGAACATTCGAAAGCGCCGCATGCGTACTTCGACGACGCGGCGTGGGTGGGCTGGCGACTGGCCGAGTTGTTGCCGCTGCAGGATGCGCAGCGACAGGTGCTCCTGCAGACCGACGATCCGCACGCGCGGCTGGATCGCCTGCTCGCGTTACTGCCCTGAGTCCCCGCTGCGCGGCGCCGTGGTGCGGATGCGCAGCACCGGCGTCTGGCCGTGCGGGTGCGGTTGTTCGACCGAATCCATGCCCGTCAGCGCTTCGCGCACCAGCGCGTGCGCGCGGCCGTCGTCGTTGATCGGCAACCACAAGGTGGCCGCGCCGAGCGGGCGCGACAGATGCAGGGTCTGGCTGGTGCCGATCCACAACGGTGTGCCGTCGTCCAGCAGCACCGGCGCGCGCCAAAGTCGCAGCGCGTACTGCTCGTCAGCGGTGCTGCCGTCGTGGAGCATCAGCAGCGTTTCGGCCTGCGCATCGAGGGTGGCCGGCAGCACGGGCTGTGCGTGCATGTCGGCGTCGTCGTCGAGCAGGCCGACCGTCGCTTCCCAGTCCGCCTGCGGCTGCACGCGCCAGCCCTTGGATTCCAGTCGCGCCTGCAGGGGTTCCAGGGGGCCGGCGACCTGCACGTCCAATGGCCAGCGACGGCGCTGGTCGCGCTCGTTGCGCTGCGCAGGCAGGTCCGACCAGTCGTGCTGCCACCACTGGCCGTGCTTCATCACCGTGGTCGGTGTGGCGGCGGCGAAGCGAGCCAGCAATGCGTCGGCCGTACGCGGCGCATGCCACAGCGCGGCGACGGCGAAGGTGCCGTAGAACAGCCAGGCCAGCGGGCGCATCCAGAACGAGCGCGCGACGTGTCGGCGGTAGGCGATGCCCAGCGCGAGCAGCCACAGCACGCCGAACAGCGTGCCGCCGACCAGGTCGCTGGGCCAGTGCGCGCCCAGGTACAGCCGCGCGAAGCCCACCACCGTGGTGACCACGCCGGCGAGCAGGTAGGGCCACACGCGGGTGCGTCCCGGCAGTTCGCGTGCGATGAGCACGGCGAAGAAGCCGAACACGATGGTGCACATCGTCACCGCCACCGACGGGAAACCGAAGCCGGCCGGCGCGGTCGGTGGACGCGGCATGTCGATGGCCGCTTCCAGCAGCGAGGTCAGTGCCAACCCGAACACGATCGCCGCAGCGAAGTGCGCGGCCGCCATCCAGCGCTTGCGCCACAGCAGATAGGCCAGCGCGACCAGCGCGGCCGGACCCAGCACCGCGGCATCGCCCAGGCTGGCCAGCGCGGCCATCATGCGATCGGCCAGCGGATTGCGCAGGCTCCACATCACCTCGTGGATCGTGTGGTCCAACGCCAGTGGTCCGCCGCTGGCCAGCAGCGTGGCCAGCAGGGTGAACCACGCCCAGCTGATCGCCAGAAGGCACACCGCCAGCATCAGCAGCGACGGTGACTCGGGCCGGTTTGGATCGATCAGCGCGGCGGCGTAGCGGCCCAGGTGCGGATGATTGCGCGTCCAGCGCAGGGCGCGCGCGAGCAGGTTGTCGGCGTGCGCCGCGAACCATCGCCACGTGTAGAGCACCACCGCCCAGACCAGGGCGACGGCAACGACCAGTGCACCCAGTACGAGTGCCAGGCGATCGGCAACCGCAGCCACCGCGTCGTAGGACTTGCCCAGCACCCAGCCCGGCAGCAGGAACAGCAACGCCCACGCGATGCAGGCCAGCAGGCTGGGGAGTGCGTAACGCCGCAGCGGCATGCGCAGCATGCCGGCGATGGCGGGCACGAACGGCCGCACCGCGCCGACGAAGCGCGCGATGGCGATGCTCTTCATGCCGTGGCGCCGGAACATCGCCTCGCCGCTGTCCAGCCATTGCGGGTAGCGCGAGAACGGCCAGCGCGTGCGCAGCTGCGGGCCCCAGCGGTAGCCGACCCAGTAGCTCAGTCCGTCGCCGAAGAACGCACCGAGCGCCGCGCAACCCAGCGCGTACGGGCCATTGATATGACCCAGGCCCACCAGCGCGCCCACCGCGAACAGCAGCGGCAGTGCCGGCACCACGATGCCGAGCACGACCAGCGCATCGCAGAAGGCGATGAGGAAAATGACGGCGCCGGCGGCGATGGGGTTTGCCGCGATCCACGCGGTCGCGCTTTCGATCCAGGCCGAGTCCATCGGCCGATTATAGGCAGCGCGTCGATGACGGTGCGATGGCGCGTGCCCGGACCGGCGTGCATCGACGTGATTCCCGTGTGATTCCGTACACTGATGCGATGTCCTCGTCCCGGCCGGTCCAACGTCACGCCACCGAAGTCCAGGCCCTCAAGGCCGACAGCTTCGGCCGCATCGCGCTGATGCGCGACGAGCAGGGCCTGTTCGTGCGCCGCGATCTGCGTCATGTGCCGGCGTGGCTGCGCGTGCCGGCCTGGTGGCTGGCGCGGCGCGAGGCGCTGGCGCTGGAGCGTGTGGACGGCCTGCCGGCCATGCCGCAGTTGCGCGGTTGGGATGGTCGTCGCCTGGATCGCAGCTATCTGGACGGTGCGGCCATGTATCAGCGCCCGCCGCGCGGCGATGTCGCCTATTTCCGGCGCGCCCGGCGTCTGCTGCAGCAGCTCCACCGGCGCGGAGTCGCCCACAACGACCTTGCCAAGGAAGCCAACTGGCTGGTCCTGGCTGACGGAACGCCCGGCATCATCGACTTCCAACTCGCCACGCACGGCCGCCCGCGTTCGCCCTGGATGCGGTTGCTGGCCCGCGAGGACCTGCGTCACCTGCTCAAACACAAACGCACCTACTGCCCGCAGGCGCTGACGCCGGTGGAACGACGCGTGCTCAAGCGCCACTCGTGGCTGCGCGAGGCGTGGTTCGCCACCGGAAAACCGGTCTACCGGTTCGTAACGCGCCGGCTGCTGCAATGGGAAGACAACGAAGGCCAGGGGCCCAAGCCCTAGGGCTTGCCTCGGCACACAAGGAGAAGCGCCATGCGCACGCTGTCCGGCAAGACTCTCTTCATCACCGGTGCCTCCCGCGGCATCGGTCGTGCCATCGCGCTGCGCGCCGCGCAGGACGGGGCCAATGTCGCCATCGTGGCCAAGTCCGCGGTGCCCAACCCGAAACTGCCCGGCACCATCCACACCGTTGCGGCCGAAGTCGAAGCCGCCGGCGGCAAGGCGCTGGCGCTGAAATGCGACATCCGCGAGGAAGAAGAGGTGCAGGCGGCCGTCGCCGCGACGGTGGATACGTTCGGCGGCATCGACATCCTGGTCAACAACGCCAGCGCGATCTGGCTGCGCAGCACGCTGGACACGCCGATGAAGCGCTATGACCTGATGCAGGAGGTCAACGCGCGCGGCACTTTCCTGTGCGCGCAGGCCTGCCTGCCCCATCTGTTGAAGGCGCCCGATCCCCACATCCTTTCGCTCGCGCCGCCGCTCAACCTGGATCCCAAGTGGTGGGCGCCGCACACGGCCTACACGCTGGCGAAGATGGGCATGAGTTTCGTGACGCTGGGCCTGGCGGCGGAGTTCGGACCGCAGGGTGTGGCGGTCAACGCGCTGTGGCCGCGTACGGTCATCGCCACCGACGCCATCAACATGATTCCCGGCGTGCGTCCGGAGCTCTGCCGCACGCCGGAGATCGTCGCCGACGCCGCGCACGTCGTGCTGGTGCGTCCTTCCGACGACTACTTCGGCCACTTCCTCATCGACGACGACGTGCTGTTCGCGGCGGGTGTCACCGACTTCAGCCGGTACGCGGTCGATCCGAAGGCCGACCATCTGCTGCCGGATCTGTTCCTCACCGAAACGCAGCTGGCACGCAGGCCGCGCTGAGCCCGCGGCTGCGCGCCGAGGGCGCTGCAATCGGCGACAATGTCGGTTTCCGCCCTCCACCGTGCTGCCATGACCCCCTCGTCCGACCTGTACTCGCTGTCCGAACGCTACTACCTGCCGGTCTATCGTCCGCGCCGGATCGTGCTGGACCACGGCCGGGGCGCGCGCGTGTGGGATCGCGAAGGGCGCGAGTACGTCGACTTCGGCGCCGGTATCGCAGTGAATGCGCTCGGGCATGCGAATCCGACGCTTGTCGCGGCGCTGACCGAGCAGGCCGGCAAACTCTGGCACACCAGCAACGTTTTCGTCAGCGAGCCGCCGCTGCGCCTGGCGGAGGAGCTGGTCACTGCATCGCGCTTCGCGCAGCGCGTGTTCTTCTGCAATTCCGGTGCGGAGGCCAACGAGGCGGCGATCAAGCTCGCGCGCAAGTGGGCCACATCGCAGGAGCGCACGCCCGATCGCCGCGCCATCCTCACCTTCCGCGGCAGCTTCCACGGCCGCACGCTCGCGGCCGTGACCGCCGGCGCGCAGCCGAAATACCACGAAGGTTTCGAACCGCTACCTCCGGGTTTCCGCTACAGCGACTTCAACGACCTGGCCGCAGCCGAGGCCGCGATGGCCGATGGCGCCGTGTGCGCGGTGCTGGTGGAGCCGGTGCAGGGCGAGGGTGGCGTGACGCCGGCGACGCCGGACTTCCTGCTGGGCCTGCGCGCGCTGTGCGATCGCCATGGCGCGTTGCTGATGCTCGACGAGATCCAATGCGGCATGGGCCGTACGGGGCACCTGTTCGCGTGCCATGCCTACGGTGTCACGCCCGACGTGGTGACGCTGGCCAAGGCGCTGGGCAGCGGTTTCCCGATCGGCGCGATGCTGGTGGGCGAACGTGCCGCAGAAGCGATGCAGTTCGGCGCGCACGGCACGACGTTCGGCGGCAATCCGCTCGGCGCCGCAGTGGCGCGCGCGGCCCTGCGCGAGCTGTCGAGCGAAGCGCTGCTGGCCAACGTCGCGCGACAGTCCACGGTCATCCGCGAGGCGCTCGCGGCGCTCGATGCGGAGCTGCACCTGTTCTCGGAGGTCCGTGGTTACGGCCTGATGCTCGGTGCGCAGCTGAGGCCGGAACACGCAGGCAAGGCGGCGGCGATCCTCGATCTGTGCGTCGAACAGGGGCTGCTGCTGCTCCAGGCCGGCCCGGATGTGCTCCGCTTCGTGCCGGCGCTGAACATCGACGATGCCGATGTTGCCGAAGGCCTGGCGCGGTTGGGTGTTGCGCTCCGGGCGTTCGCATCGGCCTGATCACCGGCATCGGATGAAACAGAAAAAGCCCGGGAAATCCCGGGCTTTCTTATGCCGCCAAGTGCGTTCGGTCAGCCCTTCGCCATCGCGAAAGCCTCACGTGCAGCGGCCACCGTTGCCGCGATCTCGCCCTCGCCATGCGCGCTCGAGATGAAGCCAGCCTCGAATGCGGACGGTGCCAGATATACGCCGCGTTCCAGCATCGCGTGGAAGAAGCGGTTGAAGCGTGCGGTGTCGGAGCCCTTCGCGTCCTCGAACGTTTCCACCGGGCCCTCGCGGAAATACAGGCCGAACATGCCCGGTGCGCGCGTCGTGGTAAACGCCACGCCGGCTTCGCGCGCGGCGGCTTCCAGTCCGTCGCACAGCGCGTGCGTGCTGCGCTCGAGCGCGTCGTGGAAACCCGGCGCCTGGATCAGGTCCAGCGTCGCCAGACCCGCCGCCATCGCCACCGGATTGCCGCTGAGCGTGCCGGCCTGATAGATCGGCCCGCTCGGCGCGACCTGCGACATGTATTCACGACGACCGCCGTACGCGCCCACCGGCATGCCGCCCCCGATGATCTTGCCGAACGTCGACAGGTCCGGGGTGATGCCGTAACGCTGCTGTGCGCCGCCAAGCGCGACACGGAAGCCGGTCATCACTTCGTCGAAGATCAGCAGCGTGCCGTGCTTCGTGCACAGTTCGCGCAGGTGTTGCAGGTAACCCTCGCGCGGCAGGATGCAGTTGGCGTTGCCGACGATGGGTTCAATGATGAGGCCCGCGATGTCGCCGCCGACCTCGTCGAACAGTTTCGTCGCCGCGTCGAAATCGTTGTACGGAAGCGTGAGCGTGAGGTCCGCCAGGGCGGATGGAACGCCCGGCGAATTCGGAAGGCCGAGGGTCATCACGCCGCTGCCGGCCTTCACCAGGAAGCTGTCGCCATGGCCGTGGTAGCAGCCTTCGAACTTCACGATGCGCGTACGGCCCGTGACGCCTCGCGCGACGCGGATCGCCGACAGCGTGGCCTCGGTGCCGGAGTTCACCATGCGCACCATTTCGCAACTGGGCACGATGCGCGTGATCGCCTCGGCCATCGTGACCTCCAGCGCATTGGGCACGCCGAAGCTGAGACCGTCGCGCATGGTCTTCTCGACCGCCGCGAGCACCTGCGGATGCGCGTGGCCGGCGATCATCGGGCCCCACGAGCCGACGTAGTCGACGTAACGATTGCCGTCCACGTCGAACAGATAGGCGCCTTCCGCGCGCTGCGCGAAGAATGGTTCGCCGCCCACCGACCTGAAGGCCCGCACGGGCGAGTTGACGCCACCCGGGATCAGGTCCAGGGCGCGGGTGAACAGTTCGTGCGATTGCGTGTGCTTCATGGGATTTTCCAGGTCCAGGCGCGCGGGCGCGCGGCGAAAAGGGAGTCAGTGCGTGAAGGCGGCGAGGTAGCGTCGAACCGCCGCGCCGGGATCGTCCGCATCGAACACGCCGCTGATCACCGCCAGCAGGTCGGCGCCCGCTTCGACCAGCGGGCCCGCATTGTCGGGCGTGATGCCCCCGATCGCTACCCGCGGGAGGCCAAGCGCTGCGCTGTCGCGCAGCAGCGCGGGCGACGCGCGTCTCGCGTTGGGCTTCGTGGGCGAGGGGAAGAAGGCGCCAAAAGCGATGTAGTCCGCGCCCGCTGCCGCGGCACGCCGCGCGAGGGCGAGATCGTCGTAGCACGAGGCGCCGAGGATCGCGCCCGCAGGAAGTGCGGCCCGAGCGGACGCGAGCTCGCCATCGTCCTCGCCCAGATGCGCGCCGTCGGCGCCGATGGCGGCCGCCAGCCGCCAGTCGTCGTTGACGATCAGCGGTACGCCATGACGCCGGCACAGCGTCAGGAGCTCGCGCGCCTGCTCACCGCGCAGACCATCATCGGCGTCCTTGTTGCGGTATTGAAGCCAGACCGCGCCGGCCTGCAGAACCGTGCCCACGCGAGCGAGCAGACGGGCGGTGTCCCGCTCGTCGGGCGTGATGGCATAGAGGCCCTGTCGGGGCCAGGCGGGACTCATGGGTGGAAGCTTCCGTGGGCGCGGGCGCGGTGGGACAATGCGTGTTCCGCAATCCCCCGCATTATCCGCCCATGTCCGAGATCGCCGCGACCACCACCTTCCGCACCTGGATGTGCGTCGTCTGTGGCTTCATCTACGACGAGGCCCTGGGACTGCCCGAAGAGGGGATCGCCCCGGGCACCCGGTGGGAGGACGTGCCGGACACCTGGACGTGCCCGGATTGCGGGGTCACCAAGGACGATTTCGAGATGATGCCGCTCTGAACCCCTCGGGGCTCAGGGTGTCGCGATGCCGGGCCCGAACGTCAGCCCGGCGCCGTCCTTCAGTCCCAGGCGTGCCGCTTCGCCGGCATTGAGCTCCAGCACATAGCGCGCGGGCGTGTTGCTCGGGTAGGGCGGGCAGCGGTCGCCCAGCGAGCACGGCGGAACGTCGCGCTGCTGGGACACCAGCTTGCGGTCGGTGTCGAAGTACAGGATGTCCAGCGGGATCTTCGTGTTCTTCATCCAGTAGGCGAGCGGCTCCTGCTGCTCGTGGATGAACAGCATTCCGTGTTCGGCCGCCATCTCGTCGCGGAACATCAGTCCGCGCGCCCGTTCGGCGTCGTCGTCGGCGATCTCCACCGAATAGCGCTGGCCGTTCAGTTCGACCCACGAATCCGCACCGCTGGCGCAGCCGGAAAGGGCCAGGCCGCAGAAGGCGAACAGCACT